>JBIISZ010000008.1:0-51380 GCA_044340745.1 Saccharimonadales bacterium (SeqCode)
CCAAAGATTTCCGTACTTGGGGCGGTACGCTGGTCGCAACCACTTCCCTACTTGCTGAAGAACTCCCCGAAGAAAGCATGACGGCTCGTAAGAAACGCGTAACTGAAATCGTGAAGACGGTTTCTAAGAAGTTAGGCAATACTCCGGCAGTTGCCCGGAGTTCGTATATCGATCCACGCGTGTTTGAAGCGTTGGAGGATGATGTGACGATTCCCGAAGTCCGACGCGCCATGGAAAACATGCGTCCGAAGAAGTACTTGAGCGTCGATGAGCAGTGTGTCCTGAGGCTGCTCTCGAAATAAGCTTTATCAATTGAAAAGGGGCCCTCGGGTGAGGGCCCCTCTCGTTTTCAATGGTACTTATTGAAAACCGCATCTTCAAAGAACTTCTTCAAAGGACGCCCGTCTGGCGAATTGAGTGAAATAACCGTTTCACGCGGGTTCTGGCGGGCTGTGATGACCCTTGTTACGCATGCTTCCGCTGGCGCCGCTTGTCGAAGAGCCGGACGCCCGCACCGAGCCCGAGGGCTCCGATGGCGAATGCCAGTGCACCGAGCGGTGCGACACCGCCCGTGGCTGCCAGCGATCCCTTCACCGGAGGCTTCGGAGGCTGGGGAGCCTCGTGGCCCGTCGGCGGTGTCGTCGGCGGCGTGGTGGGAGGTGTCGTCGGCGGGACGGGGCACTTCTCGTCGGTGAACGAGTAGGTCCAGACCGCCTTGTGGTTGACGACCTCGTAGGTGTCACCCTTGCCAGGTTCGGTGATGACCCCCGCCGGGACACTCGTCGTGAAGGTGATCTCCACGTCGCGCTTCCCGTCGATGGTGGTGTCGACGACCTGGTACGTCCCCTTGTCGGTTTCGTACGCTTCGCGTCGCTCCACGTTGCCATCATTGTCCGTGGACGAGGTGGCCTTCACCAGCTCACCCGGCACGTCGTAACGGTCATCCGCCACGCCGCACTTGTCCACAAAGGTAGGCCCTTCCGGCGTCACCGGAACCGGGTTCGGCTTGCAATCGGTCGGTACCTCGACGAACTCGCGAGAGCCGCCTTCGATACCGTAGAACACCGTTCTGATGCCCGAATCCTCGGCGAATTCCACGGGGATCGTGACCTCTGCCGCATCGGCTGCCACGGTGACCTTCTGCTCCTTGCCGGTGGCATCGGTGTAGGTGAAGACCGCATCGTCGGCGACTTCACCGGGCTTCAGCCCGACGGCGTTCGAGAACGTCAGCACTACCTTGCCGCAGAAGAAAACCGCCTTGTACTGGGGGTTGTTGCCAACCTCCTGGGGAGGGCACTTCTCGTCGGTGGTGGTGAAGGTCCAGACCGCGTTCCCGTTCAAGATGACGTAGGTGTCATCGGGACCGGGGGCCGGAACCTTCGTCCCCACCGCGGGGTGGAAGGTCACTTCGTGGACGATCGTCCCGTTGTCACCCGCGAGGGTGGCTTCCGAGTACGTTCCGTCTTCCGAAGTGCCGAAAACCACCTTGTCGTCGGCAGTCCCGCACTTGTCGATCACCGTAGGCGCCGTGAACTTGGCGTCGGTGGTCTTCGGCGGGACGTAGCAGTCGGCCTTGGGGTCCGTGGACTGTTCGGGCTTCTTGTCTTCGATGGTATACGCTACCGACGTGGTCGGCTTGCCATCATCGAACACCACACCCTTGTCCGCCGTTGCCGAGCGAGAGTGCGTACCGGGGCTCAGGTCGGGTTCTCCGTCCCAGGTCGCGTTCTTGATGAAGAACGTGACCGTGCTGGGAGAGGTACAGGTCGCGGCCTGATCGACCGCGACGGATGCCTTGGCACCCTTGACCGGCGGCTTCTCGCCGCACTCCGTACCGGGCCAGGTGTCGGTGCTGTTCGTCTGGACGAACGTCACCTTCCAGCTGTTGATGCCCTGCGCCTTGAGCCCGGCGCTGTAGTTGAACGTGATGACGCCGGACGTGATCTGGTCGAGGGTGAGAGGAATCGGGGTCTGTTCGACGCCGAGGATCTTCCACCTGAGACCGAGGTTGTTCTGTCCGTCGTAGCTGGCGCCGCCGGCGACGTTCTGGTCGACATACATGTTGACCTGACCCCCGGGCGGATCGACGGTGACGTTGATGTGGTCACCGTTCTTCAGCGCACGGTGGTAGTTCGCCGAGATGGTCTCGCAGCCGACGTCCTGGGTCGGAGGCGGATCGTCGTGTCCACCGGTCGCACTGGCAGCCACGGGGGCTGCCAGAGTGAAGCCGGCAACGAGGGCCAGGGTGCCGAGCGCACTCAGCAACCCTTTACCCCACGGCTTGCGCTTGGACGCATCCGTGGTCCTACGGTTTCGTTCGAACATGAGATCCTTTCAGATCGGGTGAAGCGGGGATGTGCGCGAGCAGAACGGTGTATCCATGGATTGCCAGGGCGCCATGCTCGTGTATATACGATATAATAAAACTATAAAATTGTAAATAGCACCTCTGTTGCTACCGTCAAATACGTAAGCTCTATAGACATTCGACGTCATTTGTGCTATAATGAAAGTATTGCATCCGAATGGATACCGTCTCTATCACCTTACCTTGTAAGACAGCATAGATATCAAAAGGTTCTCGCTGTTCGTCTGCAGCGAAAGTATATATCTACCATAACACCCCAGAAAGGGGTATCATTTCATGCCATATAACAACTCTTCAAACCGTTCAGCACGTCCAAGCGGTCGCCCCCGTTCTGCTGGTGTCCGTTCTTTCCGCCCAGGAAAGAGCCGTCCGAAGAACAATGCTCGTCGTGGTGCGTACATCCACCCAAGCAAGTTCATCAGCAAGGCAACGATCAAGCCGGGTGACGACGCTCCGTACGAGCCGACCAACCTTTTCACTGATTTCAACTTCGTCGCGCCTTTGCAGAAGAACATTGAATTCAAGGGCTACGTAAAGCCAAGCGCTATCCAGGACCAATCCATCGGTCTTATCCTTGAGAACAAAGACGTGATCGGACTTGCCAACACTGGTACTGGTAAGACGGCTGCGTTCTTGCTGCCACTTATTGAAAAACTATACGCAAACCGCGACACTGCGTCTGTTCTAGTGATCGCTCCTACTCGTGAACTTGCCCAGCAGATCGACGAACAGTTCCGTGCTTTCTCATACGGAATGAAGCTCTACTCGACTTTGATCGTTGGTGGCGCGAACATCGACCGCCAAGTACAGCAACTTCGCCGCAACCCGCACGTTATCATCGGTACGCCAGGTCGCCTTATGGACCTTATCAAGCGTAAGCAACTGCGCCTCGATGGCATCAAAGCGCTCGTCCTTGACGAAGCCGACCGTATGCTCGACATGGGATTCATCAACGACATCCGTACGCTTGTCGGTATGACCCCTGACGACCGTCAGACACTCTTCTTCAGCGCGACGATTACTCCGTCTATCGCTGAACTGACGAAAGAATTCCTTAAGGACCCTGAAACCGTTTCCGTCCGTACGGCAGACACCAGTGAGCGTGTCGACCAGGACGTCGTTGAAGCCGGTTCAAAGGACGAGAAGCTCGACCTACTGATCAGCATGCTGGGCCAGGACGAATTTGAAAAGGTGCTCGTGTTCGGCGAAACGAAATTTGGCGTCCAGCGCCTTTCTGACCACCTTGAGAAATCCGGCCATGCCGCTGCGGCGATTCACGGTAACAAGTCACAATCTCAGCGCCAGCGCGCACTGAAGGCGTTCAAGGATGACAAGGTCCGTGTATTGGTGGCGACGGATGTCGCTGCCCGTGGGCTTGATATTCCAAACGTCAGCCACGTGATCAACTTCGACCAGCCGGCTACTTACGAAGACTATGTCCACCGTATCGGCCGAACCGGGCGTGGTGGCGCGACAGGTAAGGCACTGACGTTTATCGACAAGCGTTAAGCTTGAATAGCTACTCACTGCTTGGTATAGTGAGCTCCAGTAACGAAAGGAGCTCACCCATGATGCACAACAAACATCTTTGCACTTGGTCAAGCTTCATCGAACATCGCTCAATTTTCTGAGCGATGTTTGTTTTTATACGGATCGTCGCTCCTCGATATCTTAATAGAGGAGTTTTTATTATGTCAGAATTTGAATTTTCCCGTGACGTCACACCGGCACGTGCCATAGAAGCGGTGCGCAGCGAAGGGGCGTGTGCGATCCGTAAGTTTCTGCTGCCTGAAGCCCTTGCGGCTGCGGCTGCCGACCTTGCACGGGCACGGATGTCGACCGATGATACGACCGAGGAAGGTCAGGTACATCGTCGTCATGACCTCGTACGATATGACTTTTCCGTACGGCATCACTTCCCTATCAATCTGCATCACGATTCGTCAGAGGCTCCGGTGTCGGTGTACGATACGGCGCACGAGGTCGCTGGTTTTGTTCGTCAAGGTGACCCAAGCTGGCAACCGAATGAAGTCATGGGGCATCGGTACAATACCGGTGACTACATCAATAAGCACCGTGATTACGCCTCGGCGCTTGGCTATGTCGCTGTATTGACGCTTGAAGGTTCGCAGGAGTTCTATTTCCAACGCGATAGCGAACAGATGGCACGAGTCAGGATGGAGCCGGGCACATTAACACTACTGCGCGGTGCGGCGCTGACCGGGCGTGGAAAGCGCCGCCCATACCACGGTGTGGAGCGAGCCAAAGGCCAACGCTTGGCACTCTCGCTGCGTCACATGCGATCAATGGCATGGGATTGATAAAATTCCCCCTGTTAGCACTAGCATTTGCGTGCGGTATATGGTTAACTAAGCGATGTTCAGAACTGTAACAAGTGCAACGTTTGAAAGGAATCACCACTCTTTTCAGCAAAAGGTACGCGGATAAAGCTGAAAAATAGTAGTAAACAAGTAAAGTGAGATTCCATTTCAATGGCAGCACAAAATCTTTTCATCGGTAGCCTTGCATACGCAACTACTGACGACGGTCTCAAAGAATTCTTTGAGCAACTCGGTGAAGTAACCCGTGCGCGTGTCGTTACCGACCGCGAAACTGGTCGTTCACGTGGCTTCGGCTTCGTAGAATACGCCGACGAAGCAAACAACCAGAAAGCTGTTGATCAGCTGAACGGTAAAGAGCTTGACGGCCGTGCGATCAACGTTACTTTGGCTCGTCCAAAGGAAGACGGTCCACGTCGTGACAACGGCGGCGACTCTCGTAGCTTTGGTGACCGCCCACAGGGTGGCGCTTTCCGCCAACGTAGCTGGTAATATACCACGCACCATGAAAGTACCCCGGATTGTCCGGGGTATTTTTAATTTAGGAGGTATCTTATGGCGTGCATGTTCCGATGTGCCAGTTTCCAGACTGCCAGGTATTGACGGCGCGCCCACTACAGCTAGGCTGTTCATGTTGAGCAATGAGATAGAAATACCGCTCGTTACCTGGTATCCGTTCTTGGCTGAAAATATACCGACCAAAATCAGGCTGTGATGGCGAGCCATCGAAGGATTGGAACGTCGCCGGTTCCTGTTTAGTGTAAAACAGCGCTTGAACGTAATTCAACGGTACTGCTTCGCTGACGTATATAGGTGCCGTACTCGGTGACATCGTTTCCAGGCGAGCGAAGGCTTCTTTTAACGCCGGATGATAATTAGTGCTTAATGCCTGGGCGTTCGCAGGCCCCAGATAGACGCTGTAGACTAAAGCGCCGGAAATAATAACATAGGTGACGACACCCACTGACCATAACTCACGCAGGCGATGATATGGCATCGCTTTTACTATTTCTACGGTCGCGATTGCCGCCAGCGCGATGAGCGGAATAAAGATACTGTTAGCTTGGTTGACATTCAAAGCGGCAATGAAAAAGGGACCGATTGAGGCGCCAAGCCACATAAGAAACGGCGAAATAATCTTGCCTTTGCTTTTCAACGCCGTATATAGAGTAACCCCTACACCTATGCCGGCAAGTATAAGCACACCTAGCGGGAGTGGGAGGAACTGCCCGACGACGTTATACACGCTTCGGTCATTAAACCCTTGGAGGAAGAAATTCAAGTTAAATATAGGATCGCCGGGTGCTATAAGGCCTGGCGCTGTCGCCTCACCCCGGATCTGGTCGATGCGCGATTCTTCCAGTAACGGAATACTGAAAGGGAGAAGCTGCTCGAAGCCAAGCGGTTGGTGCAGCAGATAATTCTTAATGACGAACAGTAAGAATGGGAGTGAAATGAGTGCGGCAATACCAAGGGCGCCAAGCCACCATCTCCAACGCGCCAATACTTGTTTACGGTACATCACAAGAAGCCCCAGTACGATAATAGGTACGATTACCATGGCGGTGCCGTAGGCATAGAACGCCAAGGCGAAAGGAATGAGGCTGAGGAGAATCATCCACAATCGCCGCTGGGGTATAGTTGTCGCATAGACAGTAGTGGCTACGCCGAGAAGCAAAAAGAATGGCAGCAGGTTCGATTCAAGCCCCCAGCGCGATAGCAGTATGTGCCAAGGGCAAACGGCAAGGATCAACGTCGCAATGAGCGCGGTATATGTACCGGTAAGCCGACGCATTACCCAAAATAGCAGGGGCAGCGTGGCTACCCCGAGGAGTAAAGGGACTAAACGTACCCCAAGCGGACTGAGTCCGAATACTGCTACGGAAGGAATCGACAGGTAGGATTGCAGGACATTCTGCCCCGACCCCCATCCAAGGAAATAGGCGGGAAACGGATCCCCCCAGCGATCCTTGCCGGTCGTAAGTAAGGAGTAGGCCTCGTATGCGGCTGATTGCTCGTCTTGGTTCAGGCCTTCAGGGTACGTAGGGAACGCATAGATTCGAACGGCGAATCCGACCAACAGGATTGCAACGAGAGCTATAACCTTCCACCGCCGTGATGGAGAAACGGACCTCCACTTCCTCGCTTTCTCGAGTCTCGTTTTCATGTGTGTTCACTATAGCATAACCCCCTTGTGCTTAGGGATCTTCTCGGCTATATTTAAGAAAACTATTGAATAGGACCGCTATGCTCGAACAATTCGGATTGAAAAAGAAGCACATACTTGTTATTTCCATTGCCGCTCTCATCGTCATAGCATTTTTGATCCGTCTTCCTTTCATGGGGCATGAATCAGGTGATTTCGTCCGCTTCCTGCTGCCGTGGTATACGCACTTGCAAGAGAACGGTTTCGCTGCATTCTCAGCAACCTTCGCTGATTACAATTTCCCTTATTTATTCATCTTATGGGTTTTGTCTGCGCTGCATCTCCCGCCCCTCGAATCAATCAAGGTGGTTTCATTTATCTTCGAGGTAGCTATCGCCGTCGCGATATATCTGATTCTCCGGCATTTTCGTCCTAAAGGTTCGATTCCTATTATCGGGGCGATTGGCGCGCTGTTCTTACCGACTGTTGTCATGAACAGTAGTGTTTGGGCGCAGTGCGATGCGATCTATGTCGCCTTCGTGCTGTTCAGCTTCTATGCCGCGCTGAAGGATCGACGAATTGCTATGTGGCTGCTTTGGGGCGTGGCGATAGCGTTCAAGTTACAGGCGATCTTCTTCTTGCCTGTGTTGATATACCTATGGCTCACCTCTAAGAAGAGTCGTATCTATGACCCGCTGCTTGCTTTAATTCCGTTCGTTCTCGGTTTACTCCCTCCTTTACTTGCAGGACAGCCTATCGATTCCGTCTTGTCGGTCTATGTCGTCCAGGGTGTTACCTATCCGCATCTTTCCGCCAACGCCGCTTCGATCTTTGGGCTGTATCCATTCGGCCCTGCCGGGTTCATACCGGTTGGCCGTCTTGTCGCTATAGCTGCGGTGGGTTCGTTGCTTGTCTTTGCTCTACTTAAGATGAAGATGGACCGCCAGAAGTCAGCCCTGCTTGCGTTCGCGACTGTTTCGGTGCTCCTTCTTCCCTTCCTGCTTCCACAGATGCACGAACGGTATTTTTACCTAGCTGAAATATTCAGCCTTCTCCTCGCCTGCCTATCTGTTCGGATGGTATGGGTAGCTGCAGCGATTCAATTCGCTTCAGCTATAACGTATCTGGTTGAATTCCTGAATGACGTTGCGCTCCCGATTGGGTTACCAATTCTAAGTCTTATTATGGGGGCTGCTTTAGTCGGCCTTGCCCTCTACTTCGTCAAGTACCATAGTACGGTGAAGTTTAAAAGCTAAAGGTCGCGCATATCGTAGACACGGACAGTCGTATCGGCGTATACAATCGGTTGTTGCTTTACTTTTTCAAGTATCGATTCGTTTCCAGAAAATAGCGATGGACCCGCAGGTAGCACGAAGTATCGCGCCGAACCCGTACGTACTGCCTGTCGTAACCCATCGACAGTGATAGCGGGGTCGGTGCCATTATAGCCGCCGATGGCCATGACTGGTTGTCCGGTGGCAAGTTGAAGGGGTGCCGCCAGGGAGGTGCTTTCCGTAGCAGCGATCCATTGTCGCTCTGGCTGCTCCTCTAGGAAGCGTATCGCAGGTTCGGTTATAAGCGTAGGTGGAGCGGGCGCATATTTTGCTGAAGGGAACGGCCCTTGGTGCACGTGAGACAAGGCGAATAGTGTGTAGCTCAGCGGCCCGATAGAAACGACGGCGAGGCTGATCGCCCAAAGCACCCTTGCTTCAAAGGGAGTATGACGAAACAGAATAAGCACTGCTGAGCTTACTATGCCGCCGCAAGCGAGCAATAGTGCGAATGGTGTCACGGCTGTTTGATCGTAATGTAATAAGTACGCTGAACTGAACGCTATAGCAGCTAACGTAACAGGCAGCACGATATGTAATGCTTTCCGGCGTTGCCTATACCATTCTATTATCCAAGAGAGCGTGACGGCCGTAAGAATCGCAAGGGGTGGTGCGAGGATCAGGGCGTAATATCCATGGATGATACCTTGCACACTACTGAATAGCACGGCGTACGCCCCCACCCAAAGCAGGCTGATGCCAACAAGTTGCCGTTCTGCTTTTTTATGTATACGCCGTATCAATCCTATTGTCGCTGGTATACAGAATATTAAAAGCCAGGCGATGTTCGGGCCGAACTCTTCATTATAGAGGCGAAGTACGCCTGGTTGTCCGCCGAATTGCACCCCTGAAGAGGTGGCCTGAGTCTCCGTCTGCGACGGTTCGGTGAGGCGCCCTATCCCGTTGTACCCGATAATCAGGCTCCATGGTGAGTTGTCGGAAGTACTGCCAATATACGGCCGGTCCTCGGCAGGGGTTATAGAAACGATCAGCGGCCACCATAGCGACATACCAATAAATATGACAGCACTCAGAAGAAAAGTCTTAATACGAATTTTGGTAAACGTGCGTTTTCGGTACGTCACGATGAGGACTACCCCATACACCAAAAGAAGTGGCAACACCTGAACGGATTTGGTCATAAACCCAAGGCTCAGAAGCACCGCTGTTCCGATCGCCCATTTTCGCTGTTCTGTACCTAGGTATCGCAAAAAAGTGTACAGGCTGGCAGTCATGAAAAGGGTCAAGAGAGAATCGGGGTTATTATAGCCGAACATGATGCTAGTTATCGGGGTGAGAAGGAAAAGACCGACGGCGATAAGCGCTACGCGCTCCCCTACTGCCTGGCGCGTCGCTAGGTATATAAGCCATGTCGTTAACATGCCGGTAACGATATGCGGAAACGCGACGGCAAGTGGTGCCGCTCCGAATAACACCACTGAAAGCGAAGTGAGCCAGTGGGTCAACGGCGGCTTGTCGATACTGATAAACTGAGCCGCGTCAAAGCTGGCGAAGAAGAGCGCTCGTACATTATCGGCGCCTGCTAAAGCCGCTGCGCTGTAATATTCATTCATCCAGCCGTTATGGAGGGCACTGAGAGTAAACAGCGCGCCTGACAGAGCTAGTATGGCGACAGAGGGACTCCATCGGTGGCTGGAAACGAATCGGGAAACACGCCGGAACATATGCTTAGTATACGCTACTGTAAAGCGGAAGTAAGGCGCGCGATACTATCGAGAAACGACTGCCAGACACTTCTTTGTTTCCAGTTCTGTAAGTGGACTTCATGGCTATGTTGTAGGAGTTCATCTTGGTGCCTTGCCAGCTTCTTCGCAACTTTAGGGCTATACGCAACGACGACGCATTCCATATTCAGCTCGAACGAGCGGATATCCAGGTTGCTCGAACCAATGATGCCAACACTGTTATCAATTGATATGAATTTCTCATGTACCAACTGAGGTTTTTTGTACAAGTAAATATGTACGCCGGCTCGGAGCAGCTCTTCGTAATACGAACGCTGTGCATGCCCGACCATCCACTGATCCATAGCTTCGGAGTTCAATATGGATACCCGTACGCCCCGTTGTGCCGCCGAGATGAGCGCACTCAGGAGCGATTCATCGGGTACAAGGTAAGGGTTCGTAATGATGACCGAATGGCGCGCTGTTTGGATGAATGAAGTGAATACCTTCAAATTATTCTGATAGGGATACCCGGACCCGCTCGGCACGATTTGCACTTCGGTGCGTCCCTTAATGTGTGCGACGGAGTTTGTCATGAAGTGCTTCAAAAGCTCACCGGTCTCGCAGTACCAGTCACTTGCGAATACCGCGGCAGCTTCGTTCACGCTTGGGCCTTGTAGGTGAGCGACAAGCTCGATGTATGAAATCGAATCACGACGGTGGTAGGTTTTTTCGATCATATTCATAGAGCCTATGAAGGCATCTGTGTTATCAATGACCAGGATCTTGCGGTGATTGCGCAGGTCGGGGCGATTGTACTTCTTCAGTCGCATACTGAACGGGAGGATACGATGCCACTGCGCCCCAATTGCGGTCAGTCGCTTGTTCATCTCGCGCCGCCTCGGGAACTTATGTGAACCGAACGCGTCGTACAGTACCCGTACTTCGACTCCCCGCTTGATCGCGTCTTCCAGGGCGACGAAGAACGGTTCCGTCGTTGCGTCGAGCGCCAGGATGTAGAACTCCACGTACACATAGCTTGTCGCGGTGCGTACTTTGGCGGTCATTTCCTCAATGATTTCATCGTAGCCATTGAGGATGGAGACCTTATTGTTCGTTGTCGGGCCTAAGTCGGTTAGTGTCTCCGCAAGCTTCGCCTGCGCGTCATACGGGGCTTTCACGAGCGGGGAAAGCCCTACCTTCCGTATGTTGGCCGTATATCGTTTTAACATCTGGTTGATCTGCAGCTGGGCACGCCGTCGCCGTTTAGACAGCTTAGTACTTCCCAAGATAAAGAAGAATACGGTTCCGAAGATCGGGATGATGTATATCAGCAGCAGCCATGACATAGCCGCAGTCGGTTTGCGGCCACGGGGAATGTAAATCAGCAGCCATAAACGTACAATCAGGTCTATCAGGTAAATAAGTACAGCGATTACCCAGGCAATGATATGTATGTCTAACTCGTCCATTGCCTTAAAGTGTAGCAACTAGTATCGGTTTTGGCTATGAAACAAGAGGAGCCATTGGTCAAGGGAGAGCCGTGAAGGCGATACACCCGGCACCGCACCGATGATAGACAGGGGCATTTTCGCTAATTTTTTCGGGTCGGAAAAGCAGTCTTCGGTGAACCGCTTATACGCAGCAAGCCTACTTACCTTTACTAAAGGAACGGGGCGCTTTATAAGCTCAAGAAATAACGTGTCGACGGCCGGGTGTGGCCAGAAATCCGTCTTACGAAGGTTCCTAACGCTCCTTACTGCATACTCTGCGCCGATGATCATCCCGAGCTGGCTGGTGAAATGCGTCGTATCGCTGGCAACAAGCTTCTTACCGAACTGCTTTTGTACAATCAGGTACGCCGCCTCCGGAGAGTCAGGTGTATTAAAGAACCGCTGCACAATTGGCGAGCTGATATGAAACGGGATGTTCGCCATGATCTTATACGGCGTTTTGGGAAAGGTGATCTTTAGGATGTCTGATTGCACTACGGTGACGTTCGTAAAGCGTTCCATGTTTCTGCGCAGTGTCGCGACCGCGCTCGGCTCGTACTCTACCGCTACGACCATTTTTGCCTTTTTCGCCAGCACTGCGCTGATGACGCCGCTTCCCGCCCCAAGGTCGTACACCGTATCATCCGCCGTAACGGTCGTCCGCTTTAGCAGGTCGGATACCAGCTGGGGGTTTCTGAGGAAGTTTTGAGAGTAGGTATGTAAGCGCTTCATGCTTTCCTAGTATGGCATACGTCGTATGACGAGAGAATATGCGAAAAGCATACGATTTTCCTTGACAAGCCAACTAATGGCCGCGCTACAATATATATAGTCATGTAAGTACTTCCAGGCCCTACGGTACGGATTTCCACTTACAGGCGTAACCTCAGGGTATTACCCTTAGAAGCCACCAGCGACGACATGCACACTTGGCCTGCGAGCCCACGAAGGAATCTCCTTGGGAAAAGCCAAAGCGCCCCTGTCGATCGACACAATTCTACGTGATATGCGGTAAAAAGGGCGTCCGGTCGAACGGTCCAAACTCCCCTCTCTGCATCACTCCTCCTAAATCCGTTTGCTGATCAAATCTTTGCTCAGCCTTTTTGCGTTCACTTATCACCACTAACGCAAGGTGCATAATCGTAAAAATCTTAGGAGAATTATCATGAATCGTGTCACTATTAACGAACAAGTTGCTATCACTCAAATGGGCTTCAAGAAGAACCTTGCGGCATACCCACGCCGTATGGAATTTCGAGGCACTATCTACGAGTTTCTTGACGCTGGCCTCCGCTGCCTCGTCAGGACCGGGAGTCACGTCGCAGAGATCATCACTATGACTGATGGCCAGGCGCAGTTTCAGCTACGCAGCGACAACCAAGGGGGAAACTGGACCTTGCTCAGCATCGTCTCGTAAGTACTTGTTCATTTAAAAAAGCCCGGGAGTGTTCCGGGCTTTTTATTTGAAGAATCGTTACTCTTCCTGTAGCTCTTTGCGAAGCAACCTTCGCCCGACGAACTTGTGTATTTCGACAACAAAGATAGAAATCGAGAACGCTAATAGTGAAACGATAAAGATATCACCTATAGCTACCGGAGTGACATGGAGGAGGCCTTGTAGCGGCCCTCCAAGCGCAATGAACTGGAGGAGGATAGAAAGAGTCAATCCAACCCAGAACGGCCCGTTCCACGACTTTATACGGGTGAATATGGACTCGTACGTGCTGCGCGCGTTAAATGCGTTCGCCCATTGGATGACAACCAGGGCAATGAAGGCGATGGTCTGCCCATAGGCTGTACCGTACTGCGCGCTGAAATAGGCGTAAAGCCCAAGGGCGGTCAGTGCCATGACTGTCGCGACGAGGATGATCCGGCTGATAATATACCTCGTTAAGATAGGCGCCTTAGGGGAAACGGGCCTCTGCTTCATAACGGTCTTTTCACCAGGCTCTAACCCTAGGGGAATAACCATTGTCGTATCAGTCACAAGGTTGATCCAAAGGATCTGCACTGGGGCGAGCGGCGCCGGCATCCCGACGATCAGCGCACCGATCGTCGTCATCACTTCGCCGATATTGGTCGAAAGAAGATAAAACAGCATCCGACGGATATTCGCGAAAATGATACGGCCTTCCCTCATGGCGTGGACAATACTTGAGAAATCGTCGTTCAGCAGGACGATATCTCCGGCGTCTTTGGCGATTTGAGAACCGCTTCCCATAGCAACCCCCACGTGGGCGCTAGCGAGCGCCGGTACATCGTTGACCCCGTCACCTGTCATAGCGGTGACCTCTTTGAGTTTCAATACCTGTAGGATGCGGAATTTGTTTTCAGGGGTGACACGTGAGAACACCCTCGCCCGCTCCGCTTCCAGCGCGAGCTCTGCATCAGAAAGCTCGTTCATCCGACGGCTATCGAATACTTGTTCCCGGGTATCGACGAGCCCAAGTTTCAGCCCGATCGCGTATGCGGTTTCCAAGTGGTCACCGGTGATCATGCGGACCGACACCCCTGCTTGCCGGGCTGCAGCGATGGCACGGTGCGCGGCGGGACGGAGTGTGTCGGCCACTGCCATCAGGCCAGCGAATTCTAGTTTCAAATTTGGATGGAGCTCGTTGAAAGCGCTGAGCGGCTTCGTTAATGATGCGGTCGCTAGGGCGATGACTCGGTAACCTTGCGAGGTGAGTTGCTGTAATGCGGATTCTATCTCTTCTTTTTGCGCAACGGTCAATCGGCTGCGCCCCATAATTCCTTCTGGGGCACCCTTGACTACAAGTTCATGAGTACCGTTATGATGCCAGACATTTCCGCTCATAGAAAAGGCTTGATCGAAAGGAAGCTTAGCGACCGACTCCCCTTTAAGCTCCACGGCCTCTTCTGCGGCGGCGAAGCTTATAAAGGCGACATCGAGCGGGTCACGGGTGCGCTCGCTGTGGTGGTTGATGGTTTTATGTACGACAGTTGGAAGGTGGTGTGTGCTCCAGCTCGGTTGCCATGTTTCCTGGACGGATAATTTATTTTCTGTCAGGGTACCGGTTTTGTCGGTAGCGATCGTCGTAATCACGCCGATTGACTCAATCGCGCTCATACTGCGCACCAGTGCCTTCTTGGCTGCCATGCGGCGCATACCGAGCACGAGGATGACTGATATCGCAACCGGTAGGCTTTCCGGTACTGCGGAAACGGAGAGCGCGATGACGAAGCGAAGCGCTTCGGTAACTTCGATACCCCTGATAAGGGCGAGGATGAACGCGGCGACGGCCACGGCACCGACGACAGCAATGATATAGCTGATCAACTTATCGATTTTCTTTTGTACAGGACTTGAAGACGACTCCGGTGCTTTGCCTGTTAGGGCGGCGATTTGCCCAAACTCAGTGTTGTTACCTGTTTGCACGACGATGCCTGTCGCGCGACCGCTGACAATAAAGGCACCTTGGAAAAGCATATTCGCCTGTTCGTAGACTTCCTTCTTCCCTTTAAGGGCATCTGGTGACTTACTGACGGGGACGGATTCACCGGTTAGTACGGCTTCATCGGCGCGAAGCGTTTCCGTTTCAAGGAGGCGTATATCGGCGGGCACCTTGTCGCCTTCTCCGAGCTTGATGATATCGCCAGGAACGAGCTGGCTCGCATCGATCTGGTGCGACTCACCATCGCGGAGTACCTCTACCCGCTGGGCGTTCTTCTTTTGCAAGGAGCGCAGGATACGCTCTGTCGAGAACCGTTGGACATAATAAATCGCGGCGCTGACAAGGATGATGACCGATATGATGATTGCATCAAAGACGGCATGGTGCCATAAGCTGATGATGATTGCAAGCAAAAGAACCGCCGTGAAGACATTCCAAAACGGCTCAATAAGTTTTTTCCAAAACGGCTCGCTCTTCAGGGTGATTTCATTCGCCCCGTATTTTGCGAGTCGCTCTTGAGCTTGATGTCGAGAAATACCATCGGGCGTGGAGCGAAGTTCCGTCAGGGCTTGTTCGGGTGTTTTTTGATAGAAAAGCATTAGCCTTATTGTACTCAAAACCGCAACACCCTCGCAAGGCACTTTTCGTCCTTTAAGGACTCATCAGTATAGTTCATAACTATAGAAGTGCTCTGGAAGGGGGTGGTACGTCACGATGGACGCACCACCCCCTTCCGTCACACACGACCTGGCGGTCAGCCGTTCTTCGGCAGCTTGCCGACGACGATGGTGGCCCCCTCGGGGACCGTCTCGCTCAGCGCGACGGGGATGCCGTCCATGAGCGCGAACTCGCCGTCGGTCGGCGCCTTGAGGGTCGAGCTCGACGCGAAGTACTGCTCGAGGGACTGGCCCTCGATGAGCAGCAGGTCGCTCTCGACACCCTTGGCGTCGGTGATGCTGATCGTCGGCTGGGCCGTGGTGGCTCCGCTGATTCCGGACATGATTTTCCTCATTCCTGTTCGGTCACGCCCGGCTTGTGCTGGACGATCGGTGTTGCTTCCCGCTTGAGATTCCGGTACACGGCATCTTTCACGGGCTCCCCTGCAAGTCGCAGGGTGAGATGGGTGCTGACGGTCGCGGCGACAGTCAGGGCGGCGTGCGGGTTTTCTCGAGTCGTACAACTCAAGTCTCGCACGTCATTGTCTCCGAGGAGGGTCTTCTGGTACCGCTCGGTCTGGAGGGGGTCGCAGGGATCGATGGTCAGTACGTAGACGTACTCATCACCGATCCTGCCATCGATGTATACCGGGATGAACGACGCCGAACGGCTGACGCTTTCCCAGATCACTTTGCGGCTCGACATGGTGTCGACGCCGCTGATGACGATCCCTTCCAGTACGGTATTTCCAGCCACCCGTTCGGCGTGCGGCACGATGGTGACATCGTAGCCTTGACGCTCGACGAACTGCTGGACACCGTACACCTTCGGTTCCCCGATATCCCCCTTCGCGTAGACGAACTGGTTCGGACGGTTGTGGGCCGAGACGATGTCATCGTCCCAGACATGTACTTCCTTCGCGCCGAGTTCGATCAGCGCGAGGAGTACATGCGTGCCGATGCCACCCACCCCGATCAGGTGAATGGCATCCGGCCAGCGATCGACGGTATAGGCCATACGACTCTCTTTCGGACAGGTGTCGTTTCCGACACGAAGGCTAGTGGCACCTCGCTTTCCTCACCCGCGTTGATGGAACACATCACGTGGGAAAGTAGCTGCATGCCCTGAAGGTACTTCTGTGACTTGAACAGTTCCTCGAGAATTTCCGCGTTGTCTCCAACGCAGAAAGTCACCGGTTCACCGCCCATCGAGTAGTCGGGATATCCGCTCCATCCGGGGCGGACACCGCTGAACAGCCGCGTCATCTGGTATGACTCGAACACCTCAGGATCACCAAAGCGCACCTGCCAATCTCCGATGAAATAGCGAGTGTGTCCGTAGACATACGTCGCGTGAATCGTGAAGATGACCGCGTCTTCGGAATCGCTGCGGGCGTCGATGACCGAAGGCATCGCGCAGATCGCGCGAAAATCCTGTTGTCGTTGACGACGGATGGCGTCATCAACCCGCACTTGGGGCATACCCTTGAGCTGGTTGATCCGCGCGATGCAGTCCAGTCTGCTCTGGCGCACCCCTTGCAGGCATTCGTACAGGTCTTGACGCAAGCTGATTTCCTTCGTGGTGTCAGCCACTTCGGTTTCCAGTCCTCGTAGTTCCCGGTTTATTTTCGCCAGCTCGGTGCGTGCCGTCTGCAGTGCAATCAGGACATCGAAGTCCAGATTGCAATAGGTTTCCTCTACATGAGGAAACAGATATGGGTCGATCATGTGTCTCCTCTCTTGGAATTGGTTTGAGGGCGGAGGGTTCATTGGTATGAACGCTTTGCCCCCAAACGAACTCGACAAAAGAGGAGTATAGGTCGTGTGCATTGTTAAATATGCATAAAAAGTAGCTTTTCGCTACTCTTTATGGTGGTGAATTATGCTCCTGAATCGGCTTTTTGTCAAACATAAACAAGAAGCCCCGTAGGGCTTCTTGTATCGCTTGTAAAGGATACCTTAGGCGATATTTACGAGTTGTAATTTCGCTTGGCGGTTTCCGTGAGACCACTCAATCATATCCTTGACGGTCTTCCCTACAAGAATACTTCCGAGAGGACTGACGATGGAGATGCGGCCGTCGCTCGGGTTCGCCTCGATACTTTCCACCAAGGTGTAGCGTACCATACGCCCTTGTTGGTCGATAAGGTCGACCACCGAACCTACGGCGACTTTCATTCGGGTTCGTTTAGAGGGCATCAGCTTCGCCTTCAGAAGTGTCTGCTGCTTCTCGGCAAGTTCTCCTTCGATGGCTTCGAGTCGTAACAGTTTCTCGTTACGCTCGAAACGGTCGTCGTGCCCTGTTGTCTTGTCACTTTCACGAAGGCTACGGGTGATCGCTAGACGGTCATGCTCTAGTTGAGCGATCGTGTGTCGTAACTCTTTCATACCTTTCTTGCTAAGCAAGATGGTTTTTGATTCTTGTGATGGCTTGGTGGTGGTGTTCATAGTGCTCACTCCCTTCCTTTTTTAAAGCACCTATTGTGCTAGTGTTTGTGTAGCGTTTGCTACTGGTCTCAGTTTCGCATTTAATTCTGAAAGAATTCTGAAACTTGAGAACTACTTTGTTGTAATTTTTCCGTCGTAAGCATAACGGGAATAACGGTAGTGCTATACCCTATTATCGCAAAGGATCAGATTGCGCTTTCGTTTGGTGCCGACGCACGATAGGAAGGTAAAACGTAAACGTAGTAAATTCTTTCGTGCTTGCTACGGTAAGGTACCCGTTATGCACATCGGCGATTTTCTTCGCGATTGAAAGGCCGAGCCCGTAGCCGTTCTTGCTACTGTTGGTACGGGAAGTATCCGCTCTGTAGAAGCGATCAAATAATCGTTCAAGCTTCTCCTGCGGTATCTTTTTACCCTCGTTCTTTATTTCGAAGCCCACATACCCGCGCTGCTCAAATATACGGATGAATAGCTTTGTGTTGTCGGGGCTATATTTCAGGGCGTTATCTATCAAAATACCCATTAGCTCGCTGACCGCAGCGTCATTGGCGCGGGTGACCGCTTTCTTTCGGGCGTTTACCTCGAAGCGATCCTTTTGAGTGCTATATCGCTTCATGATTTCATCGAAGACTGCCACTAGGTCGATAGAGGTATACTCTAGTTTGTCATGGTCGAGCCGCGATAAGTGGAGCAACATCTGTGATAGCTGGATGAGCTTGTCGACTTCTTCGAGGTTACTGCCTAATACTTCTTTCGCTTCCTCCAGTGATAAGTTTTGGTCCCGCAGTGTTACTTCTAATTCCGCTTTCATCGCCGAAAGTGGCGTCCGAAGTTCATGGCTCGCATCGCTGGTAAACCGGCTTTGTGATTCATGGGCGTCTTCAATCGGCTTAAGGGTACGGCGGGCAAGGAAGTAACTTCCCAAGCCACCACCAACTAAGACGAACACATTAATATAAATGAGCGTCAAGGCCATCTGCGAAGCGGCTCGACTTGACTCTATAAAGTAGGCCGTACCTGGGCCATACCCGAAATTGAATGTCGTATCGGTTTGATAGCCAGGCATCGTATCGACGAGGCTATGCTGTAAACTTTCGAGTCGTTCGCGGAGTTCGCGGGAATTCAATTGAAAAATGACGACACTGAAAGTAATACTGATCGTCATTAAAATAGCCAGATACCAGGCTGTAAGCTTCAGTGTGGCGGACTGAAACATTTTTTGCATTGGTTATGCCTCGAGTTTGTATCCGAAGCCGCGAACGGTGTGGATCAATGGTTTCTTAAACGGCGTATCTACTTTGTTGCGAAGGTATTTCACGTACACCTCGACGGTATTAGGGAGAATGTCCGCGTCGTAGTCCCAGACGTGGCTGATAATCACTTCTTTGCTAATTGGACGGCCTTGGTTGCGAAGCAAATATTCTAGTAATGCAAATTCTTTGCTTGTAAGCTGTATCGGTTTGCCCCCGCGTTGTACGCTATAGGTCACCGTATCAAGGGTCAGGTCACCGGCACTTAAGACATCGGATTGCTGTTCGGTAGGGCGCCGAAGTAATGCCCGCACACGGGCGAGCAATTCTTCCAAAGCGAAAGGCTTTATCAGGTAATCATCCGCACCGGCGTCGAGGCCGGCGGTACGCTCATTGATGCTATCGAGGGCGCTCAGAAATAAGACAGGAGTATGGATTTTCGCATCACGCATCGCTTTGACGATCGCGATACCATCATAATCACCGGGAAGCATTCGGTCGATAACGGCCACGTCGTATGGTTCGGTGGTTGCCATGGCATAGCCCTCATCACCGTCATATGCGACATCTACAGCATACGTTTCTTGTTCCAGAGCTTTTGCTAAGGCGCGAGCAATCTTGTGTTCATCTTCAACGACTAATACTCTCATATATCTAGTATACCGTTACCAAGCTGAAAACATGCTTAATTATAATCAACCTTTAAGAATTCGAAGGTTCGTACCGGTCGCTCCAGGCTTGCATATCGCGAAGGATCGGGGTAAGTTCCAGGCCTTTTTGCGTCAGCCGGTACTCACATCGGCTTGTGTCCGTATGCGAAACCTTTTCGATAATCCCCTCTTTCTCAAGGCTGTCGAGCCGGGCTGATAAAGTACGGGGGTTGATACCGTCGGTAAGGTCTTGGAGTTGGCAGAAGCGTACGGATTCTTCGTTTACGAAGAAGCGAAGAAGTTGCGGTGTCCATTTGTCACCGAGGATTCTGGTCGCTGCCTTTACGCAGCCGATGGTTTCCGTTGCTGTTGCCATGATAGCTTTACTATACAATATGTAGCGTTTAAGGTAAAGCGTTACGGCAGCTACTTAATTAATCCGTTGTCGTTACGAGTGCGGATATGGCTCATGCTGTATTCCCATGACGCGTCGGTCTTTTTGTGCGGATTGAAGATATACTGTGGATCGAACAATTCTTTCACGTCTTTAAATAGCTGGTATACCTCTTGACCGAACACGGTTGGAAGCCAGGGGCCTCGCACCATGCCGTCGTTGTGCTCGCCTGCCATAGTTCCGCCGTATTTGAGGACGATCGGGATAAGCTCGCGCATGACCGGTTCAAGTTTGTCTTGGTCTTTGGTTCCAGAGATATCCATCAAAGGGATGACGTGGAAATTCCCATCGCCGAAATGCCCTTGTATAGTAGCCGGGAGCTTATACTTGCGGATGACTTTACGGAGTTCCGGCACGAACTTCGGCAGGAATTCCGGACGGACGGTCATGTCATCGATGAACGGTGATGCATACCGGCCTTTGATTTGGTTGCGAAGCAAAGCAAGGGCCGCTCGGCGAATCTGCCAGAATGGGGCGCTTTCCTTTTCGTTGGTCTCTACATCCATTTTTATAGCGAATGTGCTGAGCGCTGCGTAAAGCTGCTCAATCTTAGCGATGACCTCTTCTTGGGTTTCACCCTCGAACTCGATCATAAGGAGCATGTTCGGAAGGTGACCTTTGAACTTCGCGACCGATTTCAAGAGCCACGCTTGCTGGCGAAGGTATTCTTTGGTTCCGAGTTGCTTTCGGAACGTCTTGAAATAGCGGATGCCAAGGTTGAAGGTAATATCGTCGAAACCCTCGAACGTTGCCGGATGGTGTTCGGAAACAGTTTTGATGATGTCCCCTAGTTGGCGAATTGACGGGAGGTAAGCTAATAGGAGCCCTGAGTGAGCTGCTTTTGGAACGGCTTCAATCGTAATATCGGTCACCACCCCGAGCGTCCCTTGACTGCCCGTGAAAAGGTGTGTCAGGTCGAAGATACCCGTTTCACGATCCCAGACGCTCCATAGGTTGTACCCCATCGAATTCTTATTCACGTGCGGGCGGGCGTTCATCACGAGGTCATAATTGGCTTCAATAAGATCAAAGACACCCTTATACACTCGCCCTTCGAAGCTTTTTTCAGCCATCTTTTTGTCGAGCTGTCTCTTAGTCAGCGGAGCGATCGTATACTCATTGCCGTCTGCCAGCACGACCTTCAACTGCCGCACCCATCGTTCGGTATTGCCATACCGGAGCGACTGCTCACCCCCTGAATTATTTCCTACCATACCTCCGATGGTACAGAGCGCCCTGCTTGCGGGCACGCACCCTAACTGCAGCCCTTTGCTTAGAAGTAGAGGATCGATATTTCGCATATACACCCCGGGTTGCGTGCGGAGCAACGTTCCTTCAAGTGATTCTATGGTGTTGAAATGACGGGTCATATCTAATAAGAGCGAGTTTCCAATCGCACCCCCGGACATATCGGTTCCAGCGCTCCTGGGGGTGATTGAGAGCATCGGGTGATACTGTTTGTGTTCACTGACGAACGTGACGATCTTTTGGATATCACGGCTGTCTTTAGGGTCGACGACGGCTTTGGGTACAAGTTCGTATATGCTCGCATCATGGCTGTACGCTTGCCGATACTCAGCGTCAGTGTGCACGTCACCCTGCAGAAGGCGCCGTAGTTGTAAGAGGAGTTCGTTCATACTGCTTCAACTATAAATAAGCGTAGCCGGTTTGTCGAGGACACGACGTCTGGGAAAATGCTTGTAAACTGTGTATACTACAAGCATGAAAACTAAAATCGATATCGATACTCGTACATTTGTCCGTTTTTGGTTAGTTATTTTCGGCATCGGGCTGGCCGCGTTCTTACTCTTCAAGGCACAAGTGGCACTTATTATCTTGGGTGTTTCACTGTTTCTCGCCTTAGCATTGAACTTACCTGTCTCTAAGATTGCTAAGCGACTGCCAGGCAAGAGCCGTGTTGGGGCGACCGCGATTGCATATGTCGCCGTCATCGCAATCCTCGGCACAGTAATATTCCTTGTCATCCCGCCTATCATCCAGCAGACCGCACAGTTCGCTCAGAAAGTCCCTTCGGTCGTCGAATCTGCGACGCAGCAGTGGCAGGGCCTTCGCGACTTCGTGACGCAGTACAACTTGCAGAGTCAACTCGACACGACACTCGCCTCGATTCAGAACAGCGCCAGCCAGTGGGCAGGTGACGTCGGCAAAAATGTCGTTGGAAGTATCGGTTCGTTCTTCTCGTTCATCGCCGCACTGATCCTGGTTCTTGTGCTCACCTTCCTGATGCTCGTAGAGGGCCCTGAGTGGGTGAAGCGGCTATGGCGCCTCTACAATGATGAGGCGAAGATGAAGAAGCACAAACGGGTGCTAAGTCGTATGTATGGGGTATTCACCGGCTATGTTACCGGACAATTGACCGTTTCGACTATCGGTGCGACCTGTGCAGGTCTGTTCGTCTTCATTCTCGGGCTTATCTTCGGGTTTGATGCCGGGCTGGCTATGCCGACCGCTGCGATCACCTTCCTCCTCTCGTTAATTCCTATGTTTGGTGCGACTATCGGTGGTGTTATCATTACACTGCTCCTCGCGCTCAACAGCATTCCTGCAGCGATTATCTATGTCGTCTACTTCGTTATTTACCAACAGATAGAGAACAATCTCATTTCACCGAACATCCAGGCGAAGCGTATTGACCTTTCGGCATTGATGATCCTTGCCGCGGTAACGATCGGATTGTACATGTTCGGTGTGGTCGGAGGTATTATCGCTATCCCTATCGCCGGAAGTGTGCGTATTCTTATTGAAGAATTCCTAGAACATCGTCGAAACCCCGAAAAGCAACCGCCGAAGGTTGAAAAAGTAAATAAGGCCTAGTAGGGCCTTATTTCTTATCGTATTGTAACTGACTTTACGAAAGGTATTCCCAGACAGTACCAGACGGTGTATCGCGCACGGTAATACCTTCATTTGCAAGTGCATCGCGCAGCTCGTCGGAACGGGCAAAGTCTTTATTTTCTCTAGCACGGCTGCGTTCTATGATTAGCCTCTTCCCTTCGTCTGAGATATCCGGGCTTGTCTGTATAAGCTGTAGCCCAAGCAGGTCATCGATTTCTTCTAAGAAACTGATGAGCGCGTGTTGGTGAAGGCTATCCAGGCGGCTGGCGCTTACCTCGGCGAACGCCTCGTCAATCAATGCCAGTGCTTCAGGGGTGTTGAGGTCGTTCTCAAGGGTCTCCAGGATTGCCCTCCCCGCACTATACAGTGAAACCGTCTTGCTGTCCGACTCAACCTGACCATCGGTACGAAGCGTATCGTGTATCTGGTGGCGCAGTGCGGCTACGTTGCGCCAATGAAGGCGGCGGTTCTTGGCGGCTGTCAGGTTATCAAATGTGAAATTTCCTTCGGTTCGATAGTGGCTTTGCAGGATGAAAAGGCGCAAATCGAGCGGATCGTATCCTTTTTCAGCGATATCATCAAGCGTGTAGCCGTTACCAAGTGATTTGCTGATCTTTGTGCCGTCAACCTTCAAGTGATTGTTGTGCAGCCAGTAGTTTGCGAATCGTACGCCATTGGCTGCCTCGGACTGAGCAATTTCATTTGTGTGGTGGACCGGGATATGGTCGATGCCCCCAGTGTGGATGTCAATCGTCTCGCCCAGCAAGCTCATCGCCATAGCCGAACATTCCAGGTGCCAGCCAGGGAAGCCTTTGCGAACAGTCTGGTCGTCAGTCAGGTCTGTCGGCGTGTCCCATTCCATATCTCGGATCTCGCCTTCGGGGGTAAATTTCCAAAGCGCGAAATCACTTGGGTTACGCTTTTCCGGGTTGAACTCGACACGAGCGCCGGCTTTCTGGGCTTCAAGGTCGAGGTCTGCAAACGTCCCGTAGGTAGGGAATTTCGCCGTGTCGTAATAAATGCCGTCACTGATTTGATACGTATAACCTTTATCCTTCAAGGTGCGAACCAGTGCGAGTTGTTGCTCAATATAGTCCGTCGCTTTCGGGAGGTGGGTCGGAGCAATCAAGTTCAATGCCTTCATGCCGGCTAAAAAATCATCAGTGTAGAATCGGGCGACTTCCCAGGCCGTCTTTCCTTCTCGGCGTGCACCCTTCTCAAGCTTGTCTTCGCCATCGTCAGCGTCGCTGACCAAGTGGCCGACATCAGTAATATTCATGACGCGCGTTACGTCGTACCCTGTGGCCGTCAAAACGCGGACGAGCGTATCCCAGTAAACATATGCCGTCCAGTTTCCGACCGTCAGATAGTTATAGACTGTCGGCCCGCAGGTATACAGGCTGACCTTCCCTTCATGCAAAGGGTTGAACGTATCGACGGACTTCGTAAGTTGGTTATGAAACCGCAGACTCATAGGTGGTCACTGCCTTATCTACTGCTTTGATTAATTCTGTACGTAGTGTGTCATAATTTTCAAATATTTTGAAGCCGGCCGCATACCCATGCCCGCCGCCACCAAAAAAACCGGCTATATCGCCTGCGACGGGTATGTTCGCGCGGATCTTGCCCGTCAGCTTGCCATCTGGGTAGGTCTTTATAGCGACGGCAACCTCGACTGTGTCTACGAGACGCATCTCATCAAGTACGAGCACGCTTGGGTTGTAGCGGTCGCTATACTCTTCGATTTCATTCCAGGGAATGTGAATCACAGCTAGCTTGCCTTCCAAGTCGTATTCGATTCTGTCGATAAGCTTCCCTTTGTAGGTAAGGATCTCAGCCGGCTTTTTCATGTACTCGCGGCGGCGGGACTCGATTTCAGATGGCACTGCCCCTAACCCAACAAGGTCGGCTGCGACTTGGTAGCTATCGGCGGTGGTTGAGGGAGTGGTAAGGCCAAGGCTGTCGGCTTGAATGGAGGCGAACATGTTTTCAGCGGCTTGCGGGGTGATACTCCAGCCGGCTTCGTGTGCGAAGCGGAAGATGATTTCGCTCGTTGCGACCGCCTTTGGGTCGTTGATGTTGATCGTGTCGAACGGTAAGTCACCTTCCGTATCTAAGTGGTGGTCAAACACGATGACCGGGTGTGATTCAAGGAACTGTCGTACACCCGGTGTGTCGAGGGTTTGCTGCAAGAGGAGCTTGCTGGAAGTGTCGACGATGATTGCCGCTTCCCTATCTGTCGGCCAGTCTTTTTCAACCCTATCCCAACCGCGGATGTAACGCAAGTATTTAGGGATATCTATCGCGCAGTACAGTACGACATCCTTGCCTGCTTCGGCAAGAAGCTCTTCAAGGGCGAGTGCACTTCCAAGGCTATCGCCATCAGGGTTTTCGGCTTGTATGACAACGATTTTTTCGGCATCTTTGAGTGTTGTGAGGGCAGAGGTAAACATTATTCCTTATTCTACCACATTCCTTCCTCGGTCAGGTCGTGCACCTATTGATTAATTAGCATAAATGTGATATAATGTACGTATTCATGACCCACACCACTAGATGAAAGGATGGGCACGATGTTTTACAAGATGAGTGAGGTGCTCCGCGCGCTGCTCCTGCTGATCGGTTCGCTGGTCTTCCTGGGCGGTGTGGTGTTCGCCACGATCCACCGCCAGAACTCCGACGAGCTCTGGTACGGCGGTCGCTTGATCACCGTCTTCACGTGGATCATGGCGATCGGCTTCCTGGTGCTCACCCTGAGCCTCATGGAGGACATCTTCGCCAAGATGCGGCTGCTCCGGCGGCTGAACTCGGTGTCCAACCGCCTGCTGTCGCGCGACGACGGCGAAGGCTTCCCCTACACGGTGGAACTGTTCGACAAGACGAAGATCACGCTGACCCGTTCCCACAAGACCGGGTTCCACATCGACGTCGTCTATGCCGACCAGCAGACCCACCAGCAGCTGTCGCTGTTCAAGCGCAGCCTGCTGAACCTGCTCGGCACCCCGATGGACCGTTCCCAGGCCAAGCGCCTGGTCAAGGCCCTCGAGGGACACGCCACCGCCGTGCCTGCGTGAGCCGCCTCCCCATCGCTACCCGCCCCCACTCCGAAGCCATCGGAGCCAGGGGGCGGGTTCGTCATTTTAGAAACTATTGTGTTCCTGCAAATTTCCTGGTATAAATAGCTAACCTCCTGTCTTTGGGCAGGGGTACCTCGACAAACTACACGAGAAAGGAACAGATGGGCCGAGTATCTACCGCGCCGATCGTCTTGCCAAGTGCCTCAACGACGCTTGCCGAGATGGGTCATGCGGCAGCTTGGTGGTGGGTGCGCCACATGCGTATCAACGGTGAACGGCATCCGGCGAGTGCCCTGCGCAAAGACCCGCAGGTCTACGCGTTCGAGAATGACCTGGCGGATAGTTTCGCACATGGGCTGCTCTCGTACGCCGATTCGGCAACCTGGACGATCACCCACGAATACGAGCAGTATCCGCTGTTCTCGCGGATCGCCGCCGAGCACAACCTCACTGGCGTCACCTGGAGTCGCCAAAGGGCTATGTGGCTCGTGCTCCGAAACGACATCGGTACGATCATCGTCCGAAGCCGCAAGTATCCGCACGAACGAGTCCGTTTCTATCGCATCATAAGGGGGTGACTACCTGCGGTGCGACTTCTCATAGTTTGTCGCACCGCTTCCATAGCTTCAAGCAGCTATGCTGATGAGTCTAAGTGATGACGAAAAGCGCGACGCAGGAATTATAATATCCGACGGCCTTCAAGGGCATGGCTCAGAGTGATTTGATCGGCATACTCAAGGTCGACGCCAACAGGAATACCACGGGCAAGACGGCTCAAGCGCACCTCTATGCCGGCATCTTGTATTTGCTTTTGTAAAAACAGGGCTGTCGATTCACCCTCGACACTCGCGTTCGTCGCAATAATAACTTCTTCTACCTCGTCATCGACGAGGCGTTTTAATAGCTCAGGGATATGAAGCTGTTCAGGGCCAATACCGTCGATCGGGCTCATCGCTCCGCCAAGGACATGGTAGGTACCTTTGAACTGCCCGGTGCGCTCTAGGGCAACAATATCCAATGGTTCTTCTACAACGGCGATCAACTTCTTGTCACGGTCACTGTCGCTATAAAGTGGAGAGACTTCTTCATCAGCATCAATCAGCGCGAACGTGACCGGACAAGTTTTTACTAGTGCATGAACGTCATGGATGGCGGTCGCCATACTGTCGTTGATGCGTTGATCGGCGCGCAGTAGATAATACGCATAGCGCTCAGCAGTACGCTGACCAACGCCAGGAAGCCGACCGAGTTCATCGATCAGTTTCTCTAAGGCGATAGGAAGAAGGCGCGCCACGAAAGATGACTCTACAGGCCGAGGTTGCCAAGGCCACCCATGAGTGGCTTCATTTTTTCAGCGGCGACTTCCTGTGCTTTAGCAAGGCCGTCACGAACGGCGATCTCAATCCAGTGTTCAAGCTCAGCGATGTCTTCAAGGTCGACTCGTTCAGGGTCAATGTTGATCTTCTTGATCTTTAGCTCACCGGTAATCTGCACGACTACGGCACCTTCGCCCGCTTCTACTTCGATGATTTCTTTCTTAAGGTCGCTCTGCGCCTTACGTAGTTTGTTCAACATTTTCATTTGGTCAAAAGCCATTATAGAATCCTCCGTCTTTTACTGCTGTATTATAGCATGCTCGCTACTGTTGCTCTACCGCTCGCTCGTATACATAGAACCGGTCGGCGTTATCACTGCGGGTGTCGGTAATGATTTCCGTCACCTGGTAACCAGTGAATTCACCTTTAGCCTGTTGTGAGGCGATGAACGTGTCGGCCGTCGGCCGTTCGACAACGGTAATATCCCGGTACTGGGCGACTGCATTGTAGAACGCTTCTTCATCTTCACTCACGACCACCTGCTCGGCAGTAGTCGGCAGCAAACGGATATCCCGTGAATATAACGATACGGCCTCTTTTGCGTAGTGATAACTGTAGACATAGCGGCTTACCCCAGTGAAAATCAACGCCGATACGAGCACGGCAATCGGGATGAGCCCTGCGATGCGAGCGTACGGGTTCAGCGGGAACAAGCGGTACCAGTAGTCAATGAGGCTCGTCAGACCGGCGGCAAGAAGAAGCATAGACGGAACGAATATCACCGAGGTGAACGCCGGATTCAATAATAGAACGGGAACCAGACATACCAGCCATAAGATAATGAGGTAGCTTCGAGTCGTGTCACGGGTGCGGATCAAACGGTAGAGCCCAAGACAGATCAACAACGCGCTTCCCAGGCTGAACATAGGAGTCAGAACGTAGGTTACGCTTGGCGCCCAGAACAGGAAGTACTGCTGCAGTAGGAGCAGGGCATTGTCGTTGATATTAGGTGGCCAATTGGCAGGAACGCCAAGTAGAGTCAGGCCTAATGCCGGGCGACTGATAATCAAGTACACCAGTGGAGCGATGGTGACGAGGAATATGGCACTAACCACACTCAGGCGAATCTTGGATAGTTTTCGAACAACTGCTCGGAGGTGCGGGTGGAGCACCACCGCGAGTGCGATAGCAAGGAGGGAGTATACGCTAAGCGGGGTATACAAACTGAGCCCAGCGGCCAGAGCGAACAAGGCTTTCCAGAGGAAACGGAACCGGTTGACACGGGTGATTTGGGTACCAAGAAGCAATAATACGACTGGCCAGAATACATAGAGGATACTCGGTGTACCCGACTGTGCGATGAATAGGAATTGCCCTGTCGTGATCGCGATTAATGCAGTCAGCACAGCGATATTCGGCTTAAACCAGCGCCGCAGCAAGAAGATGAATCCGATTGCTGTAAGGAGTGCCAATATAAGCGAAGATAGTTTAATGGTAAAAATGCTGACTCCGAAGATACCAAAGATAGCTGCCTGTAGTGCGTAATACGGAAGGTTAGAAATAGTCAGTGTCGCCGGGTCTTGGAGTGTAATGGCGGCGCTACGCACGACTGAAGTAATTTCTAGCTCGGAAATACCACCTGGCAGATAAAGCCCGGCAAAGACGAGTAATCCGGCCAAGAGAAGCCCGATAGTGCCGTATCCGATGACGTATCGCCATCGATACAGAAAGTATTTTGAAAAATCACGCGTAGCCATGAGGTTCTTTATAGTATAGCACGCAGCTTGTAGCGCAAGGGAAATCCCCTAGCTGTTTTTCTACTCATGCTTACGGTCAAGCGACATGAAGCGGAGCCGTTCAGGGTGGAAGTACAATTCGACTTTACCGACGGGGCCGTTACGGTGCTTAGCGATGATAAGATCGGTGATATTTTCCCGTTCCGTCTCGGGGTTGTAATACGCTTCACGATAAATGAACATGACAATGTCGGCATCTTGCTCGATCGAACCTGACTCACGAAGGTCGGCGAGCTGCGGGATCTGTGGTGAACGAGTCTCAACCGAACGTGACAACTGCGAGAGGGCGATGACGGGGACGTTCAATTCACGAGCGATCAACTTCAAACCACGCGAAATTTCACTCACCTCTTGTACACGGTTGCCGTCATTCTTCCCAGAGCCTTGCATAAGTTGCAAGTAGTCGATGATGATGAGGCCGAGTGGTTGCTCATGGGCGATACGACGGGCTTTTGTGCGCATTTCGAGCACGCTGACGCCAGGGGTGTCATCAATGAATATCGGCGCTTCGGCCATCTCGCCCATCGCCTCAGAGAGCTTACTGAAATCTTCATCGCTCAGGTTTCCTGTACGAATATTCCAAGCATCGACCCCTGATGCATCGGCCAGCATACGGTCGACCAGTTGTTCTTTACTCATCTCAAGGCTAAAAAACAGTACCGGCTGCTTAGCGATAGTGGCGACGTTATACGCCAGGTTCGTCACGAGGGTGGTCTTACCCATCGCTGGACGGGCGGCCAAGATGATCAGGTCGCTTCGCTGCAAACCGGCCGTCATGTTATCGAGGTCACGGTACCCGGTGCGCACACCACGAAGCGCACCCTTATTTCGGTGCAGCTCTTCCATACGGTCAAAGCTTTCCGTCAGAATACTTTCCAAGCTCACGAGATCTTGCTTGGTAGATTGGTCACTGACCGAAAAGAGCTCTGCTTCCGCCTTGGCAAGAAGTTCCTGTGTAGTCTGCTCTTCGTCATAGCTCATCTCGGCTATCTCGGCGCTCGATTTGATTAGGCGACGGCGAACTGCTTTCTGCGCCACGAGCTCAGCATACGCTTCCGCATGTGCCGCGGTGGGTACGTAGTTCGTGAGTTCCGTCAGATACGCGGAACCGCCAACATCCTCGAGGGTATTTTTCTTTTTCAATTGGTCGGTAAGGGTGAGAAGGTCAACCGGTTTGTGTTTCTCGTACAATGAGATCATGCCGTCATAAATAAGGGCGTGACGCTTATCGTAGAAATCCTTAGGGGTGACGTGTTCTGAAATATCAGCCAAGGTCTCTTCATCAATCAAAACAGCACCGAGAAGACTCATCTCGGCGTCGACGTTCTGTGGCGGCACTTTCGCTGCCTGGATTGCTTTATCTGCCATAACTCCGTGCTCTACTAGGCGGCTTCTGGTGAAACCTCTACTCCTCCGCCCATAATATCAGCAATTGCCGCAGCTTGGGAGTCTTTCATGGGGGCACGAGTTGGAATCGTCTCGATTGTTAGCTCGTGACCACCTGTTGCTCGTAAGGAATCGTATAAGTTGGTTCTATATTTCGGGTCGTCCAGCTTCTTCTTGTAGAAGGCGTTCGCGGTGTATATCGTCAACGCCTCGCCGCTTATTTCGAAACCACACTTCGATAGCACGCTATACAAAGCAACATAATGTTCGCGGGTGTATTCGATAAGCGCCGGCCAATCAAGTGGACCATCATGGGCAGGCGTGAGCGGCTTTGGTGCTGCTTGAGGCTCTGACGGTACAGATGTCGTTTGCGGTGTTTTTGGTTGTGCTGTAGTCGCCGGCATCTGGGGAGCTGAAATAGTAGGCGCCACGGCTTTCGGGTGCTTCTTGGTAGCTTGGGCGGACAGTTCTTCAATCGTCGCGGAAACTTCTAGTACGGGTGTCGCTAGTGCCGCTGTTTTCGCGGTCTTATGCGCGGATGCGGCCAGCCCGAGGACAGTAAGGAGCTTAGCGGCGGGTTGTGATGATTTTGGTACGTCAAGAAGATTATCGAGTAGCGACAATAATGAGGGAGAGTCTTGGATTCGCGTACGAAGGGTTTTGATGAGCTGGTCAGTTATAACAAGCGGGCTGACCCCGTCGGCTTCGACGTCGGCCAAGGTGCTGGCGACCAGTCGTACATCATGGCCCTCGACTGCCGCCAGGAGTTCATCGACGACACGTGCCGGTGCAAGTCCAAGCGCAGTTTCTACTAATTGGGTGGTAATTCCTTCTTTTTCATCAGCGAGGCTTGAGAGCTGATCTAGGAGGCTGATACTGTCCCTGAAACTCCCATCGCCGCGTTCCGCTATGAGTCGCAATGCCTCATCGGAAATGGAAATGTGCTCTTCTTGAGCGATATGTCGCAGGTGCGCAACGGCACTATCCGGGTGAATCGCTCTGAACCCATAGCGCTGCGTACGGCTGACAATCGTAGCCGGGAGCTTCTCGACGTCAGTCGTGGCGAGAATAAAAACGATATGCTCTGGCGGCTCTTCAAGCGTTTTAAGGAGCGCATTGAAGGCAGGCTTGGAAAGCATATGCACCTCGTCAATGATATAGACTTTCTTGGCTGCCGAAACAGGGGCGATTTGCACTTTTTCGCGGAGGTCACGAACATCTTCAACACCGTTGTTGCTTGCGGCATCGATTTCGATAATATCTAAATGTTGACTTGCTTCATCGTACGGCAGACGGTTGATTTCGTGTGCTAGAATACGAGCAATAGATGTTTTTCCCACCCCCCTCGGGCCGGTAAACAAATAGGCGTGGGCAACTTTACCCGCCTTCAATGCCCGTGTCAGAATATCGGTGATATGATCTTGTCCGACGATGTCAGCAAGCGATTTGCTCCGATATTTACGATAGAGTGCCTGAGACACCTTACTCCCCTTCTTTTTTACCCTACGCCCAATTATAGACACATAGCGAGTGAATTGATGCCGTAGTTTTTACACTTTTTGATTTTAATAGATGCCGTAAGCTACAAAGCGGCTTCGACAGCTGCCCAGGTTGCATCTGGGTTGTCGGTCGGAACGATAATAGTGACTTGGTCACCGATATTGATACGGAAGTAGGTCACGCTCGCAAGAAGAATGCGGTATTCACGACCATTAGCCTCTACATAGTACGCCCCATCGTGCTGAACGAGGGTACCAATGACCTGTGTGCGGTCAACGGGGCCAATCTGCTTGTAGATGAAGCTTCCATCGTCAGCGATAGTGAGCTTAAGAATGTCGCCTTCTACAAGTTTCGACTTACTGGCATAGTTTGCTGGCACTGGGTATTCTTTACCGTCAGGGCCGGCCATCTTTTGGCCGTCAAATACGCCTTCGATGATTTTTCCGCCGACTTCTTCGTTCGGGCTTGCCTTAGGGGTGATGATGGTTCCGTTGTCACCGATGATGCTGATTAGCAGTTCCTTGGCGGCTGCCAGGTTCGTCTCGGCCTCTTGAATCAACGCATGCAAGCGCTTGGCTTGTTTTTCTGGTAACTCAGACATGGTCTCGCAATTTCCTTATCTGTATGTATTTTGAATAGTATTAGCTTTACTTATAGCAATCTGTAGGGAAAATGTCAACTAGTATTACCCTTATGCTTACGGGGATAATTTGGTATTATGGAAGCACTAGGTAAAACAGTATGGGTGTAACTAAATCAGGCTTCGCGCTTCCGACGATTCTCATAGCATCATTCGTGATGCTGTTCGTACTGGTCGCCGGTTTGACATCAGTCGCCGCTACGGTGACGTCATTAGGTAATATGCACTACGATACCTTTGCAAAAAACGCCGCGCAAAGTGGACTGGCGATGGCGCGGGCCTGCTTGAAGGCGAATAACTATGAACCACAGTGGACTTCTCCATTACGCCCGAATACGAACTGTGCGGGCTCTGTCGTTACTGGATTATCAGAGTATATAAGCAATGAGGATGAAGTCAGGTCTACCTTTAGCGTACCGGCGCCTACAACGCTAGCAAACGGTGTACAGAGGGTGTCCGTAACGGCGACGACTGATCGTTTGCGTGCATCGACAAGCTTACCCTGGCGATCGTATACGCAAAACGAGCACCTGTCTATATCCGGACAAACTTCGTTCGATAGTATTACATTTGGCTACGTAGGCGGTGGCGATGCCAGCGGTGGTGGAGCGTTCTTCGCGACAATCGGTGCGACTGGTGTTGTCACTGGTGTCGGCGCCAATATGTTTGGTCAACTTGGCAATGGAACGACAAGTAATACGACTTCACCAAGGGAATTTTTACTTCCAACGGGAACTCGCGTCATGCAACTATATTCTAATTTCCTTTCACAAGGCTATACACTCTTCGCAATTACAAGCGACGGAAGGTTATTCGGTGCTGGCAGCAACACGGACGGGCAACTCGGCAACGGAACGACAAGCGCCATACAGTCGACGCCTGTACAATTTCAGCTTCCCGCCGGAGTACAAGCGAGGTATGTCGCCTCAGGCGCTCGTTTCACTTATGTTATCGGGAGCAATAATAATGTGTACGCCGTCGGCCAATGTGATCAAGGGGTGTTGGGATATACCTACGCGATTGCTGGCTGTACGGCTCAGTCGACATATCGGCGCGTGGCGCTTCCGGCCGTCAATACTTCAGATCCGAACACACTCCCTGTCGTAGCAAGCGACTGGGTACAGTCGACAAACCTAGCGACCGACCGTAGGAATGCCTATGTAAGGATGCAAGGAGGAGCGGTATACGGATGGGGCGCAAACGAATACGGACAGCTAGGGAACGGAACAACGAACGACAGCTCAACACCAGTGCGCTATGGGACATTCGGTGCGAGCGGGCAGCCGCAGGCGCGTCAGGTGGCTTTCGATGGTGATGCGGTGTGGGTGCTGGATTCAAATGGAGATGTATGGGCTTCTGGCTTTAACTATGCTGGCCAGCTCGGGACCTCAACTCCAGTACGAAGCTCGACCGGTTTCTGTTTCGACAACCCTGGCAACGCCGTAGCTGCTGGTTCGCAGGTACGGATATACACTTGTAACGACTCTACGGCGCAAATGGTGCATTTTGACGAAGATAATTCGATCAAATTTCACCCAGATACTTCAACAGTGCTCTGTCTCGACAATGCGAATGGAAGCAGCGCGAACGGCAACATACTTCGTACATACGCATGTAATGGTACGGTGGCTCAGAAGTGGGTAATAAACGACAATGGGAGTATTACGAACCCGGCGACGGGTAAGTGTATTGATAACCCGGGTAATTCCTCGGTATCGGGTACCAATTTACAGCTGCATGACTGTAACGGGACACCTGCGCAACAATGGACTTTCGGAACGGTAAAAGTACCAATGAAAGTATGGCTCCCTGCCGGCCAAGGGAAGGTAGCCCGTATAGCGACAGATCAAGCGACGACTGTTTTCCTCATGACGAACGGTCAGATATATGGCACTGGTCGAAACCAGCTCGGACAATTGGGAACAGGAACCACTAACGCTTTTAATCCCTTCGCCCGACGTTTTAACCTTCCTTCCGGTAGGACCGCTGAAAACTTCTACACTACTGCAGATGGCATGAATACCTCATCGTTCTATAGGGCAAACACGTATGCTGTACTGGATAATGGCACAGTATATGGCTCTGGATCCAATAATTTTGGCCAACTCGGCACCGGCTCTATGACCACTTTCGAGTCGACGCCGAGGCGGATGTTGCTACCAGCGGGGGCCACGCCATGGGTGGTGCAGAGCGGATTTGGCACCACTGTCGTCCTGACCCAAGAAGGCCGCATCTTCACAACGGGGAGTAACAGCCATGGTCAACTCGGGGACGGCACTATAACAAACAGCGCCACACCGCAGGCTCGCGAATATGTCAACACAAGGCCGCTACTGCTCTATTAAGTATAAGCACTATACGGTATACTCAAGATGAAAATGGTAAAGCATACAACAACAAACGCAGGGTTTACGGCAGTAGAGCTGCTTATTACCCTTTTCGTAGCGGCGTTGTTTCTGGCTGCGGGGTATACGTTATATGACACCATTCTTGGAAGAAGCTCCGAAGCTCGTCGTGTGGCCCAGGCTGATAATATCGCCTACGATTATCTTAGGAAGTACGAAGCGACCGTCGGTACGACCTGTGCTTCAAGTACGCCACTCAACAAGGTAGCAATTACTGGCGATGCCGCACGAGGTCTGGCGAATCCGTTTGTTACCGTTCAGATTACGTGCCCGAACGTTGATATACCCCGTGTCTCAAAGATAACAGTTCGTATCGATTATGGTGAGGGAGGAGATGCACAATATGTCCGACACGACATACTTGCCTCAGAACAGTAAACGGGCAGGCTTCACATTAGTGGAGATGCTGGTAATTGCACCAATCGTCATCTTGCTTATCGGAACGATTATCTATGCAATCGTACAGCTGACCGGTGAAGCCCTGGCTGAACGGTCGAGTGCGCAGCTTATAGGAAACGTCCAGTCCGCCTTGAACAGAATCGAAGAAGATACGAAGATCAGCGGCGCTTACCTCGCAACAAATAACGTCCCGCTCACGAGCCCGCAGGGGTACGATAATGGTACCCAGAACTTTGCGAGCGTCTCGGGCAACGGAAACATGTTAATTCTCAATACCTTTGCAACGACTGCGAACCCTAATAACCCTTCCCGATCGCTCGTCTATCTTGCCAATATGCCAAATGCCTGTGGGAGCACGAACCTTCCCCAGAACCAGGTCATGACCGTAAATACCGTCTACTTCACGAAGTTGAATACGACGACCAACAGCACGGAACTATGGCGCCGTACGTTAGCTATCAACGGGTACCTGACCAAAGACTGTATTACCCCTGCCCCGTGGCAGCGGCCGAGTTGTGCACCTGGGATGACGGGTACGATGTGTGTCACCCAAGATGAAAAACTTCTCAGCGGCATAAGCGAATTTACTATTGAATACTTCAACGTAGCGTCTGACACTTCCCCTTCAAGCGGCGCACAGAATGCCAACGCGACCACGCGTCAGTCCGCACTCGATCTAGCAAGCACAATTCAAGTGACAATCAAGGCTACCATTAATGGAGCTGGGCGCGACATCGAACAGCAAGGTACAGTGCGGGCGACGCGGGTCGGTTCGATGATCAAATATGCTACGCCGTAGTGGTAATAATCTCCGAAGCAGCCATGCTTCGGAGATTGACAATACTCTTTCCGCTTCGTTCTATATACCTTTGGACGAGCCACGACCCCACCTTGTATAATTTCCATCGCTGGCTGTCTTCGGGGTCATAAAATGCCCATTTTTGCCATAGGCCGGTCTCAGTATCCCAGTACTGTTCGATTGGGATTTGGCTCATGGCATCTTTCCAAGATTCGAGTTCTTCTTCTGTATGAAGCTGGTACTCGCCCCACCTCGGTGTCGCACTCGTGTACAATCGCTCGAAAACCGTTGCAGCACCTTCGTAGATTGCCGCATCGAGCACGGTAGCGTAGGGTGCAAATCGGTCGTGTGCCGTGTGGCCCTGTACTAAATGAAAGCCTTCGTGGTACAGCGTCGCTTTGACACTTTCAGCAACTACCTGCTCATCGCCGTACTGCTCGTCGAAACCGAACGAGATGATAGACGGACTGTAAGCAAATCCACCGGTCGCTTCACCTTCGATGATGAGTGAATCGTCGAGGTATATTTCTATTGCAGGTGTAAGCTCTGGCAGTACCTTACGTACGTCCGCTTCATACGTCTTTAGTAACGGTTCAAGCCGCTCCCAGTGTTCAGGATTGGGCGATGCAGCATGCAGAGAGAATGACATGCTGGCAGTATAGCATTATTTGGCTATACTGGGTGGATATGGCACTGATTCTCATTCACTCTTCAAAAACAATGCGGCAAGCCGAACTAAAGCCCGTACATACGACGACACAGCTACCTTCTCTTATGCCCCAAGCGAACGTAATAGCGCATTACCTAAGAACGATGAGCGTAGAACACATCGCACAAACGATGAAGCTCTCTTCAAAAAAGGCAGCTGAGACGTACGAGCTTTTTCAACGTTGGAACTCCGATCGCATCACTGGCCCAGCCATCGACACTTTTCTCGGAGATATCTATTCCGGCCTTCAAGCGGCGTTATTCACTGAAGCCGACCGGAACTATGCAAATGATCATCTGTTCATCTTATCGGGCTTGTACGGGGTGCTCCGTGCCTTAGACGAGATCCAACCCTACCGCCTCGAGATGGGCTACCGGCTCCCTGGTAACGCACACAGTTCCCACCAGCCAAATATCACCAGCCTCTATGAGTATTGGGGTGATACGATTGCCCATGCACTTCCCGCAGGTGAAATAGTGATAAACCTGTCGGCGGTCGAATATACCAAATCACTCTTTAAATATTACGAAAGCAAGCGGGTCATTAGCCCAAAGTTCCTGACGATCAGCCCTCGTACGGGTGAACCGACCTTCGTTACCGTTCATGCCAAGATTGCCCGCGGGGCGTTCGCTCACTGGGTAATTAAACACCACGTAGAGGACATGGCGAAACTTGTCGAGTTTGATGAGCTCGGATATCTCTTTGATGCCGCTTCAAGTACGGAAGATGAACCGGTTTTCGTCGCAAAAGAATTTCGAGGGCTTGGGTTGAGCGTCCGCTTACAGTAGCTACGCGGCCATTTCCAGTTCACTCGCTATCTGCGCTCCAATCGCGCGGGCGTGTAACTGGGCCATCGTCTCACCTTTTGCCATCCCAGCTTTAACAATGACCCCAGAGGTGTTAGGAAAGACTTCCATCCATGCCTGGCGTCGCTCGGCAAGGTCGACTTCCGCCATAGCGCCATTGGCAACAAATAAGTTCAATGTATTCTGAACGGCAATCGCGCCGCTTTTCATCCGGGGGTTAACGAGTGATGATATATATTCGAACGCCGCGAATCCGTTGCAGAAGGCAGCGTATTCTTCAGGGGTATGTGCAACCTGAACACCACTAAGCCAGAGTGCTTCTTGCGCCGTCGCATGCATCGCCCCTAAGCTAGCCCTATCATGGATGAAAAACTGGGCGTAAGGTTGCTCGCCCTTTTCGGCACGGAGATAGTAATCGACAAGTGGGACGTTCGCATCATGCAGATCCTCGTTAGGAAAATCCGGTTGGCGTGACAGTGTTTCGAGCGATGACATAATGACCCATAATAATCGCTTTGTATATATTTGCAACCGTACTGCAATCGCCTTATCCACACGATTAACAGATGAGACATAACAATCGTTGTAAAAATAGTTTACCAACCAAGCGTCATCTTCAAACAAAATACCCCTCCGAAGAGGGGTACTGTTTCTACGTGTCGGTCGAATATACGTCAGGCAAATGCCCTCGGTGTTATTACTGAAGTTCTACGCTAGCGCCAGCTTCTTCAAGTGTCTTCTTGGCAGCTTCAGCTTCTTCAGCTGGAACTTTTTCCTTAACGGTTGCAGGTGCACCGTCAACGATTGCTTTCGCTTCACCAAGACCAAGGCCAGTAATGTCCTTAACAGCCTTGATAACAGCAACTTTTTGCGCACCAGCGTCCTTAAGGACGATAGTGTAGTCAGACTTTGCGTCGTCAGCTGCAGCGGCACCGCCGTCAGCAGCAGGACCAGCAACAGCAACTGCAGCCGCAGCTGGTTCGATGCCGTATTCGTCCTTCAAAATGGTCTTGAGTTCGTTAACTTCAAGAACAGTAAGACCGGTAAGGGTCTCAGCGAGTTTCTTTAGATCAGCCATGATAGCCTCCTTCAAATTCTATTAAATGTGGCATGAAATGCCGGGTGATACTGGGAAGTATCGGAAAAATTAACTGGTTGCTTTTGCTTCGACACCATCCAGAAGCGCGTGCAAGTTGCCCGAAAGCGCGTTGGTAACGTCGTGAACAGGTGAAAGCAGTTGCGCAACAACTTCTGCAATGAGTTGGCTCTTGCTTGGAAGTGCGGCGAGTGCTTTGACGTCGTCGGCGCTCATAAGGCCACTTTCGGCAGAAATACCACCGGCAATGACAAGTGCGTCGTGTGTCTTAGCAAAGTCCGCAAGGATCTTCGCAGGAATTACTTCATCTTCGCTCGAAAGAGCGTAGAGAAGCTGACCATTCAATGTTGAAGTGTCGAGATCTTTAAACGTGTCGATGTTCTCAAGGGCGACGCGAACCAGACGGTTCTTCACTACCTTGATCGTCACACCAGCTTCACGTGCCTGAGCACGCAACACCTGTAGATCTGCTACGCTGAGGCCTTGGTACGCAGCAAACGCGGTTGTTTTCGCGTTCGTGAGCAGCTCGGTAAGTTCAGCAACCAATTCGTTCTTTTTATCGCGACTAATTGCCATAAAAATCTCCTTGGTATTTAAGTATTCGACCGAATTGTAGAAGTGCGACATCTGGCAATGTACCCGAGGTTGAGAATGCTATAAAAAATAGTCTTTGGGCCTCGCATTGCCAAAGACTATAGAAAAGTGGTTTTTATTTCACAATTCCTCGGTGGCAGATTAAGTTGGTTTCCCAGACGGCCACTGTCTTTGGTATGTCTAGAAGCAGTATACCTAACGGGGGTACGAATGTCAACCCTGTACTTTACAAATACAGCATTTTATTGCAAATTATGTACTTTTGCCCTATAATAAGATATTGCACTGCCCGCCCGGGTAGTGATGGAACTAGAAGGAGCACTATGGCTATCGAAGCATCCCCCGAGACCCACGAGGAAATGGTGGCACGCGTGCTGAAGAAGATCAAGGAGCCTCTGCCGTCGGACTCCGACGACGAGGACACCCGCTTCCGCCCCGGCTTCATCACCGGACTTCGCGACTAATAGGAGGTAGCCCTATGGGGACTCTCACGCTCAATGATGATCAGCAAGAGACGCTCGCCTGCTTTATCGAGGACGTCAACGTCCACCCCGATGACGCAGAGCAAGCCAACCTCAACTTCCGCATGATGTGCGCTATGCTCGACGTACAAGTCGGTACGGTGGCCGAGGCCGTGGGTGAACTTCTCGAGAACGGCAGGCTGACGACAGCCTCGCTCGAGCACCTCGACCCCGGCGTGCGCACGCTGCTGAGGGTGTAAGCCGGCATGGGTGGTGCGTACGACAGACGTATGCGCCACCCCGCCCGCTTCTCGTTCCAATCTGAGCTCCGCTTCGGCGGGGCTCCTTCTCTTTCAGGCTCCTTAAAACGATGCATGGACTATTTATCAAAAATATGCTATAATTATATAGATACAGTAAATATACCTTCTATGGAATCCACACCTGATACACGCTATGACTTTGACGGCAGCCACGCTGCACCGATGTTGTTAAGTGGAGATGGCGCCGACCCCGTCTTAGTTGCTCGCCAGGAAGAGCTTGCCGAAAAATTCGAACGGCTTGCCCACGAAGAACTCGACGATCTCGTCGGCATCGCGACAGCCCAGTTTGTCGCCGATTCGATCCGACGCCGCATGTCACAACGTGAAGGCCAGAACAGCCATAGTTATATAAGCCGTCGCCATAAACTTTTCCCAAACCTTCTCCTTCCGGGCTATTCGCCTGCTACCGTATGGGAAGCGAGCAAGGCGGCAAAACTTGGTACCAGTACGCCGTTACAAAGTCATCTTGCCATCAGGGCGCAGGCAATGAGTACTGGTGAGATCAGCAATCTTACGACGATTGGAACGGCCCGCCTTCATCTTCGTCAGCCGATGCGCGAAGGTATAGAAGAATTAGCTGGCCACTCTATCGATTTCGGCCGCGGCTCACTCTATAGGATGGCCTTTCTTGGGACTGATACGCACGTACGGACAAAAGAACGTCCTAGGGTGCTGCGTGTCGGATATAAAAGCCGCTACGGGGTCGTCGATGACGATGCAGAGCTGAAAGGTCGGACGACAGCAATCATAGATGTGCGAGATCATCGACAGTACGACCCTGACCTTATCCGCTACTTCCAAGAGCTGCACGAAGCCGGGCATCCGCTCGACGAAACGCCTGAATTCACCGATATCGTTTATTCCCTTGTTGACGAAACAATCGAGCCGCAAAAAGTTCTTGCTGAAAATGAAACGACGTATGAAGTCAACAGAAAAGAAATCGAGCGGGCATCGAACCGCCAACAGCGTATTACTGCACGCCGACGGTTCTTTGCCGATCGACGAAGGGCCTCAAAGAATACGTATCCAGCCGGCGACTACCGCCGCTATCCGGTTGGTGATCCACGCCGCAGGGCGCTTGAAGAATACAGCGACGATTAATTCTTTATTTTTTGCCTCGTAGCCCCTATAATCAGAGGTAACAATTCAACGGGTGGAACGAGGGGAATTCATATGGCAGAACAGCTTGCATCCGTCGAGTACTTAGAGCAGCGAACACCGGATCATCAGTATGGTGAACTATTACAGCGTATCCGTACCAAAGGGCGGGCTGCAATTTCGGGAATGGATCAACCCTCGACCGAGGTGCTCGGACACACGATGGTTTTTGACCTCGCTAACGGCTTCCCCCTAATTACGCAGCGTGACCTGACTCGCGGCACGACCCAGCGCATCATTGATTCGTACGAACCTAACACTGATCGGCGGCCTATCGCTGGCCCCGCAAAACAAGCACTCGGCGAAATCCTAGGGTTCATGAACGGTGCTCGTACCCAAGAAGAACTTGAAGCATACGGCTGTAACTTCTGGAAACCATGGACAAACGACGCACGTAAAGCCGCCAAGCGTGGCCTTGAGCTCGGCGACTTAGGCCCTGGCTCATACGGTGCTGCGTTTCACGATTTCCCAGACGGTGAAGGAACGTTCGACCAATACGACGCGATGATCGCCCAGATCAAAGACCGCCCAGAGCTCCGTACGCATTTCATCACCCCGTTCATTCCGCCCCTCGTCTCGCGTGCCCCCGGTCGTCAGCAGAAGGTACTTGTTGTGCCGTGCCACGGGTTGCAGCACTATAATATCGACGTCGACAACAAAGAAATCTCATTAGTGCACTGGCAGCGCAGCGCCGACACTCCTATCGGGCTTCCCTTCAATATGGCGCATTATGCGGCTTTGCTTATGATGGTCGGTCAGGTAACCGGCTATAAGCCACGGGAATTGGTCTTCCAAATCTCTAATGCCCACATTTACAAGCAGCATGACGAATTGGCAGACGAAATTATCAGCCGTGAACCGTTCGCTTTTCCTAAAGTAACCATTGATCCAGACGTCAAGAACCTGAAAGACTTCCGCGTCGAGCATTTCGAAGTCGAAGACTACAAGGCACACCCGCCGATTGCCATGGGTGGTACGGCGGTCTAATGAAGCATATTATCGTCGCATACGATGCAGAGCGTGGCATAGGTCGCGACAACGAACTACTATGGGGCGCTGGTGAGATGAAAAGCGACATGGCGCGGTTTCGTCAACTTACCACGGGACAAACCGTCATCATGGGCCGTAAAACCCTTGAATCTATCGGTCGTGCGCTGCCCCGAAGGGAAAACATCGTCGTAACTCGGCAAGCTGGTGTCGATATTCCCGGCGTGCAGGTTGCCCATTCGCTTGATGAAGCGTACGGCATGGCACGGGCGGAGCAAACCTATGTTATAGGTGGCGCTGATATTTATCGCCAGGCACTTGCCGACGTCGAACGGGTCTATGCGACCGAAGTCGCCGCTTCGCTCTCTGCGGATACCAAATTCCCTTCTTTGAGCCGCTCTGAATGGGAGCTGCTCGTAGAAGATTCGTACCCAAGCGATGACAATAATAAATACGATTACACTTTTAAGACATATGAGCGGATCTGAATCGTTTGTTAACCTGAATAATGCCCGGAACGACGAGCAGCGAGGGGTTATGGAGACGATCGAGCAAAATAACGAATGCCCGTTCTGTCCTGATGCGCTGCATAAATACCACCAGCAGCCTATTTTGAGATCAGGCGAGCATTGGCTTTTGACGCCGAACCAATGGCCATACGATAACACCCGAACGCACCTTCTTGCTATCGCCGCATATCATGCCGAAACACTGGCTGACCTGCAGCCAGGCTCGTTCGATGAGCTTCAGACCCACTTTGCCTGGGCAGAAGCGGAGTTTAAGATCGCCGCCGGAGGGTTGGCGATGCGTTTCGGTGATACAGCACGCAACGGCGCGACAGTACGCCACTTGCACGCGCACCTCATCCAACCTGACCCGGACAGGCCTGAAGACGCCAAGGTGCGATTTAAGATCGGATAAATTATTTAGCAGGGTACGGGGTTGCCGAACTACGGCCGTCTTCAAATTCGACGCCATCAATCTTGACGATCTCTACGTCAGCTGCTTTCAATACACTATGCCCATCAAGCATGGCGTATCCCTCAACGAAGTAGCAACGTTCTATACCGCTCACTGCAATCAGCTTTGCGCAGTTAGGGCATGGGAAGGTGCTAACGAGTATTTCAGCGCCTCTGAGCGACACGCCGTCCCTCGCCGCCTCTGCGATAGCTTTACTTTCAGCATGCACGTGCAACGAACGGTCAATATTCTCGCCACGTTTGGCGGTAATACGGGGATCACCGTCGATGTAATGGGAATAGTCGGTTGGGAGGGCCTGGTTATGGGCGCTGCCGATAAGTTCGCCTTCTTTACTAATAACCGCCCCCACATGGCGCCACCAATCCGTACTACTTTCGACTTCATTCCCTAATATACGCAAGAACTGCTCAGGGACTTCCGCGGCAGCGACCCTTCTGTCGGCTTGGATATCCTGATTTACCGCAGCGTTGTCTCGATCCCAGCGAAGAAACACCGGCTCGAAAGTGGCAGTATTTTCTATACCGTGTTGGCGAGCAAGCGTACGGGAAAGATCGTCGTCGGCTAAGATATGGCTGATAGACTCATCCGTAAAGGCAGCCGTGAGTGCACGCTTTGATAGTAGCTGCACACGGCGGCCTAGGCTCACCTGAAGGATATCGGCGGCATCTTCCGGTGCAAGCGCCCGAATATCTTTTCGAAGATAATCGAAATCAGCAAGTATTTCCTGTCCGAAAATATTAATTGTCGCGTCGGGGTAATCGAGAAAAAAATCTAAGTACCCGTTATGAATAACCGGTACGTATGCGCTGATCTGCTGCTCAGGATTCTTGGATGACATTGCCAAATTTCTCTTTCAAAGTTTCTATCGGTACCCCGGCGTCGATTTCCTGCAAGATTGGTTGGATGATTTGTCGTGACCAACCGATGTTCAACTTACGAATCCTTGCGGACGTCGAGGTCGTTGCCTGCGGTTCAAGCACCACGACCCTACCGCAATAGTCACGCTCAAGTATCTCGATCTCTTCAGGGGTGTAGGTTTCGGATGTCGCAATCAGAATGTCCGGGTGTATCGTTTGTATCAACTGCCATTTCTTATCGGTCGGTTGCTTGAGGACGATAAAGTCGACCCCGCGGGTGTGAGAAAGCATTTGCATCCGTTCGGTCTCCTCGACCACCGGGCGATCCGGGCCTTTACGCTCCCGGATTTTCGTGTCAGAATCGACTCCGACGAATAGCATGTCGCCGTATTCACGTGCCTTTTCTATATACCGCATGTGCCCTACATGCATCAGGTCGAACGATCCGGAAGTTAGGACGATTTTCATACCGAGGGTACGGCAGGCTTCCGCCTTTTTCTCCGCGTCTTCATAGGTGGCAAGATACCGGCTTTCAAAGCTAGGGCTGTCCGTAAACACAGCGGCGCCATTTGCCTTCTTCTGTGTCGGGACTTGCGAGGTGCTATGTCGCCACAATACCTTCGACTGGTTATAGAGGTTTCGCTTCTCGTGCTGCGGTTGCCCGTGCCGTGAAAATATAGACGGCTCGAGGGCGTCATAAATCTCATTGATGGACGGCGCGGCGATATCGAGGTATTTCTTTACTGGGGTGTAGTTAGCGGCGTACTCCATGAGCATCGTGACCTGATTAGACAGAGTTCCTGCCGCCAACCACTCCAGATGACTCTTCAGTATAGGGTCGTCTGTCTCTTTGCTATGCGTAAATGCAATAATAGCCGTACGTAAATACCCTATCCGCTCAATCGCATCAAACACCATGCCAAGCTTCGTATCTTTCTTAAAAATTGTCGCTTCAATAAGGTGTTTGGTTTTTACATCAACTGGCCCCATGACATGGTCGAAGACCATACGAAATATTTCTTGTTCGTTCATGGTATCAAGATCGGTCTTGAGTTCGTAATTAATGTCGCCACCACGTCCGGAGACATCATCGTGACTTTCACCCCAGTCATGACTGATAGCTGCGATACGGAGGATGTCTTTTTCATCTTCACTGATACCCAATGACCCGTCATCGAAATGTAAGAAAAGGTTCGTAATATCAAAAGAGAGCTTCATATGCTCGAGGTTATCAGCATCACGCCCGAGGATCCGTATCCATTCCTGGGCGGTGACGTGATCTGGTCGTTGCATATCCCAACGTGGCTCGCCTGCAAGCGACTGCCCGTATAAACTGCCACGAAACGCTTCGTGAGCGGCGCGTGCCTGCACTTCCCCTTTTGTATTCTCAATCCCCATATGCCCTTATATTGTCTGAAAACAAGGCTCCGTGCAAGCATGAGCGATTCAGAGTTGCGCTTGTATATCGCCTATGCTATACTCGCCTCAAGAACGCGCATACACCAACACGATCTTACGGAATACAAAAGCAACAATTCGGGGGCATCAAAGGCATGATGACACACAGTACAGAACAGCAAGCGCAAACCTTAATGGAGCGTGATGCTCTGTACCCGAGTCAGCCAAAACCCGATACGTTGACTAACGATCAGATCGTACCGAGTGAAAACTCTACCGGGCTGGAAAGCTTCGTCCAGCAATCAGATAAGACCGCTGAAGAACTCATCGTTGACGGTATCAGCCTTGAGCTTTCACAATTTGAAGCGTGGCTTGGATACAGGGTGAAAAATGAGGTACTCCGCCAAATCTTCGACAAGGAGATTCCTGAAGGAAAGATAGACATTACAGCAGTCGCATACATCGTGAAGAATGAAGTCGAGACCGAAAGGGATCGCCGCTTCCAATCATCGATGGAATTAGAGAACGATACGATTCCTGCCGCCGCATTAAGGCAACTTCCGGACGAGAAAAGCCCGACTTCATACTGGCGCAAGGATGTCGCTAACCTTGAAGTGCGGTCAGGTATCGATAGCGGTCTCTCCTCCCTGCTCGGCACTATTGCGGATACCGGTGAGGACGGCTTACGTGACTTAAGCGAGGTAATTATCGCCGAAGTGCATAACGAGGCACGCGACGAAGCGATTCGGATCCTTGTGCAGCAAGAGCGGGATCTTCGCCAGCAGCATGACCGTGATCAACAGCAGATTCAATCTCTTCGCGAGAAAGTAGCAACCCTGAACAACGAGCTTCAGACTGCAAAACAAGATGTTCAAGACCGCGACCTTGAACTCCTAAACCAGGAAGTAGAAACACATCTTCGCAGCGAACAAAGCTTGGCTGCATAAGACAAGCTCCCCAACAAAAAAATCCGCCTCTTACGAAGCGGATTTTTTTATATCGTACTACTTATTAGCTGACGAAGTTTTCGACCTTGATACCAGGGCCCATAGTGGTGCTGATAGCGATAGTCTTTACGTAGCCGCCCTTGATACTTGCTGGCTTCTGCGCCTGAAGGCTATCGAAGAAGCTTTTTGCGTTCTCGGCGAGCTTTTCAGTACCGAAGCTTACCTTACCGACACCAAGGTGAACGATAGCTTGCTTGTCGACACGGTATTCAACCTTACCGGCTTTCGCTTCTTTCACTGCCTTAGCAACGTCAGTAGCGACCGTACCACTCTTAGGGTTAGGCATGAGCCCGCGTGGGCCAAGGAGTCGAGCGTATTTACCGAGACGTGGCATGAACTGAGGGGTTGCAACCAAGATATCGAAGTCAAGGACTTCCTTGTCAAGCTGAGCGAGGAATGTTTCGTCACCGATGACATCTGCACCAGCTTCCTTAGCTGCAGCGTGATCACCTTCCGGGGCAAATACGGCGACGCGGATTGTCTTACCAGTACCATGAGGAAGACTTACGGTCGCACGGATGTTTTGGTCAGCCTGGCGTGGGTCGACGTTCAGGCGAACGTGTACTTCGACACTGGCATCAAACTTAGAAGGATTCGTTTCAACGGCAAGTGCGACGGCTTCTTCAAGCGTATACAACTTGTTCGCTTCAACTTTTTCAGCAACCTTACGGTAGTTCTTGCCGCGGCGTTCGAGTACGGGGCGAGTTACGGGCTTAGGGCCCTTCTTCACCGTTTCTTCTTCACCTGATTGGCTTGAAGTGTCACCCGCTTCTTTACGAGCTTCTTTTTCTGCCTTAGCATCCGCTTCAGCGACAGCTTTCGCGCTACGCTTACCCGCTTTCGCAAAGGTTTCTTCCTGTGCTTCATCGGTAGTTTCGACTACTTCAGGAGCTTCAGTGGCGTTTCCTGCACCAGCGATCGCGGCTTCAATTTCAGCGATAGTATTTTTTTCCGTTACGGCAAGGTTCAATTCTTGAGCCTGCGCAAGCAGATCGGCTTTCTTAGCCATGATAGGTATAACCCTTTCTGTGGTTCAATCGACCCAGGATGTTCCTGGAGCCTCCCAACATTGATTGTTATTACTCTTATTATAGCACATTATTACTATTATTCATAGCTTCGCATGAACTCAATGATTCGTGCACGGGTCTTTTCATCATGCGTCCCGTTAAAGACCGCTGCGATATACGGGTATTGCGAGGCATTACTGCCGCCAAGTTGAATGCCGTTAAAGGCCCAGTTAGCTCCCGCGGGAAGTGAACCTGTATGGAACGCCTCGGCTTGGTCAAACGCCATCGATCGAACGGTCCCCTCTTCGCTCACCTGCACCCACCCTACGTGAAATCCAGGGGAACGGACATTCTGAGAGGCGCTGACGTTCGTAAACACAGGATCGGGTGATCCGGCATCAAGCCGGTAGCGAAGCGCCGCAGACCCGGCGCCGCCAGTGTCAATCTGCATCGTACTTCCATTCGTCGAAGTAAGTCGACCGAGGGCGTTCCAAGCCGTGTCGGTGTTATAGATCGTAAAAGCCACGTACAGGATAAGATCAGGTGTTCCCGTGACTTCTGGGAATGAGATGGTCGTGCCATGCTGGAGTTCGTTGAACGCAAGTGGCGGTTTATCAGCCATCGCGTCTATGTTGCACACGCCAGGTGAAACGGGATTGTTATTCCAAGATGTTTTGAAGTAGCCGATATTCGCTTTATCAGTCCTGTAGCCATCCAGGCAGTAGCCGGTGTTATTGTCGTAGCGAGTATATGAAAGGCTTACTTTCGTCTGGGCAGCACTATTCGTCACGCCAGCTTGTGTCAATGAGGTCGGCGGTGCACCGCCGTTCTTTGCCATCCATAGGCGGATCGTATCGTTAGCTTGCCGTACCGCAGCTGATGTTGCCGACGCCCTCGCGTTGTTCTGAACCCCGTTATACGCCACGATGCTGATCGCTGTCAGAATCGCGATGACTACGATTACGACGACTAATTCGACGATCGTAAACCCTGAGTTTCGTTTTGCCCACTGCATTACCCGTAAGTATAGCATATTCCGCGCTTGTACATCCCGCAGAATGCGGTATGATTAACTCACTATAATGTTACAGTCTAGCCCGGCAAACTCTATCGATATCATCCGCCCTTTCGCAGACAGCATTCGAGGGTCGCAGGATATCCAGCTCATGGGAGGTGTCGGCACTTCTGCGCTTGCCGACCCTCGTACGATCATTGATGCCGAGCAGAAATACGTCATCGCCCCGGCAGACTTCTACTTACCCGTCACACGCCCCGACGGAAATCGGCGTGATGTCGATGTCCTCGTAAAAACGACTGACCCGACTCGTATTTCTGAAGTACGAGAAGCTGTTACGCTCGCAGTAGAACCCCACCTCGAGGCATCGGTGTTCGGTATCAGACCAGAGCAAGCCCTGCAGCGACAGACCCGTCACCCGTTTGGGTTCGCCGAGCGCCATGCCGGAGCAATCGTCAATAATACCTAAAAACAAAAAGCGAGACATTCAGACTCGCTTTTTACTAATGCCGAATTACTCGGCGATTTCAACGCCCATTGAGCGTGCGGTACCGGCGATCACCTTGACACGACCGTCAAGATCGATTGCGTTCAGCTGATCTTTCTTGAGTTCGGCGATTTCCTCGAGCTGAGCACGGGTAATCTTACCGACCTTGTCAGTGTGTGGCTTGGCACTTCCCTTTTGGATACCGACCTTTTCACGGATCAGATCGTCAACAGGCTGACCAAGTGACTTCCAGTCGAACGTACGGTCTTCGTATACCTTAATGTGTACGATAACGTCCTTACCTTGAAGTTCTTTTGTTGCGTCGTTGAACGGGTTGATGAAGTCCATCATGTTAAGACCCCATTGACCGAGTGTCGAACCGACTGGAGGACCAGCGGTCGCACGACCAGCAGGGATACGGAGCTTCAAGTTACCAATTACTTGCTTTGCCATTGTTATAACATTCCTTTATTACCTCGTTGAAGAGGATGTGTACTAAATATTTGTTGAAGCATATTTAGTGCGTAACTGAATCATAATACCGTATTTCAGGCATATTTTCAAGTCCCTAAGGGGTAGCGAACACGCATACGGTTGACTTTTTCATTAAAATATGCTAATATAAGTAGATTATGTCACCAGATAAGCAATTGCCAGAACCAAAACGAGTTTCACGTTCAGCCAGTGAGCATGAGCTCAATGTAGATACCATCGAAAAAATCGAGTCCATTCTTACTGATCCGACAAAGTTCGGGGTTGATAGCGAACTTATTAACTCTTATCTGGATGTAATTGTAACGCCTAAGTTCGTTCAACGCCCAAATACCCCCTACATACAAACACAGTGGGGCGATATCGAGCCTTCATACGCAAGCAGGGCTGCCCTAGACTTGTCTCATGTCATGGCAGCATTTGGTGCTCACCCCCGCGACATCCCTCACACTGATGCCACCGCTCGCATATTTTCTCCAAGGGCAAAAGGTCGAAGCCGAGAACGGTACGTCAACGACGGTGTCATTATGGATACCCTCGAAAAGCAAGTGAAAAGCACCGAAGAACTCGGGTTAAGCTTTACGAATCTTGCCCGGTCTTCAGCATCAATCGATCGTCGGACGGAAAAAAGTAAAAACTTCTTTCGTATATTAAGCGGACGGTCAACTCCCGTGGTTTCACCAGAACAGCGCCAAGTGAATCTGCAGCGTACGGGTAATATCGCACAAATTGAATACATCGCCCGCGTCCATGACGTTCTTACGACATACCAGCTGATCGGCTCACGAAACAATGGATCGATGCTCATGCATGAATTAACGGCTGCAATCTCAGATCTCAAAACTCCTAACCTTCAAGGCACTTATGAAGCCGGCATCGATGTCATGCTGGCTATTAAAGAGGTCGAGCAAAAGGAAGACCATCCCTTAGCACGCGCGCAGCTCGGTCGGATGCTTCACGCGGTCGAGTCAATCACCGATGAGCTTATTAGTTATTTTCCTGATGACATCATACTGGTAGTCCCAGATCAGTTTCAAGAATTGGACACACTGCTCGTACCTAAGGAGAAACCTGCATACGAAAAAACGAATACCGGTGAAGTCGAGATGATAATCGAATCCCTGCCTGAAGCAGGTATCGAGCTTGCGCAGACAATCGAAAGTTCCATTGATACGTTCAATGCCTATTGGACGCAAAAAGCAAAGAGCTGGCGCGAAACTGGCTTTTCTCACCTGATGCGTTCGCTTGTCGTTGAGCATGGCGTTGATAAAGTCGACGCCGTTCGAAAACTTGGGGTAATCCAACGACTCGATGAAGCCGCGCAGTCTGATATTGACCATGCCCGCGATGAGATCAGCCAAGGGCTTGAAGCACAGGCGCACATTACGGCTCGCATCGAAGAGTTCATGGATACGTACAAAAACTATGCAGACGCTCGACACATGGCACGAAAATTCTTTCTCTTCGACCTTCAGCACCAGCTTGGACTCATTACAAATGATTGGGGTCGTTTGTCTGGCTCACTACAAAAGTACTGGCCAAATAGTAACGGCATTGAAGTTGTTGAACGCCTACAAGAAGTGCTCTTCAGT
>JBIISZ010000018.1:0-8955 GCA_044340745.1 Saccharimonadales bacterium (SeqCode)
GATCAAATCAAAGCCGACGCAGCTGCATAGCTTTCCATTCTTTGCCCTGGGAACACAATGGGAAATTGTGACCCAGAAGCCCCTCATCGAAGCGGTAAAAACAACGATACGCGACGAGGTCGAACGGATTGATGGTACGTACTCGCGCTTTCGAGACGACTCAGTAGTAAGTGCTATTTCTCATGCACCCGGCAAGTATCAGTTTCCTGATGCTGATCGCGTGTTGCTAGAATTCTACGATGAATTATATGAGATGAGCCAAGGGAAAGTCTCACCGCTCGTAGGGGATACGTTGGTAGCGCTTGGGTATGATGCTGACTACACATTACGCCCTAAAAGTGTCATTCCAAAGCCTAAAAAGTACCCTGAAATTGTACAAAGAGAAGAAGCCACGCTTACCGTCAGTGAACCGGTTACGTTAGATTTCGGGGCTGCGGGTAAGGGCTATCTTGTTGATAGGATAACGGTGATTCTGATTGAAGAAGGGTACGATACGTTCTTAGTTGATGGAAGCGGGGATATGCGACAGGTAGGGCCAGGGGATTTCGGTTCTATCGGGCTTGAGCACCCGATGCGAACAGGGGAGGTAATCGGTGCACTTGAGCTGCACGACAAAGCACTGTGTGCTTCGGCGACGAATCGTAGGAGATGGGGCGAGGGTTTGCATCATGTTATTGATCCTACGGACGGTACGCCGGTTGAAGATATTATCGCTACCTGGGTTGTAGCCGATACGGCGATGGTTGCGGACGGCCTCGCGACTGCTTTGTTTTTCTGTGATCCAAACACGCTTGCGAAGCGGTATAATTATGCATATATTCGCATGTTCGCAAATGGAGGTGTCGAATACTCGCCGTGGTTCGGCGAATCACTATATCAGGAGGGATAATGCGCGCGTTTATAGAAAAATCACTCGGCCTACTGTCGATGTATAAAGGTTTAGCCTTCGGACTATCCTCTATCTGGGCGTTCGCGTTAGTACTGACCTTCTTCGGTGTTATCAGCTATAACTCCCTTGCGCTGCTTGCGAGTACGGTGGTGCTTGTAGGCGCTACCGTCTTGAGTAGCTGCGTGTGCGCATGGCTGTTCGGCGTAAAGGCGCATGTCGATTCTTCTATTATCACTGGTCTGATTTTAGCGTTGATTTTTTCGCCGACACTGGAGCTGAGCGGATTACTAGCGATGCTACTTGTCGGGCTTATCGCTGGCGCTTCGAAATTCATCTTCGTATATAAAGGTCGACATATATTCAACCCCGTTGCGATTGCGGCGGTGATAATCGGATTTACGGGTCTCGTTTCGGCTTCATGGTGGGTGGGAACGCCGCCGCTCGTGCCGATTGTTCTCGCCGTCGCCGCAGTATCGCTGTATAAGACACGGCGCTTCGGCGTCGCGGGGCTGTTTCTCGCCGTCGCCGTACCGATTCTTCTGGTGGTGTTTGCTACGTACGGACAAACACTTAGCGAAAGCCTCTGGTTACTTCTTTCGTGGCCGCTTATCTTCTTCGCAAGTATTATGCTTACAGAACCGCTTACTTTGCCGCCTCGTAAATTGCAGGCATATGTAGAAGCAGCGTTAGTCGGTGTGCTATTTGCGGTACCGATAAGCTTCGCTGGTGTTGAGATGACTCCCGCGCTTGCGTTAGTCATTGGTAACGTGTTCGCTTTCTTGGTATCAAGAAAGTACGGTGTGGAGCTTCGTTTCAAAGAAGCGAAGCAGCTTACGCCGACAAGTAAGGAACTGATCTTCACCCCTTCAAGGAAAGTGCGCTTTGAGCCCGGACAATACATGGAGATACAAGTACCACATTCTAACGCGGATTTACGCGGCCAGCGGCGTTCGTTCAGTCTTACATCGGCTCCGGGCGCGGATACGGTTTCGTTCGGTATAAAATTCTACGAACCATCGAGTACTTTTAAGAAGAAGCTTCGGGGTATTGAAAAGGGTATGCGGTTACATGCGACGCAATGGGCTGGTGACTTCGTCTTGCCAAAAAACACGCAGACACCGTTATTGTTCGCGGCGGGCGGTATTGGTATTACGCCATTCATCGGCCAACTTCGTTCAATGCTTGCGAATGACCAAAAGCGCGATATCGTTTTGCTATACTCCGTTGCGAACCCAGATGAAATTGCCTACCAGGAAGTCTTAGAAGCGTCCGGTATCAAGGTCGTACTTGTCACCTCGCAAAAAGTAGACGCACTTCCTAAGGGATGGAAGCATATCAGTGCGCCATTCATTGACGAAAAGATCATAGAGACGCTGTCCACGCATGTTGACGGCCGGCATGGGTTTGTTTCCGGGCCACCTATGTTCGTCCATAGCCTTCGACGCTTACTCAAGAAGCACGGCGCCACCAAGGTGGTCACCGACTACTTTACCGGGTACTAATTATTCAGTGATATCGCGAAGGATGGTAATCTTCGCACCGAGGCTATTGAGGCGCTCGGCGAGGTCTTCATATCCGCGATTGATAGAGTAAACATTTCGCAGGACAGATACACCTGGCGCTGCGACCATCGCAAGCAGGATCACGACTGCCGGGCGGAGTGCTGGCGGTGTAACGATCTCGGCGGGTTTCCATTTCGTCGGACCTTCAACGTATACACGGTGCGGGTCAACAAGCTCTACTTTTGCGTTCAACTTCGTTAGCTCGGTGAGGTAAATGGCTCGGTTTTCGTACACCCAGTCATGTATAAGGGTGCGGCCCTTGGCTGTCGCGGCGATTAGCGCGAAGAAAGGGAGGTTGTCGATATTCAAACCAGGAAATGGCATCGGGTGAATCTTGTCGATGGATGCACGGAGGGTGCTGACTTTAGTCGTGATGTCGACCAGACGGGTCCTACCGTTCAGGGCGGTGTATTCATCGGTTAGTTCGTATTCAAAGCCCATGTCCTCAAGAAACTTTAGGTCAATTTCTAGGAACTCGATGGGTGCGCGCTTAATAGTGATTTCTGATTTCGTCACAATAGCGGCGGCGATGAAACTCATAACTTCGATTGGATCTTCGGCGGGCGCGTATTCAACGTTCTTGTTGATATCGCGAACACCATGGACGCGCAAAGTCGTCGTCCCGATACCTTCGATTTTCACCCCAAGCTTTTCAAGATAGAAACAGAGGTCCTGAATCATGTAGTTAGGGCTGGCGTTGCGGATGGTCGTGATACCGTCATTTAGTGCGGCAGCCATCAGGATGTTTTCCGTAACGGTGTCACCACGCTCTGAAAGTACGATTGCACGTTCCGGCTTTACAGGGGAGGCACTTGCCTTGTACTTTCCGGTGACCGTCTCTACTTTCAGGCCGAACGGCTCAAGCCCGTTGAGGTGAGGTTCGACTGTACGTTCACCAAGGCTACAGCCGCCCGCAAAAGGCAGTTCGAACTGCTTGTACTGGTGTAACAGTGGGCCGAGGAACATGATGATACTGCGTGTTTTTTTCGCAGCCTCGATGTCCATGTCTTCAAGGCGAAGGCGGGCAGGCGGGATGATTTCAAGGTCGTTGTCATTGAACCAGCGCGTCTTGACCCCGATACTGTTGAGGACTTCGATAATCCGGTTTACCTCTTCGATACGAGCGACGTGGCGAAGTGTGGTCGTGCCGCGGTTAAGAAGTGACGCACACAAAAGGGCGACGGCAGCGTTCTTGCTGGTTTTTGCGGTAATGCTACCAGAAAGTTGACGCCCACCATCGATACGCAGGTTTATCGAGCCAGGTTGGGTAAGCGTTACGAGCTGGCTTGAAAGCACCTCGCTGATACGAGCTAACATATCAAAACTGATATTCTGACCACCTTTTTCGATACGATTAATCGCACTTTGGCTCGTGCCAAGCGCTTTCGCAAGTTCAAGCTGGGTCATACCTCTCGCTTGACGATTTTCTTGTATCAGGTTACCAATTTTTGCTGCATAATTCTTAGAATCCATACCTCTTATGATATACCATGAATGGTATATCGTCAAGTCGACAGTGAACGCCTTGTGGTGTATAATAGAAGCACTATGTCTATAAATTCTCGCCCTCGTATCCTTAATGATGATGCTGTCGCACGCCTTATTTCAAGTGAGGAAGCTCGCCAGCGCGAGGTGATAGAGCTGATTCCAAGCGAAAACTATGTCAGCGATGACGTATTAGCGGCACTCGGGAGTGTATTCACGAATAAGTATGCCGAGGGGTACCCAGGAAAGCGGTACTACGGAGGTCAGGAATATACTGATCAGCTCGAGCAGCTTGCGATTGATCGTGCGAAGCAACTTTTCGGCGCTGATCATGCAAATGTGCAGCCGCATTCTGGTGCACCGGCGAACGAAGCGGTGTACAGTGCGTGGCTCGAACCGGGTGACACGGTGCTTGCAATGGACCTTTCGCATGGTGGGCACTTAACGCACGGGGCGCCGGTGACGCAGAGCGCAAAGCTGTATAATTTCGTTCGTTACGGCATGAAAGATGTTACTACTGGCGAAATCGATTACGATCATATCAGGGAGCTTGCTCTTGAGCATAGGCCGAAGATTATTCTTGCCGGGTTCAGTGCGTACCCAGGTGAACTCGACTACGAAAAATTTGCCGCAATCGGAAACGAGGTCGGGGCATTGCTGATGGCTGATATGGCCCACGTCGCAGGCCTCATTGCCACTGGTGTCGCCAAAAATCCCCTGGAATACGGATTCCATGTCATGACGACGACGACCCATAAGACACTTCGCGGACCACGCGGTGGCTTGATTCTTTCTAAAGGTACCGTGAGTACGCCTTTAAAGGCACCTGAGAAGACGATAGACAATATTCCGACCCTGATAGACCGTGCGGTATTCCCGGGCACTCAGGGCGGCCCCCACATGCATAGTATCGCTGCAAAGGCGGTGGCGTTTCGTGAAGCACTGCAGCCGGAGTTCAAAGAATACGCCCAGCAAGTCGTAAAAAACGCTGCGGTTCTTGCGGAGCAGCTACAACGAGGTGGCTTGACACTTATTACCGGTGGTACGAAGAATCACCTCATCCTTGCCAATGTATACGAGAGTTTCGGTATTGATGGCAAGGAAGCCCAGGAGCGTTTAGAGGCAGCGGGCATTACGGTTAACGCAAATGCTATTCCCGATGATCCACTTCCGGCGTATCGGCCAAGCGGTATACGTTTGGGAACACCCGCGATTACGACACGTGGAGCGACCGAAGAAGATATGGTGCAGATTGCAGCGAAGATACTTGAGGCGATAAAGGGGTAGGTGAGCGATATATAAAATACGGCGTGTTTGACGCCGTATTTTATTTTCAATTGATTAATGATTAGGTCGCGCTGATAACGCAGTTAATAGGCCAGTTGTTTGATGGACCGGCATTTCCTGAAGTAACACCTAGGTTCGTGGTGTCCACTGTATTGCTTGAGTAGTTCCAGTTTAAAATACGTACACCAGTCTGGTTAGTAATTGCAGCTGTGGTCGTCGGGTTTGTTGTACTTCCGCTGTGACCACACTTGTAAAAGTTTATTTGACGTGGCGCTGATGGCAAGTTACTCGTTGACAGCACAGTGCCATCAAGTATAGCCACTGTACTCGTCACGCTGTATGCCGTGTTAGCCCCCGCGTTCGTTAAAGCGCTAAATGTGGCAGGGTATGAGCCGGTGTCTGCAGCCCATGCCTCGGCTTTTTTAGCGACTGCGGCCGCACTCGACTCTGCGCTCGACGTATTTGCACGAGCCGTAATACCGTTGTAAGAAACAATAGTAATTGCAGCCAAAATAGCGATCACTACGATCACAATCAAGAGCTCAACGATGGTGAAACCTTTTCTCTGCGCTTCAATATTTGTATTCACAAAACTCATCCTACTAACTACCCTCCCGTTATGCTGTAAAACTTATCTTAGCTGTAGTGTAGTATGAAAAAAATATAAACACAAGCACTTTATATAAAAAGAGCACCGGATGGTACTCTTTTTATATAAGTTGATGTCGTTAACTAAACGCCCGTTGTACCAGTACAGTTAGTAGACGTTGCCGAGCCGGTGTATAGCCATACTGGTGCGCCCGTGCTGTAGTCGTAGTAGCCTACTTTCACACCAACGGTGGCACCACAGGTTACAAGCATAACTTGAGAAGGTGCTGTAGGCTGCGAACTTGAGCTGAATTGTGTCGTACCAGTCCTAAAGGTTATCCCGCTTACCGCGTAAGGATGAGTCGCCGTAGCGTTAGCAAGCTGTGCGCTTGTCGTTGGGTACCCACTAGTACTTGCATCAGCATTGTACGCCTCAGCCTTCTTAATAACCGTAGAAGCAGCTGATTGTGCGCTCGACGTATTTGCACGAGCCGTAATACCGTTGTAAGAAACAATAGTAATTGCAGCCAAAATAGCGATCACTACGATCACAATCAAGAGCTCAACGATGGTGAAACCTTGTTGTGCCTGAAACTTAGCTTTGATATTTGCAAGACTCATGTTGAGTTGCCCCCTATTTATTGTATGAAATTACTTATAATGTAACTTTACTACACATTACGGAGTAAACACAAGCATTTTCTGTTATTTATTGGTGTTTACTGGTCAGCTGGTACACCTGGCCGTCCGTTTCGAGGCGGTAGTACAGATTGAACTTACGGCAACCGCCTGCTGTAAAGGAGTCTACGCAGAGTGTATTTGACGAGCTTAGCGGCTGGTAAACGTATGTAGACGTCGTAGGTTGGGGAAGTACGCCGGCGGTTGTCTGAGTGGTGTTTGTCGCAGGTATGAGGTTCATTGGATCGCTCGTGTTTACCCCGGGCGCCCGTAAGGCTTTAGGGTCGAGGTCAGGGGTGGCTTTCTTTAGTTCTTCTTCGCTTGATACAAAAATAGTGTCAGGGTACGAGAGCCCGCTCATCCAAAATTGACCCCCGCTCGAATCATTCGTCGTTTCATAGTAGCTCTCAAATAACGTAGCGATTGCTTCGACATCAGCTTTACGCTCCGTATCACGCGCGTTCGCCTGGGTAGAGTTTACGTTGACAATAACAAGCGTGAGAAGGATGCCCATAATGGCAATCGTAATAAGAATCTCAACAACGGTAAAAGCTTGCCGCACCATATGCTAAGCATAAGGACTTTAGGCCGAACGTGCAAGGTCGTTGGTGATTTCGAGCGGTTCTTGTTCAATCATGATCTGGAACATGTCGCGGACTTTGCCGATGATTTCTTCCCGTGCTGCTGCTAAATCAGCGTACGAAGTGGCAGATTCATTTATGAGGACGAGTGCGTTTTTATCATTCACTCGCATTCCATGGAGAAGTGCCCCCTTTAGGCCGGTTTTTTCAATAAGCCAGCCCGTCGGTATCTTTATTGAGCCATTTCCCATTTGGTATGTCTTGATGTCAGGGAAGGCCGCGGTGAGGTCGTCGAGTCGCCAGCTATCGATGATCGCGTTCTTGAAGAATGACCCCGAGTTCGGGCGTATTGTTGGGTCCGGGAGCTTGTCGCTGCGGATTGCTAGTACCGCATCGCGAACGGACTGCTGGGTGAAGACCGTGATACTGTGTTCGTCGAAATAGGTTTGTAGGGAGTCGTAGAACGGTGACATCGGAAGGTTTTTGGACAGGTGAAGGGTGATGGACGTTATGATATATCGGCCTTGTTGATCACCGCGGAAAATACTATGGCGATATGCGAATCCGCACGCCTCGCTTGGCAGGGTAACAAATCTGTTCGTCGTCGTGTCGTAAGCCTCAAGAGAGATCAATGTGTCGGCGACCTCCTGGCCATACGCCCCGATATTCTGCACCGGTGCGGCACCTGCGGTACCGGGGACACCAGAGAGTGCTTCGATGCCGCTGAGGCGCATTTCGACTGTACGGCGGACTGTTTCATCCCAATTCTCACCAGCACCGATGCGAATGGTCGTCGTATTAAGGTCATCGGCGATGACTTCAAAGCCGGGTATCTTGAGCCGAATGACGAGCCCGTCGAAGCCTTCGTCGTGGGCGAGGACGTTACTTCCCCCGCCAAGTATAAAAACGGGAACGTTTTTACTTGCGGCATTTTGGTAAAGCGCCTGCACTTCCTGCGGCGTGTGTGCTTCGGCGAAGAACCGTGCTGGCCCGCCAAGTTTCATTGTTGTCATATTTTTCAAAGGAATGTTCGTATGTATGTCCATGTCCATATTAGTATAGCTTTTTCAAAAAAAATGTGCTACAATTACCCCTGTACTTTGTGCAAGAATGAGCACCCGTAGCTCAGCGGATTAGAGCACTGGTCTTCGGAACCAGGTGTCGCAAGTTCGAATCTTGCCGGGTGTACCACATTTGTGGGTCAGTAGCTCAGCTGGTTAGAGCGTCTGCCTCTTAAGCAGAATGTCGTGGGTTCAAGCCCCACCTGACCCTCCATAGAAAATACCACTCTCCAGGAGTGGTATTTTCTATATGTAATGTTTTGCTTATCCGCGGTGTAGTGACGGAGCTGTCGATGCAGCATCGTTCCATGGGCTTTTATCAAGCGCAAGCCAGATATACCAGACAGGAGCAAGGAAAATAGCAAACAGCACGAATTCGCCACCTTTTCCAAGTTTTTTACCAATGTGGTATTGGGCAATGAAAAGATAAATGGCCGAAACGAGGCTCACGACCGGAACGATAGTGAGCACTGACCAGAAGCCTTGCTGTCCGCCGATTTCCAACATTTTCCAGTTGTTGTAGAACGGCACCCAAGCAATCCATGGCTTAACGCCGGCTTTTGCGAAGATTTTCATCAGACATAGTGATGTGACGATGTATATGGCTATACCGAAAATGAAGGCGATGCCGTATATCATCAGGATGAATGCGCCTAACGCTGCCGCCGTGCTTTCATCTAGGCTGCTAGAGCTCTCTGTGTATGTGTAACTACTTGCCTGTGCGAAAAAGTGTAAAATACTCATGATAGTTTAATTGTAGCACGTCATTTGATAGGCTAAAGAGGTATGAAGATTCTCGATGGCCGCGAACTGGCCGAATATGT
>JBIISZ010000001.1:0-138470 GCA_044340745.1 Saccharimonadales bacterium (SeqCode)
CGGTCTACAATGAAGAAGCGAACCTCAAGGCGTTTCATACTGAATTGAAAAAAGTGACAAAGTCACTATCGAAGCAGTACACTTTTGAATTACTTTTCATAAACGACGGCAGCAAAGATGCTTCACTAAGCATACTGACCGAGCTACAGAAAAAAGATACCTCGATTATGATCATCGACTTCGCACGGAATTACGGTCATCAACTCGCCCTTACTGCCGGTATCGACCACGCGACAGGCGATGCGCTCATTATCATGGATACAGACCTTCAAGATCCGCCGAAAGTTAGCGCTCAGCTGATTGAAAAATGGGAGCAAGGCTTCGACGTTGTATACGCGCAGCGCAATAGCCGCAAGGATTCATGGTTCAAAAAAATAAGTGCAGACTTATTCTATCGCCTCCTTCAGCAAATCGCTGAAGTAGAAATACCCAAAGACACTGGTGATTTTCGTCTCATTAACCGTGCAGTAGCCGACCAAGTGCGAAATTTTCGTGAACACAACCGTTTCATGCGCGGAATCGTCAGTTATGTCGGGTTTACCCAAACCGCAGTACGATTTGATCGAGACCAGCGCTTCGCAGGTAAAACTCATTACCCACTTCGCGCAATGGTACGCCTTGCCAAAGACGGCATTATTGGCTTCTCTACCACACCGCTAAAGGTCATCTCCCGAATGGGATACTTTATCGCTTTCTTAAGCGTCGTAGCAATCCTCTATGTACTCTACGTCCGCATATTCACCCCACATGTAGCCGTCGAAGGCTGGGCATTTACCGTAATAAGCATTTTCTTCGTAGGGGGAGTGCAACTTATTATGCTCGGGGTTTTGGGAGGTTATATTGCACGGATCTATAGAGAGGTGCAGGGGCGACCATTGTATGGAGTTAGGTCTATTTACAGAATAAATGCTAATAATAAAAAAACTTAATTCTTCTTTTTTAAACCACCAAAAAGCCACTCAGCGAATGCTCCCGATATTCGAATTGAAGGCGAGTCTACATACTTTTCGAACAAATACGCAACAGGTGCTACGATAATCAAGCTTACAAGTATAGAAATTGCACTTGCCGCATGAAATCCTACGGCTTGATGAATTAATAGGAACACCCCGGCGCCAATCGTGAAAAGCACTGCCATGTGCGTAAGGTATATTGAAAAACTATATTTACCCAATAGGGCAATCGGACGTGAGCCAAACAACCTCGAAATTGGCTTTAGAGATATAACGGCTATTATCAAAAGCCCGGCCGCAATAGATAGGAAGAAGGAGTGATTCTGTGTAACGTCCATCCCAGCAATTTGCAGTGACGAATACACACTCCCTTCGGGAATTGAATAAGGGTATCCGCCTACAAATAAACCAATTAAAAGTATTAATACGAGCCAACCGTATCGCTTTGCCGTATCGATAAATGGAAACTTTTTATTTGCATATAAGTCGGCTAAAATCATACCGATTACGAATGCTAAATACCACGTCTTGAAAGTTGCGCATAGCGCAAGCAGATATATAACCCACCGATGTTTTGCCTTACCAAACAATAAAACTATAGCAAAAACTATAAGCGAGCCAATTAACTCAAACTTCATCGTCCAAAGCACTGGGTTATAAGAAGTTTCTGTGCTACTTGAGAAAAATACGCCCCATAATCCTTGAGAAAGTGCATCTAATAGTGAAGCTGATTGAGGCCATAAGTCTCGCATCCACGTAGAGCCTGTAATAGCCGCAGTATCATTTTTTAACCACAAAAGTCCAAATGCAATTACAAGAAACGTTATCGCTATAGAGGCGAGCGCAGGAATCATAAGCCTAAGGTATCTTTTACTCGCAATCCTAGAAATACCTAACGAGTCTCCCGACTTAAAGAATCCAACCGTTAATACAAATCCGCTCAAAACAAAGAAGACCGCAACTGCAAAAGCTCCAGATATGAAAACACTTACGGGGTTGCCGTATAGGTTATCGTCAAGCCGTGAGTTTGGTTCACTGATGCCAGCCACAATACCATAGAGCATTGCTGGATAAAACATACTAAGACCGTGAAAGACAACCACTATAATAGCGGCGACCCCTCGTATACCCTCGAGCGCAAGGAGCCGTGAACTATTTTCAGTGGTGGTATTTTTTTTGTAAATAGCAGAAACCCGAACAGACAGGTTCTTGAGGCTTAAAAAAGCCATATTATATAACCGCTAAAATAGTTTCAAGTCGAGCAACTGTGTCTTCCCACTTTTCAACTTCTAGTGAATCGATACCAAAGGCTTTAACCGGGTAGTCATTTCCACCTTCTTGAAGGCGGTCACCAAAGAATAGGATATCTTCTTTAGAAATATCGAGTGCATCGATCAGTTTTTGCATGCCATATGCCTTATCGATACCTTCACGGGTGACGTCGATTGACGTTGAGCCACCTGCGCGTACCTCTAGGCCTGGCAATGATTGAGCCGCTAGGTCACGAAGCTGCGCCTTCTTAGATCCGTCTGGGTCCCAACCATACTTATCTTCTGGAGTTGCTTTCTGACCAAGCGCAGAAAAGGTAATTTGGCTTCCGCGGTCTTCGATGATATCGCCAGCAGGGCTCTCTTCCCAAAGGCCAAGCTTCTTTGCTGAAGCTTCAAGTACATCAATCACCTGCTGTTTTTGCTCTTCCGTTAGATCCTCTGCGTACTGAAGTTTCCATTCACCGCCAAGTTCGTCATATCGGTAATACCGCGTTCCACATGTTGGCATGAGGTGAAGCTTATTAAGTTTATGTGGCTCAATATGTAGTCGGTCAATTACTTGCGTTTTGAATTGCTCAAAACGACCACCAGAGATGATACAAATTTCAAATGTTTCCAAAATTTTACCAAGTGTTTCTGACATTTGGTCGCTAATTGGTGACTTGGTAATTGCAAGGGTATCGTCTAGGTCAAAGGCAAGAAGTTTTTTCATTATTTACCCTGGTCTTCCTTAATGCGTGCAACAGCATCTTTCACTTTTTGACTGAGGTCTTTACGAGCAACCAAAATACCATTTGTCGTATTGATCACTACGACGTTGTCGAGACCAATCGTAACAACCGGCTTGTCTTCATCATTTTGTATGTATACATTTTCGCTCTCAATGTCGTAAATGGCATTACCTTTTGCAAAGTTTCCCTGTTCGTCAGAGTCGTTTGCTTCATGTAGGTCTTTGAATGAACCGATATCCATCCAGTCAAAGCTTGCCGGTACAACCGCAAGGTTACTTGAGCGCTCAGCAAGTGAGTAGTCAATAACAAGTTCCGGGAATGATAGATAGGTTTGGTTGTATTCTTCACTCAAAGGTGTTTCTACGGCAGCAAGGCGGTCGTAACTTTCTTGAAGGTCAGCTGCAACGGCACGGATTTCAGACAAGAAAGTATTCACAGACCCAACAAAGTACCCACAGTTCCATAGATAGTTACCAGCATGTAGGTATTCCTGCGCAGTCGCAAGATCAGGCTTTTCCTTAAAAGACTCAATGCCGTACGCGCCAGTACCTTGAAGCTCACCGTCGCGTTCTATATAGCCAAAACCGGTAGCCGGGAATGTTGGCTCGATACCGATAAGAGTAACTTTATTTGTTTCACCAGAAGCTTTAGCAGCTGTTTGAAGTGATTTTGCATACCCTTCAACATCACGGATATTGTGGTCTGAATGAACAAAAGCAATAGGCTCATCGTGGTTGTGGCGACGACCAATAACATCAAGTGCAAATACAATACAGTTACCCGTTCCACGACGACCTGGTTCAATTAAGAAATGGTCGTCAGGGAGTTCAGGAAGCTGGTCTTTTACATGGTGGCCATGGCTTGCTTCAGTTACAACATATACCGTTTCTCCTACTCGAGTCGCTCGGTCATAAGCTGATTGCAATAGGCTGCGTTCGCCCGTTAATTTAAGAAGGTGCTTTGGGTAGTCGCTGGTAGAGAGTGGCCACAGGCGTGTGCCAGACCCTCCGGCAATTATTACAGTAATCATAGTATTTTTAATTATACCCTATTGTGAAGTACTACTGCTAATGACGGCTTTTCACTCAATAAATGCTATTATCATTTAAGATGGTTAGACAGTTTATCTCCTATATACTCGCTCACAAAGTAATTACAAGTGCCATGTTCTCAGCACTGTATCTTTTGGTTATCCTCCCTATAAATGAATCTTTAGCATTCATATTACCTCTCACAAACGAACGCCAATTTATTTTTTCATCATTATTGAAGCTAGCATTTTTCGTCACTCTTTTTTTTGTTAGCTTCTACTCCCTTACGGTTATTCAAAAACTACTGAGGCGAGATCATTTCACAATCACCTGGCTTAGAAACGCCTTGATATATTTAGTGCTCTCGATTCCGCTATTTGTACTTATTTATCCGGGATACTGGGTATGGGATGAGTTATATGTACTTCGTAATGCACAGGTTTATTCAATGGAGGCATGGCAAAATATATTTACAAATATATACCATACCTTTAGCCTTTACATTATACCTTCCGGGGTTGGTATTGTTATTATTCAGTTACTCATTGCATCACTTTCGATAGGCTTCGTACTAGCTAAGGTGCAGCAAATTACAAAAAAACGTTGGCCTGCGATTGTGATTGGGCTGTCCTTCCTGTTTATCCCTGTTTTACTAAACAATTTATACCCACTTCGATTAACGCTTTACAGCTACATCGAGCTGCTAGTTCTATTACAAGTTTTGCTTCTTTTTATAGGAAAGTCTACGATTCTTCATCCTTATCGCTTCCTCTTTTGGATGTCATCATTTCTTGTTTTGCTTTCATTCTGGCGAACAGAAGGACTACTCTTTCTATTGCTCATTCCAGTCCTCTACGTAAAACTCGGGATACTAAAAAAACCAATACGATTTAACTATAGGGCGTTTGCTATAGCGATTTATATCTTTTTGATAATTGGCTTGAGTTGGGCAGCAACACGTTTTACAGCCGACCCCAAATACCAGCTCACTGCAACCATAAATCCCTTATCAGTTCTTCTTCAATATGATCTAAAAGGGCCAAATATCGAAAACGACCTAAAAGCTATTGATAAGGTGATCGACTTAGAGCTGCTAAGAGACAATCCTAGCTATACAGAAATTGGAGCCCTCTGGATAAAAGGGCCACGTCCAGACTTTGAATCTCATATGGATGATTATAGTAAGGCTTATCTAAGTATTGTCTTGAATAACTTAGATATATTCTTAAAAACTCGCCTTCAAACGTTCAGCGCTACTAATTCCCTAGAATCATCAAGCCCTCCCCATATCGGCCTTGGAACTCGCTTTACAGTAAAAGACAACCCTGAGTTTACCTACGCGTTTAATTTCTTTTATGAAAATAGTCGTTTTTCAAACATGCTTAATGAAAATGTAAAACTTTCAACAACAAAAACATTACTCTTTATAGGGGAAGATAATAAGTTAGTTCAACCTTTTGCCGCTGTTGTTTGGACTGTAATTCCTACCCTACTAGCTATGGCGGTACTGACGGTTATATCGATATGGAAAAAGCGCTACGCCTGGTTTTTGATCTTCAGTATACTTTTTGCCCAAGCTGGTCTCATATTCTTAACTGCCCCGGCGAACTTTTTCATGTATTACGTGCCAATTTATATATCAGGTAACTTCTTTGTTTTAATGTTTACCATTGCTTTGTTTGCTAAGAAAAAAGTTGCCAAGTAACGTGATAAACTAATAAGTATGAAAGTGACGAGACCTAAAATTCTGATCGCCATTCCGGCATATAACTGCTCAAAACAAATTACTCGCGTGCTCGAAGAGATCGACGAAGAACTCCTAAGCCTTGTAGGGGAAGTTGCAATTATAGATAACGGTAGCACCGATACGACCGTTAGTACGTCGCTTAGTTACATCGAAAAAAATAAACTTGGACATAAGATAAAAGTTTATAAGAACAAATCAAATTATAATCTTGGTGGCACTCACAAAGTCGCTTTTTTGAAGGCTGAACGCGAAGGGTATACTCATGTCATTATTCTACATGGCGATAACCAAGCGAAGAGTAATGAAGCGAAACAGCTAATTAATTTTGCGCTCACTCACCCTCAATATCAAACTGTTCTAGGTTCTAGATTTAGTAAATATTCAAATCTTGAAGGTTATGACACAAAACGTATAGTAGGTAATAAAATATTAAACGGCCTTTATAGCACTTTGACTTTTAAGCATCTCGAGGATTTAGGATCTGGCCTAAATTTATTCGCCCTTTCGGATCTCGATAAAAAAACTTATCTTCAATTTGCAGATAAATTAACTTTTAACTACGAACTTATCCTTGACCTAACAAAACGCAAGGTAAATTTTGCATTCTACCCAATAACCTGGCGCGAAGAAGATCAGGTAACTAACGCCCGGAATCTTAATATATTCAGTACAGCCATAAAAAACTTATTAAGTTGGCGTGTTGGCAAAAAATACATTCAGATAAAAAAACCTTCAGATTATAAATGCATAGAGGTTAAATGATATATGAGCACTGAATATTCATATCAAATACTAATGCCCATGGGCGGACTAGGCAGCAGGTTTGCAAAGGAAGGCTATAAAACTCCGAAACCCCTAATCGAGGTTGATGGAAAGCCTATGTTTATGCGTGCCCTTGATAGCTTCAAGCCTCTTAAGAACGCAGCTCATATTTTTGTTATACGTAAAGAGCATAACGAAAAGTACGACCTAGCAAATCAAATCCTCAAACAGCTACCTGACGCAAAGATCAGTATTCTTGATCACGACACAGAAGGAGCGGTTGAGAGTTGTATGATCGCTGAAAAGTATATAAACGACAAATTACCTATTATTATTGCTGACTGTGACATCTATTTTGAGTCTAAAGAATACTTCGACAAGGTTGGTCACCAAAACGAAATGCCCGATGGAATGCTTCTCACATTCGAAGCCTCAGACCCAAGGTATAGCTATGTCGAACTGGATAACACATCGGCTGTTCTAAGAACCGCGGAAAAACAGGTCATATCTAATCACGCAATCCTTGGAGGGTATTTTTTCAAAAATGGAGAGCTCTTCAAGGAGACTTCTAAACAGTTCTTACGGAATGGTTTACCGGAGGGTCTCAAAGAGTACTACATGTCTCATCTATTTAATATTCTTTTGGAAAAGAAGAAGCGAATCGAAATCGCAACAATCGATGTAAAACATATCTTTGGCACTCCCGAAGAGCTAAATCAGTACTTTGCGTTAAAAAATGACTAGTTTTACAAATAGCGCAAAACGACCTATCGTTTTTTTAGGTGTTGGAATTCTCAACACATTAATAGATTTTCTTTTTTATACCCTGTTAGTCACTTTCGTATTCACTAGCACGGAGCATATTGCGTTAGCAGGCATATTATCAGGTACATTTGCTCTTTTCTGTGCTTTTGTAACGCATAGCCTAATTACCTGGAAGGGCAGTAAAAAGAATATTAAAAGTGTTATATTATTTATCCTCTTTACTGGCTTTGGGATGTGGGTCATTAGGCCCCTTCTACTTAGCGTAGCGATAGGCTTTACTGCTATATACAGCTGGGTAACCGAGCTGTTAAACAGCATCGGAATAATGTTTAGTTTTCAGTTTATTGCTAATACCCTTGCCTTCGGAATCATGACAATAATATTACTTATCTATAACTACGTTATCTACAACTACGTTGTATTCAAAACAAATTCTTCCAACCGTTAGTCGTCATACTGCTGAATGAACTTGTTCAATAACGTAACGCTAACCGCGTAGTACTTTAAGGTATTCCTCGGGTTAATTACAACACGATGAGCGAGCATCCTGCCGTACAATAGCCCTGAATGAAAAAGAACTGTTCTTTTTTCTGTAGGCGTAAGGTATTTGTCCAACAGCTCACCCTCTAGATAGTCGTAAAGTTCCATATACCTAGCAGACCTTTGATCTTGATAGTTAATTGATGGAAGTCCGTCTTCCATGGTTACCATGGTTGGCTCATCATTTGCATTTAAAAATTCATATCCAGCGACTAATGATTGAGTCAATCTTCCAAAATCAATAATTGGACCTCTTATTTGGTTGTCATCTGATGGATCTATCAATAAGGGCTCGTGCTTTTCTGGATGGATTAAAATATTGTCAATCGTAAGGTCGCCATGGATAGCACCCGACTTACGATAAGTACCCAAATCACGCCATGCAGCCGGTGAATTTTTTATTTTATCTAAAATAGCATTTAAATTAAGGAGCTTCTCACCATTTATCACAATAAACTCATCGTCAATAATCGCCTTGAGGTTCTCATCTACAGATACTGCCTTCTCAAGCTTCTTAAATAATCTATCTTCAAGGTACAAGTCCCGATTCTTACCATCAAACGCTTCTTTCTTGAGTGAGTATATGTTCTTAAACATATAATCTAACACTTTGGTTATTGCCTGCTTAGACTGGTCAAGGGAATGTGTATGTATATACTCAAAAAGTGAGATGTATTGTGGATTGTAATCAAGATCTATAGCATAGTGGTCTTCGCTAGACTCTTCACCCTTTACGTTGACAATCATCTTCTTGTTAGAAAATTTCGTTAGCCATTCATACTGTACTTTTAATCTTGATTCAAATTCTTTTGGGACAATTTTTTTGACCAGAAGAGTATCATTATTTAACGCTAACACCGTAATAGCATCAGAACCACCCTTGAAGAACTTAACAAGGCTCAGACCACCACTTACTTCAATTTTATGCAGTACTTTACTAAGGTTAAATCCCTTAAAGTATGTTTCTAGAAATACCGGAAACGCCTGTGAGATGTCTTGATATCGAGAAAGTTTATTCGTGAAAGCATTAGGTGCAATTGCCTCATACGGCTGGCGTTTTTTAGTACCGTATAGTACTAACGATACGAGCCCTATTGCCGAGACAGGTACTGTTAAGAGGAACCATATCGCAGCCCCTACTACAAAACCACCAACTTGACCGTTAATTTCAAGCGCCTCTCCGAACTTTACTATTGTCTCGTAACTAATATTAATTAGCCCCGGTGCATTAGCGACATAGGACGAGAACGTTGCGAATACATTAGATAGAACATTCTCACTTCCCACAATAAACGTAAATAATACGTAGGTTGAAACTAGGTAGAACGCCCATGAGCTAATAGCAAGAAATATATAGCGCCGGACTAGTTCTGCATTACTGAAGAAATTTTGTAAACCGTATATTAAAGACCATAGCTTGAAGCGTAAACTATTATTTAAAGAATTATTAAATAAACTCGTGAAGGTATATATTATCTTCAAAAGAAATTTATTCTCATTTTTAAGTAGGTAAATCGAAATAAGTATTGCCGTAGAGATACCCCCGGCCAGTATCAACGCAGATAATAATATACCGTTGATAAGACCTGAAATAGCTAAGAAAATTCCAGCAACGATAACTAAGAATAATACATCGATTGATCTCTCGACAAGAACGGAAACAAATGTATAGAGAAAGCTTATTCTTAATCGTTTTGCAATTAAAATAGCTCGTATTATTTCGCCGATTCGGAAAAAAAATAAGAAATTAAATAAGTAACCCACAGCCAAGGTTCCGGTTTGGAATTTCAAACTGCTTGACGCAGCCTGGTCTATAAGCAATTTCGTTCGAGCTGCTCTAAAAATATGCCCTACTAGTTGAAGGCCAATAGCAAATAATAGTACTAGAATTATATTGTTTATTGAAAATACAGTAGTAAATATTTCCCCAAAAACCAAGAAATGGAGTGGCACCGAAACAATCAGTAGTATAGCTACAGTAATAAGTAAGTATTTTTTCATTTGTTAAATTCCTTTATCTCAACGACTCGTATTCCTGCTGCAGATGCGGCCGCCATTCCTTTTGATGAATCCTCAAAAGCAATCACCTCCTCACTGTGTAAGCCAGTTAACTCCAATGCCCTTAGGTAAGCTTCAGGATTGGGTTTCATATTTTTTACATCATCGCCAAAGATTTTGTGATCAAAGATGTTTTCTATATTATGGTGCTTTAAGACCGCAATGGCGTTATCTTTTTTGGCAGTAGTAACGAGGACTGTTTTATGACTCTTACTTACCCCATTTAAGAAGCTTATGAGAAAACTATTTAATGTAGAGCTTATAAGATGATCGGGGTAAACATTTTTTTTATGTGCATTTATCGCATCCACCTGCTCACTTGTAATACCGCTTATAACCTTAGGTAGAAAATCTTTAGAACTTTCCCCACTTACTATAAGTTTTTTTAGGTCACCTGAATTTGTGGGCGTAACTCCCAAGATGTAGGTTATCGCCTCTTTATAAGCACCAAAATTTGACTCGTGAGTATCAACAAGAGTCCCATCTAAATCAAATAAAAAACCTCGAATAACAGTCACGCTGGAACACCCCTTAATCTACTTTCATTATACTAGAGTTAACCGACTTTTATGCTATTTCATTTCAATAAAGTATTCCGATTATGGTATAATATGATGTATTGATAAGGTATCGTATGAAACAAATTAAGACTAAAAATAAAAAACAGCCATTACTATTTATAGCACTAGCCGTACTCCTAGTAGCCCTAACTAGTGCTGCATTTTATTATTTCAATAATAAGTCAGCTGATCAGCAAAATACTTCAATACAAAAAACTCCTTCTGATAATATTAATCAAATAGACAATTCACCACCATCAGAAGAAGAGTCTAAAAATGGTTACGATAACAAAAAAGATTTTATAGATAATATTGATCAACCCGTAGCAGGGAGTGTTACGGTTGCTATAAACAGCGTAGATCAGGATGATTCGTCTCTTTTTGTAAACGTACTCGTATACGACAACAATCCCACGGGAAAGTGTACGCTTACACTTAATAGCCATACCGAGACGGTATCTATTGACCAATTACCCTCATACGGCATATGTAGAGGCTTTACCGTGCCGCTTAATAAGCTCTTAAAGGGTAAACAAGAAGTCATCGTTACATACTCTTCAGATACAGCTTTAGGTAAAGTAGTGAAAACAGTAGAGATTAAATAAGTATGAGAAAGAAATATTTAATAAATCAAAAGTCGTTAAATACTGTTGCTATCATAGCTTTATCATTAGTTGTATCTATCGTTACTATCCTTGCGGTGACCAACTTGGCTAATGCAGCCGATGCTAGAAACTTTAAGGCCGGAAGAATTATAGATGATAATATCTTCTCAAACAGTGATAGCATGACCGTGGGTGATATACAGCGCTTCTTAGACAGTAAAGTCAGCTGTGACAACTACGGTACGAAACGCTCTGAACTTGGCGGAGGCACAAGAGCGCAGTGGCTCGCCGCTCGAGGTATATCAACCCCTATTACATGTATTAACCAGTTCTATGAGAATCCAAACAATAGAGAGAATAACTACGGTAAATCATCAATTCCGGCAGGAGCAATTAGCGCAGCTCAGATTATCCATAATTATTCAAATCAATTTAGCATCAACCCTCAGGTTATTCTTGTTACTCTTCAAAAGGAAAATGGTCTCGTTACGGATGAATGGCCGACACCAACGCAGTATAATAGCGCTTTAGGTTTTGGCTGTCCTGACAACATTGCCCCAGGAGCGCCGGCTTGCGATCCCCAATATCGAAGCTTTTCAACACAGGTATACCAAGCTGCAAGGCACTTTCGCGGGTACATGGACCGTCAATACTGCGATTTCAATAGAGGCTGGTGTACACCTTACAGGGTTGGTGTAAACAATATACAATCTCAAGACCCTCGTGTTCGAGATTGTGGCACAGTATCAATTAATATCGAAAACCGTGCAACGTCAGCATTGTATAGCTATACACCATATGTGCCAAACCAAGCGGCATTAAATGCTCAATATGGTTCTGGAGATGGCTGTAGTGCATATGGTAATAGAAACTTTTACCTTTATTTCACAGATTGGTTCGGTTCGACGCTTGGACCAGCTCACGCCTGGGAAGAGGTGTCTAAAAATATATATACAGACGCTACAAAATCAAATCAGTTAAGCGCTGATAGCATTAGAACTAACCAATATTTTTTTATTGAATATACAATACGAAACACTGGTAGTGTAGTGTGGAAAAAAGGTTCAGTTCTTTTTGGAAAAGCGAATAGCTCACCTAGTCCTTTCTGTGCGACCGGCTGGTTAAGTTGCGCTCGACCAAGTACCATAAATACCGATGAGGTTAAACCTGGTGATACCACTACAATTAGCTTTTGGATGCAAGCACCACCCACTCCAGGCTCTTACAAAGAGTATTACAATTTAGTCATCGAAAATTACACATGGTTTGCAGATATCGGCAGTCACTATGTAATTAATGTTCAGCAAAAAACAGATGCTGTTACAAAGCTTGATAGCGGAGCAAATCGTATCCTTAAGAGAGGAGATTATATACAATCTCCAAATGGAAAGAGCATTCTATCACTTAGTCCTTCTGGTGAATTAGCGATCTACCACGACCTTAAAAAAGTCTGGAGTATTGATAGATCGAATATAAATGACTTAGTACTACAAACGGATGGTAACCTTGTTGCATATACGGATAGTGGCGACGTTGCCTGGGCTGTTGTTGGTAATAACAGCTGTGGTGTATTATCCCTTCTTGACGATGGTTCACTTGAATATAAGTGTGGGGCCGCAATTCTATGGAGTCATCGATGGGAAGTGGCCACAGCTAGCGGCAATAGTATATCTGTCAATAACCTACTATTCCCTGGACAAGTTATAAAGTCAGTAAACGGCGTCTATACACTTACACTTCAATACGATGGTAACCTTGTGCTCTATAACAATAGAGGGCAAGGCGTATGGGGATCGGGCACTAATTCGGGCGCATTCTTAGTTCAGCAGTCAGATGGTAACCTTGTGCTCTATAACAATAGAGGGCAAGGCGTATGGGGATCAAGTAGGTCTGGAAATGGTATCCCCATTACTACTTACGTTCAGGACGATGGAAATATTGTAACGTATACCCCATACTCTGCAATATGGGGTAGTAGGTAACGACCTAAGTTATATAAGCTTTCTGAAAGCTCGTATCAACTCATTAGAAACTTCAGGCCAACTATATTTTTGGGCGAAGTCTTTTACTGACGCTAGTTGTTTTGATACATGAAGCTGTTGCAATTCCCTTGCAAGCTCGTAATAAGCCGGCGTGTTCGTTAATACAATCTGCTCAAACTCTTTATTAGATTCTTTAAAGCTATCGGTTGGATAAGCGATGACAGGCCGCTCATTAGCGAAAGCCAAATTCAACGCACCCGAAGACACCTGGCCGTAATATGCGTTATTATAAGGGTATACACAAATGTCCGTTTCACGGATCAATGCATTCAACCGATCATCATCCTCAACGAAGCCAGTAATATATACCCGTTTCTTTAAATCGAGCGCATCAATTAAGTCTGTGATTTTGTTATAGATATTGTGCTCATCGCTTATTGGCTGCATACCACCAATAATTGCCAGTTTATAGTTTTCAGGTAGGTATTTTAGTGCTTTTACTGCGTCCTGAATACCCTTATGCTTGTGCATAAAACCAACCGTAGAGTAGATAACGTCACCACTCTTCTTGTCTAGCTTTTGTGCAATTTCAGTACTAGTGGCCGAGGGTTTAGTGAAAGGTAGTACCGGGTGTAAAATCTGTAATATCTTTTCGCGTTCTACCCCGTACGATATAAGACTATTCGTGGCACCTGCGTTATGAGTAATGAGAAGGTCAGCATTCTGCATTGGGTAAATATGGCGCTTTTTGAAGATAAGGTGAAGACGCTTTTGGCGCAGGTAATTTACAAGACTTCGAGGTCCGATACCTTCGCGTGGCTTAAACTTGAACGCGAGAGCAGGCGACAGGTGAACCGTAACAACTACTTTCTTACCAACTTCTTTCGCAGCGGCGACTAGTTGGGCGAACTCCGTACCAGAGTACAATCCAAACTCGTGCTGGATATGAAGGATATCATAGTGACTTAGTTCCTTTTTCAGTCGCCCTATTACCTCGTCAAGTTCGTCCTGGTTCATGATACGCGTCTTGTATGGTGAGGATTCGAAGAATTTAGTTTCAATGTCGTCAGGGGTGTCGTTAAAAACATTAACGAAATTCTCTTGGTATTTCCCCACTCCACAATTATCTGCACTGCGGGAACTAAATTGTAGTACGCGAACCTTGCTCACTATATACGCTCCATATGTTTTATAACTTGTTTAAAAGAATCATCCCAGGTAGTCGGTTTATATTTCTTGATGATACTGATTTGCTTCTCACGAGTTTTTGAGTCTAGCATACTCATTATAGCACCGAGGAGCTCGTCGGTTGAGTTAGGGTTGAAGTTAACAGCATATCCAGGTGCAACCTCCGCCATGCTACTCACATCGCCCGTGATGACAGGCACCCCTCTGGTTATACTTTCTGCAATCGGCATCCCCCATCCCTCGCATTGACTTGGGAATACAGTAAACAAACAGTTATCGTATAGCCAGCTTAATTCCGCATCACCAATATCATGCAGTGGCACAAGGGAGTCCTTAGTATCCGGGTCTTCTGTTATAAATCCGTATATATCATCCGTTTTCCAACCTCTCCGTCCCACTATAAGAAGCTTGGGGAGGGAAATGCCACGCGCTTTAGCAAGTTTATATACGTAATACAGAATCGCATGGTTCTTTCGGGCTTCAATCGTTCCTACGGAAAGTATGAAGTCCTTCCCTTGAACTCCTGCTGATACAAAGTCTGGATCACTTGGTATCTCGGCTTTTAGTTTCGTAAAGTCCTCACCCAACCTAAAGACTTCTATGGGTGGTATCGTCAAGTTTTCAGCCGTTAACCATGTCACGATATCTTTCTTCGTTGCTTCAGATACAGAAAGCACCAATGAAGAAATAGGGAATACATGCTTATTGTAGTTTGAGAGGCTTTCAGTTGCGTGACCCGAGAACTGAGGTGCTGTGATTGGCAGTAAGTCATGGCTAACCTGGACTATCTTTGCACCATTCGAATTAGCTTGTTCGATATAAGCAATAAACTCTTTATCCCACCACTCTCCTGCGCCTATGAATATTATGTCGTCCTTATTAATGACAGCTTGGCGATAGTTCTGCATTACCTTTAAGAATCGACCGTGTCGCATGTGCTCGACTATTGGTATCTTTTCAAGTTTGAGACGTTTAATAACCTTCTTGGCTAACAATTTAGTTGTCTGAGTTGGTGACAAACGAGATGGCTCAATAGCAGCCTCTACGACGACATCTGATGCAATTCCATGGTCTGTTGGCTTACTCTGAGTAACCAAGTATTCTATCCCACTACCTCGCATCGCAAGTGTAGCTTCGAAATTGATTTCACAGAATACCCCAAGTTCTTTAACCCAAGAAACATACACTACTTGAGCTCCTGTTGACGGGAAACGTCGGGCCAGCTCCTCTACAACACGCGGTATACCCGTCAGGCGCCCCGGCCAGTGTACAAGTTGGGTTACGTCTATAATATATTTCATTTCTTACCTACCTCCACAGTATCCACAAGTGTCATTAATTCTCTCGCAGCATCCGTCCATTCTCTTATCTCAATACTTTTCGCAACTGGCTGAACACCCTCTGGCTTTGTTCCGCTTAGTTTTACTGCGAGCTCCTCCGTATCCTCAGGGTTAAAGAATGAAACGTTTTTATTCCTTACCAGCGCAGCGGCCTCTCTTAAGGCTGGTATGTCAGACGCAATCACGCTACCGCCACTCGCTACAGCCTGTAGCAACGGAAGGCCGAACCCCTCGTGCCAAGATGGAATCACGAGAGTTCTTGCTGCTTGCATCAATAGTGGTAGGTCTTCGTCCGGCACGAAACTCTTATTTTTTATAACGTTAAAACCTTCCCGACGAGCGTATTCAATCGCCTCTAGTATCGGCTCGTTAAGCCACCCGCCGCCGCCTACAATAAAAAGTTGCGTATCTGCTTTACCTATCGATCGCTTGTATGCGTTTATTAAAGTCAGTACATTCTTCCTTGGTTCGATATTACTTACAAATAGGACGAAGTCCGTCAGGCCATACTTGGCCTTCACTTGGTCTTGAAGCTGCTTATCGTGTGGTGTATAAAACTTCGTATTTACCGCATTAACGACGACTTCAACTTTACTTGACGCCGTAGGTATTTTTTCACGTATCTCATCGGCCGTAGTATTTGAAACGGCCACGACCTTCGTAGTCCTCCGCACCCATTGCTTTGTATATCTTGAAAGGAAACGAAGGTTTCGCGGCTCGATGTATTGAGGGTATTTCAAAAAAGCGACGTCATGAATATAGGTGATTGATTTAGATGAGAGTAAAGGCCAATTACGGAAGTTCATAAAAACGTACACGCCTTTACCTAAAAATAAGTCGAGAGGTGGCGATAGTGCCATGCGAGAAAAAAGACTCAAAAACTTGTGTGGGTATGGAAGATACTTGATGGTGATGTTTTTTAACTTGAGGTAATCAATCTTACCCTTCTCGTCGTACGGGAGAAAAATAACAAAATCATACATATCACTAAATTCTTCCGAGTCTAAGGCGCGTACAGTCTCTAGTACGACCTGGCCCACCCCACTCAGATGCTTGCCTATAAGGGGTGTCCCGTCAATGAAGACTTTTTTTCGAGCCATCAGCCCTACCTAGGACTTCTTCTTGTTAATGCTCAGTTCTATAGAAGGTTCGACGACATATGTCGTATGCTGCTCCCTGTAAACACTAAATTCTAACGAATCTTCCCACCAGTCGTGTTGAACCGTTTCATCACTATTTGATGCGGCGATATCGACATAATACTCGCCGTCGTTCAATATATTAGGCACCGTCCATACAATTGAGCCTACGTCACCTTTTTTAAATTCACTCGTTTCAGTATTTACAAGCTTGGAGTTAGTACCAAAGAGGGTCGTACCACCACCATTCTTAATAGAGAAACCGAATACAGGATTTTCTATATCTTTCGATACTTTATACTGGGCGGTTACTTGAATCTGCTTATCGTCATATGTAAGATTTTTCTTATTCAATTTTACTGATGTATATTGAATTGCCTTATCACCCCAACGCTTGATATTCGCACTTGTATCACCGTTGCGCTCTTCTTCGGGGATAAATAGTTTTGTGTAAGCAGACGCTACATTCGATACTCGCCCCTTCTCAATAATACGGCTTTCTTCGATGAGGATTGCCCTGTCGCAGTACTCTTTTACCGCACCCATGTCATGACTAACAAAAACAACCGTCTTCTTATCTTTTTTCAACTTACGGAAAAATTGAAAACATTTTCGTTGAAATTCAGCGTCACCTACCGCCAAAACCTCATCAACCAACAAGATATCAGCTTCGGCGCGTGTTGCAACAGAGAATGCCAGCCGTACCTGCATTCCTGAAGAATAGTTCTTCAGCTTCTGATCCATAAATTCCTCAAGCTCGGCAAACTCTACTATTTCATCATATCGAGCGTCTATCTCAGACTTAGAAAAGCCGAGCAATGCTCCGTTAAGATATACGTTCTCCCTACCTGTTAACTCCGGGTTAAAACCAACACCCAACTCAATAAATGGGACGAGTCTACCGTTCGTTTTAACAGAACCCTTTGTTGGTGTGTAAATTTCGGCCAGTATCTTTAGTAGGGTGCTTTTACCGCTACCATTGCGCCCCACTATTCCAAAAAACTCACCCTTTTTTATCTCAAAGCTGATATTACGGAGTGCATGTTGAGTATCAATTGACTTATCCCGCTTTTTGAACACATGTACAACGCTTGATTTTATAGAGTTTGATTTTTCTTTAGGTAGATAAAAATCCTTATAGACACCCTCGACCTTGATTGCAATATTATCCGCCATTTTATACATCCTCCGCAAAGTAAGGTGACCGCTTCTTGAAAATTACTACCCCTAGTACACCGGTTGCGACGACAATACCGATAGGTATAAGATACAGCCATCCGTTACTCGTAAGGGTGAATAATGTTTGGTTACTGTCGCTTATAAGGAAGTGGCGAATATCCTGAATAGATTGCGTGATCGGACTAAGTAAGATCCCTGTAGCGATGGATTGACTCCTCTCTATGACCATTGAGATTGGGTAAATCACCGCCGACGCATAGAAGAGTGCTTGCGTGATAATTTCCCATATATAGTTTAAGTCACGTAGTTTTACATATAATGCGGACAGAATAAGCGCCAAACCGATAGCAAAAGCGAATATTTCTAAGATAAATACAGGCGCGAGTAGTGCCCCCCAGCCGATCTCAACACCGTTTATAGCCATGAATGCAGCTATTACTACCAGGTTAAGCAAGAGGTTAATAAAAGCCGAAACCCCGCTCGCCAGGACAATCACATACTTTGGAAAGTTAATTTTTCTAATAACATCGCCTCGACCGACGATTGCTCCCAGGCCGTTATTTGTCACCTCCGTAAAGAAGTTCCATAAGACAATTCCAAGAAGAAGTGCGACTGGCCAATGAGATATATCGCTACCGATTCGTAGGAAATATACAAAGACAAAATAGAGGATGATGAATAAAAACAACGGTCGCAGCAAAGACCAGAGATACCCAAGTACCGATCCTTGATAACGTAATTTAAACTCTGTAACTACAAGTTCCCTTAATAATATGAGGGAATATCGATACTTTTCGGAAAATTTTTTATACATAATAAGGTGTATATATTATAGCAAGCTTATCGCTTATAATCATCCGCTAAGCGAATGATATCTTCTTCATTTGATAAATTACCAGGCTGTGTATGTTGCCATATCTCCGCCACGAGAGTGTAATGCCCTACGGCACCCACAAGGCGGTGTCGCTCTGCCTGGGAGAACTGAACTACTTCACCTGCCTGTGCTACTCGTAATTCGCCTTGATTATCGTCAAGACTCTTATAGTATCCTCCGTCAGTGATATACGCCCATCGCTCTGCACGGCGCTCGTGATATTGCCAGCTAAGCCGCTGCTCTGGATTAACCAGAAGAATTTTAGGGCTAAGTGCTGACGATGTATTACCGAGACGCGCATCTTCTGGACTCAGTCCGGGAAAAAACTCTTCTACGAAACGGTCAGCGTTATCGTTCTCAAGTTGATTAAAACCACCCCACGGGCGAGAATAGTCAAAAAGTGCGATATCGTACCCGTGCGCTTCTAATATCTGAGCGATTTCCTTATTTACCTCAATAGATTTGCGTGTTGGTTCGAGTTGTATTGATTCAAGTTGCGTTTTTAATTCAGACATAACTGCACCTCCGTATGATACTACTATACAATGTTATAATTAACTTAATGAAGAAAATTTCCGTCCTCATCCCCGCCTACAACGAGCAAGAAGTCCTTGAAAAACTATTCACCCGCCTGGCGAATCTTGCCAACGACCAAAAATCATACGACTTTGAATTCTTCTTCGTGAATGATGGAAGTAAAGATAATACACTCTCGATCATTAAAGAATATGCCGAAAAAGACCCCCGCGTCAGCTACATCAACCTTTCCCGTAATTTCGGCAAGGAAATCGGCATGATTGCTGGCCTCGATCACGTAAAAGGTGATGCGACGGTCATCATAGATGCCGACTTACAGGATCCACCGGAATTGATCCCTAAAATGATTGACCTCTGGGAAGAAGGCTACGACGACGTCTACGCGAAGCGTAAGTCCCGTGATGGCGAGACCTGGCTGAAGAAAACCACGTCAGCGCTTTACTACAAAACCTTACAGCGCCTGACGAATATCCCTATTCAAAAAGATACGGGTGATTTCCGGCTTCTCGATCGACGTGTTGTTGAGGCATTGAAGCAATTCCGTGAATCACAGCGTAATACAAAAGCGATGTTTAGCTGGGTAGGGTTCCATAAGAAACAGATATTATATGATCGTGACCCCCGTGCCGCTGGTGAAACCAAGTGGAATTACTTCAAGTTGATAAACTTGGCGATCGACGGTATCACCTCGTTCACCACCGCACCTTTGCGTATCTCTACCGTCGTAGGGAGTATCGTTTCCCTTGTCGCATTCGTATACCTCTTAGCGATTGTTATCCAGACTATCTTCTTTGGTAACGAACTCGCTGGATACCCATCGACGCTTGCTGTCATATTGTTTCTTGGTGGTGTACAGCTTCTTTCGCTAGGAATCATCGGGGAATACATCGGCCGCATCTTCAATGAGACTAAAAAACGACCACTATATTTAATCGAGGAATATCACGATGGAACAACTCCTAAAAAAGCACGGCGATAAAATACGATTCGTTATCGTTGGGGGTGGTAACACGCTTCTTGATTTCGTCCTTCTTTTCCTATTCACCGGTTTAGGGGTGAATAAATTCGTCGCGAATTACCTCTCTACGGGTATTTCGATGATTGTCAGTTTCTTCGTTAATAAATCTTTTACTTTTAAGAACAAGACCGGAAATGCAAAGAAGCAGTTCGTCGCCTTTCTTATCGTTACAATCATCGGCTTGTGGGTAATTCAACCTCTGGTGATATGGGTAGTTACTCATCTACTAACCCCTTACGTACCGAATGAAGAAATCAACCTCTTCATCGCCAAGTTGATTGCTACGGTGGCATCGCTCGTTTGGAATTATCTCCTTTATTCCCGCCTCGTCTTCAAGAAGTTAGAGGAAAAATAACCGATGGCTCATATAGCTATCGATGCCCGTATCATCAACTCCAGTACCGGACGCTATGTAGAGCGGCTTGTCACCTATTTACAAGAAGTTGATACGACGAACGAGTATTCCATTTTAGTTCGGGCAAAGGATAAGGATTTCTGGAAACCACGGAATAAAAACTTCACCGTCCGTGTCGCGGAATTCGATAATTACTCGTTTGCCGAACAAACAGGTTTCAAGCGCTTTCTGAAAAAACTCAAACCAGACCTCGTGCATTTCTGTATGCCGCAACAGCCCATTACCTACAAGGGTCGATCGGTCACCACATTCCATGACCTCACCCTTCTCAAGACCTACAACTCAGATAAGAACTGGTTGGTGTTTCACGCTAAGCAAGCAGTTGGTAAATACGTATTTAAGCGTGTCACGCAAAACGCTAATCATATAATCGCGATCAGCGAGTTTACCAAAAAAGAACTTCAAGCGCTCTACCCTGTAATCGAGGAGAATATATCTGTCATTTACGAAGCATCAGATGTAGCGGCGACAGTACCGAAAAAATACCAGCTTCCTTTTAAAAAATACGTCTTATACGTCGGCCAGCAATCAGATTATAAAAACATCAAGCGACTCGGTGATGCCCATCAACTCCTCCTCGCAAAATACCCCGACCTAGGGCTTGTACTTGTCGGTAAGAAAAACGCCTCCGCATTGAAAAACGAGGCATACTTTACAGACCGTCAGTATGAAAATATTTTGTTTACGGATTTCGTGAATGATACACAATTGTCCTGGCTCTACACCCACGCTCAGGCGTACGTCTTTCCTTCACTTATGGAAGGTTTTGGCCTCCCGGGGCTTGAAGCGATGAGCTATGGCATCCCGGTTGTAAGTAGCAATGCGACCTGTCTTCCAGAGGTGTACGGGCAAGCCGCTCACTATTTCAACCCTACAGATACAAGCGATATAGCCGAGGCAATCTTTCAAGTACTCTCGGATGATGCCCTTCGTACACGACTCTCAAAGGCGGGGTATAAACAAATTAAGAAATACTCTTGGAAAAAAATGGCAAAAGAGACACATAGTGTCTATATGAACGCATTAAAGAAATAGTACGGTAAGAAAATTACGAACTTGCTTGAGCAATCGTGATTCGACGTTCAGGACCGTCACCCTCGGAGTACGTTTTTATATCAGAATATTCCGTAGCAACCTGATGCACTACCCGTCGATCAGCCGCGTTAAGTAGTTCAACGTGGGAATTACCGGTCTTCTGTACTTGCTCGATCCACTCGCGAGCTTTTGCCGCTAGGCGATCGGCACGTTGTCGTTTGTAGTCAGCGATATCAAGGTTTACCCGGTTTAAGGCTGCATTTTTATTACGCAAGACCGTTGATACGAGGAATTGCAAACTCCGAAGCGTTTCAGCATTACGACCAATAAGAAGGCTATTAAGATCAGTAGAAGGGATCGACAGTTCGATTACATCATCCTCTAAAGAGGCTGTTACCTCAACGTTCACTTCAAAAAAGGTCAGCAGGTCCGCTACGTAAGTACGAGCGAATTCTATCGACTCTTCTCGGTTCATGCGTCCCCCTTGCGAGGTGTTTCCTTAGCGGTGATACGAGTAATATGTGTCTTTTGTACTTCCGCTTCACGAGCAACCTTAGCACGTGCTTTGGCGGTCGCTTTCTTACCAGTACCGTTTTTCTTAAGTTGCTGGTCGGCTAGTGCGTCCATTTCCCTAGCATCTTTCTTGAGGAGGTAATGCTGCTGTATGGCGGCGAAAACGTTCGAAGTCACATAGTAAAGACCGAGTGCACCAGGCAGACTTAGCATAATAAAGAACATAAGGAAGGGGAGGAACTTGATCATCTTTCCCATCATGACGGCGTTAAGCTCTGCTTGGTCGGGCTGCTTCCCTTCGCCAGCTTCCGCAAGTACGTCACGGAGGCGTTTCTTACTTGTCGTCTGAGGTGAGGTTTGCTTAGAAATAATATACTGCGTATACGCCGCGAGGACCGCAAGGACTACGAGTGGCCAAACGATACCGTTCTCGGTGATAGCGTGGCTTGTTATATCTACAAATCCAAGGAACATATGGTTGAAACTCTCTGGATTCTTAAGAAGTGCGTCTACAGCCGGAATACCTTGCATAAAGCCATAAGTGAATTCGGCGATTTGGTCACGGTGAGTCGTGAAGATCTGAATCACCTGGAAAAGGGCGATGAAGATAGGAAGCTGTATAAGGAGGATGAGAATCGAACGGAACGGTTTGACCTCATGTTTTTTATATAGCTCGAGCATCTGAAGGCTTTCCGCCTGGCGATTGCCCTTACTTGCTTTCTTAATACGAGCAAGCTCTGGTTGCAACTTACGCATAGCCTTTACTTGATGGAGTTGCTTCACGACAAGCGGCCACATGGCGAACCGTACGAAGATGGTAAATATAATAACTGCTATACCGAAATCAGCCCACGGCACGACGCTATAAATAGCAAGTAGTAGGTTAAAAATAGGTTGTACGATAACAAGTTCAAAGATATTCACAGGGCTGCCTCACAGATTTACTAGTGTATAGTATACCAGTTTTCAGGCTACGAATACAGGTCTGCTTTTTCAAACAGCTGAGTGAGTTGCTCGCCTAACTGAGCATAGGGGAGTGTCCGTAGTTCAGCCGAGGTGCAGATAATGACAACATCGTATACTGCATTCAGCCGTTCCATATTAACGCGAAGATATTCGTACATGCGGCGGCGAATACGATTCCTTCCGACTGCCGACTTTATAACCTTTTTACTCACAACGACGGAGAACCGAGGGTTACGGCGTCTTGTATTAGGAACATATTTGACCGTAAATAATTGTGAACGCGCTGCTTTACCGTTCGCGTACACATAGCGAAGGCTGCCGTGGCCATGAAATCGGAATAAAGAGGAAATCATATCTGACTATAGTATACCGTAAAAAATACCCCGCGGGTAAAGCGGGGTATTTTATTTAGACCGTCAGGCGAGCGCGTCCTTTAAGGCGGCGGCGCTTCAATACGAGGCGACCCGTCTTAGATGACACACGAGCGCGGAACCCATGAGTACGGGCGCGGTGACGGGTGTGTGGCTGGTAAGTTCGTTTTGGCATATCTGAAGTAGTATACCGTATTCACCTCTTAAAATCAATTCCTGGACTTGCTTTTTATGAAAATAGTGAGCCAATATATAAAATATATCCCCAACTCTTCCCTACTTATCCACAACTTAACAGAGGTAAATGTAAACTGTGCAAAACTTCACTCCCGTACTCACCTATTTTTTCCTAATCTATTTATGGTTGTGGAAAACCCCCTTTTTACCGTATAGTTATGGGTAGTAATAATTCAAAAAGTTCATGTGGGTTAAGGGGAAATAATGCAAAAAGACGCACACGCACTCTGGCATAGTGTACTCGGAGAAGTAGAGCTTTCTGTCTCTACCCCGAATTTCACTGTCTATTGGGCGAACACGAAGCTGCTATACTACGACGAGAACGAAGCAGTTTTCGAAGTACCGAACGTTTTCATAAAGAAGCAGTTCGAAACGAAGTTCAACGATATGATCCGTGAACTCCTCGATAAGAATGGTGTCACTTCCCCTACCCTTACTTTTTCAATCCCCTCCGGAGGAAAGAAACCTCGCATCAGCCGAGAAACTACTACTCCAAGTGTCGAATCACTCATCTCAAACACTTCCGCAGCAAGTCCTGCCAGTGTCACACAATCTTTCTCCCCTGCCCCATCACCATTAGCTGCAAGGGGAAATCTTAACCCTCGCTACACTTTCGATAACTTTATCGTCGGTTCCAGTAATGACCTCGCTTACTCTGTCAGCCAGGCTGCAGCAGCTAACCCTGGGAATAAGTACAACCCTATTTATTTCTACGGTGGTGTCGGGCTTGGTAAAACGCACCTTATGCAAGCCATCGGTAACGAGATAGTGAAATCGAATGCAGATGCTCGAGTACTATATGTAAGTTCCGAAACATTCGTAAACGAGTTCCTTGATCATATCCGGTTTAAGAAAAAAGGCTTTTCAGATAAGTACCGAAATGTAGATGTTCTCATTGTTGACGATATGCAGTTTATTGCCAATAAAGAGAAGACCCAGGAAGAATTCTTCCATACTTTTAACTTCCTTCACCAGAACAATAAGCAAATCATTATCAGTAGCGATAAACCACCAAAGAGTATCCCTACCCTTACCGAGCGTCTACGAAGTCGATTCGAAATGGGTATGACTATCGATATCCAGATGCCTGATTTCGAAACTCGCTGCGCGATCATCAATGCGAAGGCAGGATTATCAGGCGTAACGCTCAATAACGAAACTGTTGAGTTTTTAGCAACAAATATCAAAACTAATATCCGTGAGCTTGAAGGCGCATTAAACCAACTCCTCGCATACGCAGAGCTTCACCATGTTGAACCGGACGTTTCAACGGCCGAGGGGCTCCTCGGTAACGCTCGCCAATCCCGGCCACAGCACCTTACAAGCAAACAGATCATCGACAAGACAGCGAAGCACTTTCAGCTGAAAGTCGAGGAAATTTGCGGTAACAAGCGGGACAAGCATATTGTTACCCCTCGCCAAATCGCCATGTATCTACTAAGAAGCGAGCTTCATCTAAGCTTTCCGAAAATTGCCGGTGAGCTTGGTCGAAAAGACCACACGACCGCCATTCACTCGGTTGAAAAGATTGAAAAAGCTATCAAGCTTGATTTTGTTATTCGCGAACAAGTAAACGCTATACGGGAGCGCCTTTATGCTTAATACCTTATCTATAACCTGGGTAAAAAATGTGTACACTGTGGGTAAACCGCTAGGTATATCTAGTGAAGATCTGTACACAGGGGGTGTATATAGTACTATTAATACCCCTACTTCCCGTGTAAAACCCTCTTTTTTCACCCACATTTCCAACAGTTTTACACCGCTTCTTTACACACTATTTTTACCAATTTCACATCTGTTAATGGACCGTTTATACACAGTATCCACAGCACCTACTATTAACAAAGCGAAAGAAAAATAAGAAAGGATTATAATAATGGAACTTTCAGTTACTCAAGAAAATTTCGCTCGCGCACTATCGGCCGTAGGTCGAGTAGCTAGTACAAAGACTCAACTTCCTATCCTCAGTAACATCCTATTACGGACAGATGGCAACAGGCTACTTGTCGCAGCAACAAACCTAGAGATTGCTACAACTCAATATATCGGGGCAAAGATTGTAAAACCAGGTGCAATTACTATCCCTGCCCGTCTTATCTCTGAGTTTGTTAGCAGCCTCCCTAAGGGAGCTATCGAACTGAAAGTAGTCGGTGAGAATATCCACATAACAAGTGGAAAATACCACTCGATCATTAATGGTGTTATTGCCGATGATTTCCCAGAACTCCCGACTATAAACGAAGAGAGTTCGGTATCGTATTCAATTAATATTGAAGAATTTAAACAAGCGGTATCCCAGACAATCATCACTGCGAGCGGTGATTCGACCCGGCCCGTTCTTACAGGAGTGTATTGGCATTCTCATGAAGGATGGATATACCTAGCGGCAACAGATGGGTATCGCCTTTCGGAGCGCCGCCTCGTTGAGACAAAGAGCGAAGTGTCAGCAATTATTCCTACCCAAACACTTCAGGAAGTACTTCGTACTATTACCGAAGGGGTGGATACGATTGATGTACTCTTTGACGAGTCGCAGGTACGGTTCCGAATTAATGAAGCAGAGGTTATTAGCCGCCTTATCGATGGTAACTTCCCTGATTACAGGCAGCTGATTCCTGCTACTTCGGATATTGTGGCGACGATGAATAAATCGGAGTTCACGCGAGTAACGAAGGTTGCCGGTTTATTCGCCCGCGAATCTGGCGGGAGCGTCACAGTAACCGTAGATAGTGATAAGAAAACAGTCTCACTCCACTCTATCGCCTCAGAGCTCGGCGAGAACACCTCGGAACTTGATGCGGAGGTAACCGGTGAAGGCCAAGTCACCCTGAATTCCCGGTATCTCTCCGAGGCGCTGAACGTGGTTGACGCTGACACAATATCATTCAGCTTCAGCGGTAAGCTTTCCCCTTGTATTATCAAATCCACCACTAAGGATACAAACTATTACCACGTCATCATGCCGTTGAAGAGCTAAGGATATCCGAGGCGTGACCTCAATCCGTAAACTACAGGTAAATAATATACGCTCCCATGCAGCGTATGTCGTTTCCTTTTCTCCTGAGGTAACGATTCTGACGGGCGCTAATGGAAGTGGTAAGACGAGTCTATTGGAGGCGATCTATATATCCCTTCAAGGGAGTTCTTTCAGGGGAAGCGATGCGGATATACTACAGAAGGAACAGCCTTGGTGGCGGATTGATATCGATTTTGAAGATGAGTCCCGCAGGACGGTAAAATATGATCCGCAGAAAACAGTAAGTCGTAAACAATTCATCATTGATGAAAAGACGACCGCACGAATACCTGCGAAGTATAAATATCCAGTCGTGCTATTCGAGCCGGAAGATTTACGGTTACTCCACGGCTCACCAAGCAGACGCCGCCAGTTTATCGATCGTTTCATAGGTCAATTAAATCCGCTCTACGGGCCGACACTACGAAAGTACGAACGTGCCCTAAAACAGCGTAATAACCTCCTGAAACACGCTTATATGGCGGATGATCAACTATTCGCATGGAATGTTGCCTTAGCGGAGCACGGTACGTATATTATTGAGCAGCGCATAGCGTTCATAGAGCAGATAAATCGAGACCTTGCGTCGTTATATCAAGAGATATCCGGAACGCATGATGATGTATCGATCCATTACTCTCATACGTTCGTGGGTGATGTAAAGCAGAAACTCTTACATGAACTTCATGCTTCATTGCAAAAAGACCGGTATTTAGGCAACACTTCTGTGGGTCCGCACCGTCACGATGTACTTTTTAGTATCAATACCTCCCCTGCCCTTTCGACGGCATCCCGTGGTGAGGCGCGTACTATCGTCTTAGCGTTGAAGTTTCTGGAAGTGGCTATTATCGAACAGCTTACAGGTAAAGTACCTATTATCCTCCTGGACGATGTATTTTCTGAACTAGACGCTTCGCGCCAGAAACTTTTAACAAGTCAATTAAAAGGTCATCAGATTATTATTACTTCAGCAACAAGTAATGCCGGAGATGATCTATATCATATAAAACTCGGCTAATCACCGTAGTGTACGTAGTCAGGAGGAAGTGTATTTCCTGTCTCGTCCAAATTAGTGTAACTATATGTCACAGTATAAGTCGTCATATCTAGGTTTCGTTTCGTGAACCAATATTCGACCTGCGCACGAAGGTTTGTTTTTAATTCTTCATTGTTCATCTGGGAACCCCTAAGGGTGATTTCTGCTGCGACTTCTCTGGTGTCAGGATTGTATGTTAAGTTGAAGCCAGCACCAGTATAGGGCATATATTGAAGAATCGGATCGGATTTAGCGGTGCCATATTTCATTAAACTCACCACGCTATCGCAATCGAAATCTCCATATTTAAGTTTTTCTATAGGCAAGCAATTTAGCGTAGCGACAGTCCCTAGGTCTGTACCCCTCTCTTCGTTTTCGGTTTGCCAGTGATAAATCATTTCCCACGACTGTTTTGCGTCAGGAATATCAAGAATCACTGTAGTCTCTTTTATATCAAAGCTACCATTTGTTCCTTTTGTTTGGATGGTATCTTCTTGGCAACTCCCTTCCCTGATTTCTGCCGAGTAATCACGAGCTGTTTCTTTGTTATTGTGGTTATTTGCCGCCTCTATATAGCGGTATACTGTCGTATTCATTAGATCTTCTAGGGATACTTTCATATTTTCCGAACACGAATCAAGATTTGTAATTTGAACCTGAGGGGTGGACTTGTTGTTTGATTGCATGAATACAAGAACGGATATAACAACTATAATTAACAATAAAAACGTAACAATAAAGAAAATGATCCGCTTCCCATGTTGTGATATATTCATTAGTTACTCACTTTCGCGGCGTCGCCACTTAATCTATCGTCGAAATATGCAAATTCAAGCTCTACACCAGCGTAACGATTCTGTAGGTTTCCCTGCCATATACCAACCGAACCATCGCCGTCAAAGTTTACCTCAGCAGTAATGACATCACCGTTATCTAGAACCCCTAATACTACTCCGGTATGACCAGCGTTACCGTACTTCTCTGAAGTGCTCTTGGCGCTGAAGATAGACCATGGCCGTGGTTCGGTCCCTGTAGGTAGACCAGCTGATTGATAATTATCGACGATAAATCCACCGTTATTACTCAAAAACTGTTCATCAGCCGTTTGATTCAGTACAAACCAACCACTCATCGCCACACACTGGCCGCAGTCTGCCCCGCCCCAACAGTCACCTCCTGAATGTCCAAAGTTATAAATCACTTTGTATGATCCACCATCCCAATTGAGAGTCTTGTCAACCTCACTCCCCCCCGCGCCATACTCCATCTTAGTATCGGACACATACTTTCGAGCCCATGCTATACCGTCATCGATAGACTTAACCCCACCAAGTGCACCAGCCGCACCGCAAGCTGCCTGTCCTGGTTCGGCGCCGCTTGTACCGCCACCATACTTCTCGAGGAACGCGCGGGCATCGGCGACACGCTCTTCAATCTGGCTTGCGTCGTCGCTTGAGTTCTCGTACGTATTATGGAATATAACCGTTGAACCGCCATTCCCTTCCACACTTGTTGTCGCATTCAACTGATCTTTCAACTCACTGATCTTTGTGGAATCGCCCTCCCACGAGAAATCAAGTTCTAGTTGTAAAAGTTTATCGTGATCCTCTGGTGGCATAGATTTGTTTACTTCAGAAGCACCCCAGCCTTCACCTAGGTACTGCGCAAGCCCTGCTTCGTTGATCTTTGCAAAGAGCATCGCCTGGCGAGTGATATACGTCCACTGTGCGAGGCCATACCCTGTCACCCCATCGCCAGTAATAGGAAGCGCTTTTGTTGTGTGATTCTGCTTTACGGCAGGGTCAAGTGTACTTTCTTGGTTAAAGTTGCCCATAATACCAGCCACAGCAACTGGTGTGAGGCCCTTTCCGGCATAGTAATTCCAGATTTTCTCGGCGTTATTAGACCCAGATAAGTTGGCTGCTGTTTCTGCGCTTACTGAACAGAACTCCTCACAGGGGTTGAAGAAAATTACATCATTACTTGAATAGAATAACTCGTCACATTCTTGGGCTGCAACGGGTTGTGGGGGTATAAGGAATGCTATTAAAGCGAATGAGAATACAAAAAGAGTGATTCTCTTCCAGATCGGTACTGTTTTCTTCGTATATTTCATATTCTTTTTCAATTATACCTAAGGGTTCCAGTGCCACCATTCACTTTGAAGTTGTTTAAAGCCGTAGGTGGCAGCATTCGTATTTAACCAACTCCATATCGGACTAGCCGGGCATGAGGTAATACCCATCCTGTGTACGCAGTATGCGTTCGTGTACTCAAAGTCGAAAGCGATACCTGATTGGTGGTTCGAGTATCCAGGGTCGGCAGCTTGCCCTCCGTAAATACGCTTAGCCTCTTCTTGTTGAGCCATCGTACGGAAGGAGTCACCGAGTGGAATCCGTTCCATGCCTAAGTCGGTTTTCATCTTTTCCATCATCGCATACGCCGCTCCGGATACTCGGGAATTCACGACACCTACGCCACCTTCCCGGCTTGGTTCATCGGTATTAGGAAGTGCGCAAAGGCGGATCTCGAATGGCTGCCCATTCATATAAGCAGTGTCCGTTCCCCTATCTTCAGTTCCTGTTGCACAGCCAATATCGACTGAACTTTCATAAAGCTTCGTAGGGTCGAAACTGATGTCGGCAGGTTCGGTCACAGAACCAGCAGTGCCCTCGTCTTCTCCATTTATAGACTGAATTGATTGATAGTCGAGAAGGAATACGGACATCGCTATTAATGCGCGAGGGTTCTTCACTCCTTCAACCGCTTCACCGCCATCATACCCACCATCGCTTACACACACACCTTCAGAATCCTCAGTACCTGTAGTACAGTAGTCACCAATATTACTACTTAGTGAAGGGTCGCCGACATTCGAACTGACAGTACATCCGGCGGCGTTGAATAGGTAATCACCGGTTGTCGCGTCACCACAAGTAGTGATGAAGTCGTGAAGCGGCGTGTCAGCTTTAATATATCCACTTGCTACGAGATCGTCGATTGTATCACTATCTTTAATAGTCTTTGATTCATCAAGCCATCCTTCGTCTTGTATTAACGTGATTGCTTCGCCTGTGGACATGGCGGCTTGGTCTGATGTCAGGCCGGTACACGGAAGCCCTGCAGCATTGATAGCTGGAGAATCATCAGGGTTAGTCGCCGATAAGAAGAAGTCGCCAGCATAGCCACAAAGTGCCGCGTCCTGTTCAGCTGCTGCCGCAGCATTAAGTGAGTTCGGGAGCGCAAGGCTCGGTAATGATGACAATATTGAGAGTGGCGATATACTACTTCTATTAGCTATCATCGCCATCTGGGTCTTATTCACGATACTGCCAAGGAACGTGTATTTACTCGACACGTCGAATGGACTTAATGACGCAACGGCCATCTGACGTTCGAAATCGGTTACTTCTTGTTTAACGGCCGTGTATCCGGCAAGCTGGGAGCGTTTCAGTACCGGAAGGTTACGTGCCATTCCCCCTGATGAGAAGAAGGACATAGCTGAGATACCTAATACATCACCCAATGCTTTACCTGATGCGGTAGGAAGCTTGTCATTTTTCGCGAGGTCTGTAATAGCCTGGTCAGCGGCCGCCCCAAGGACAGTCTTGGTTACACCAGCGATAACTTCCGATACCGCCCAGCCAGCAACAAGCTTCGCCAACCCACCAACGACAGTCGCAGATAACGCTACAGTTACAGCGGAATCGACAGCGAATGCTGCCCACATAGCAGCCGGGCTCATAATAACATTACAGGCAGCCTCAGTGCTGGCATCAGCCTGCTGAGCCGCTCGTACTTCTTTACTTGTTAGGACACTATATCCGGGAGTATAGTCTTTTGAAACTGTCGCTTTGTTTTTATTGATGCCAAGAGCCATAAGAAGGAGCGGTGAATCTAGTGCTGATGCTAATTCTCCATCACTCTCATTTGGCGTACGCTCAGTAAGAAGGCTTCCTATAGCATCGACATCTTCGTTCGTAATACCTTTGTCACCTTCGACCGCAGTAGCTTTGAGCTTAGAACCTGGTGAAAGGATGGTGTCGTGTGCGATACCGATAATCTGCGCTAACTGTATGGCAGCGACTCCAGCGGCAATGTATCCTGGTGCTTTCACGGCGACACATCCTGCGACCGTCAAAGTATACGCCATACCTCCCTTCTTTGCTTTTCCAAGGTGTCCATCTATCTTCTTAGTTACTGCTTCTTTGGCGCCACTTAGTTTTTCGAGTCCTGGTATCTTAGCTCGTAACTTTGCGAGTGTCGCATTGGCTCGGCTTCCGCCGTTTGCATTTTCATGCTCGCCATCGGCTAGTCCACCGTTTTTCTTTAAGCCCATAGGTCCAAGTAGTTTCTTAGATAAATACTTCCCTGTCCACGCTTTTACCCTTAAATTGAAAGCCCCACTTGTCCCAAGCACCTTAGCGGCGACTTTAGGGTTTTTTGCTAGGAATCCCGGTAAGTCATTCGCATTTACATTAGCGGTCTGTCCGTTTCCGAGGTCGACCGTATACCCCTTGGGATTTCTCGAAGGGTACCCTTTTTTCGTATCCTTGTTCTGTACATCATCATCAAATATCGGAGTGACGCCCTTCTTCGAGAGCTGATCTAAGGCTTTATTTGAAATACGGCCCATCTTACATTTCATATTCTTACTGTTGCTCACATTCGCACAGATCGGATCCCCACCTGTCGCGAATCCGAACACGCGCATAAACCGTTGTTGCATGGAAGTTGAAGCCGAATCGTTCGTCTCTATCAGGTTTTCCATAAGATTTACAAGTAAACTAGAGGGCGCTAGAAAAGAAGCAATAAGTATACCTCCAACACCTAAGCCACCGATGATACCAATGACTCCCCCGCGCTTTTTTACGAGTTTCAACGCCCTGTCGCGTAAAGTAGGTTTTTGGGAGTCGCCACCGTTACTACCGCTCGTGTTATTTTGCCACCCTCCTTCGGGTGCTCCTTCTTGTTCGGCTGCGTTCAGCTTTTCAATGTTCGCATTTTCCTGTGAAGGGTCGGCGTCTCGGTCGTAGTTATCGGCGATATCTTGAAACGCACTATCCGTACCGGCAGTTCCCTGACGCTCACTCTGATAAAGACCGTTTTCTGTACGGTTGTTCCAATCCTGTTGTCCAGGATTGTCTTCTTTTTGTCCGTTACCGTTTGTGAGTGTTGGGGTTGGCATGATCAGCTTCTATTATACGCCAATTCAGCCGTTTTGCGCCTCTGTTGAGGCTTGCTGAACAAGGGCTTGTGGGTTTGTGGTAATGAGCTGTTGTTCGGTTGGACTGGCTTGGATCTGAATGTGCACATGGCTCTGTCCGGCGAAGAACAATCCTTGTCCAATCGGGAAGTTAGACAGGCGCTTCTTTTCCTCTTCCGTAAGCTTGAATACATCCGAAAGTACGTCGACAGCACTGGACGATTGTTTTAGTAGAAGTTGCATGGAGGTGTTAGATACGATTGCCCGACCCATCTTACTACTCATGAAGTCTTCAACGTCCTGCGTGATCGTCGTAAGGCCTAAGTAGTATTTACGGGCACGCTTCGCAAGGCTGAAAAGAAAATTAGCGGAGTCGTCATATTTCATGAGCTGCCATGCTTCGTCGACGATCAGCATACGCTTACGCTGGTTGGTGCGGGTAATGTTCCAGATGTGACTGAGGACGATATACATCGCAACAGGGCGAAGCTCATCTTCAAGGTCGCGGATATTGAATACAACCATAGGGTTGTTGATATCAATATTCGACTGCTGGCTGAAAATACCGGCGAAAGTACCTGTCGTGTATTTACGGAGTCGTTGTGCGAGCGAAGGTCCGCTCCCGCCCATATGTAGCAGTGTGTCGTATAAGTCGGTGATAGTCGGTGGTGGTGAATTATGGGTCAGCGGGTCGCTGGTGATACCTACACGCGCATAGGTGTCGATCAATGCCTGGTCAAGGTCCGCTTCCTCTGACGGCGTCAGGGCTGCGGTCGCCATACCCGTGGTGGTTACCTGCGAACCACCGAGCATAAGGCGGAAAAGCCCGTGTAGTGTGACGAGGTTTGCGCGCAGTGCATCATCTGCTTCATCACTATCGATCACCCTTGGTAGGTCAAAAGGGTTAATACGGGTATTCGAGTTAAGACTGAGACGAATATAGGCACCACCGACAGCATCTGCTAACTTCTGATATTCGTTTTCAGGGTCGATGATAAGTACCTCTGCCCCTAGCATCATGCTCCGAAGCGCTTCAAGCTTCACGGTGAAGGACTTACCGGCACCGGACTTAGCAAATACGGCCATGTTTGCGTTTTCAAGTTTGAATCGGTCAAAGATGACAAGCCCGTTGTTGTGCATATTGATACCATAAAGGATGCCGGTATTGTCAGTAAGGTCAGCGCTAGTGAACGGGAAACTCGTGCTAATAGCCCCGGTGTTCATGTTACGGCGAATCTGAAGCTGGTCTGACATTTGCGGAACGCTACTGTTTAACCCTTGTTCTTGTTGAGATGAGGCGACCTTGCTGAATACCATCTGCTGGCCGAAGATAGTCTCGATCTTCTGTTGCATGAAGTTAAGTTCGTCCATACTGTCTGCCCAGAGGGTGACATACAGACCGAATCGGAAGAACCGCTCCGCACCGACCTGAATCTGATCACGAAGCTCTTCTGCGTCATTAATAGCAGCTTCAAGTGCCGGGTCGCGAACCCTTCCCTTTTCCGTGTTGATGGAGTTCGATGCCTCAAGTTGGGTCACCTTCTTACGAAGGTTATTAAGGACAACCTGGCTTTCAACCGGATAGATGTACATACTGACATCGAGCACCTCATCGATATTGATAAGGGAGCTTAACCACCCCGTATAAATCTGACGTGGATACCCGTATACATAAATAGTTCGCCCATACTTCGTGCCAAGTCGGAAGTGTGATGCGTGGATTTCGATACTGCTTGGTGCAATGAGGTCCCTTAGGGTAGAGACACCCTTAAGAAACGCTTGTTCTACTTCAGCTTGCTCCCGTGCGCGCTGTTCGGCAGCGATATCGGCTGCGGTTTGCTTTGCCATTATTGTTGCCCTCCTGCCGGCGCTTGACCAGGTGCTTTACGCACGAATGTCGTCGCCACGTTATCAAAGTTGCCGAGCGGCTGACGCAAGGCGGTATCAGGGTTGTAGTAGTTGTAGTACAGCTCACCAAGCGACTTCGTATCTAATTGGACACTCTGTACGCCCATCTGAAACATACCGGCGATGACGGTGTCTACCCTGTTTTTAATCTCGTCTTTCGCTTTTTGGTATGTGGCCGCATCAATATGTGTCACGACGTTCTGAGGTCGGGCAAAAAGCTTACCGAAGAACCCCTTCCCCTGTTCAACAAGGTTTGCCGCATCGCCCTTAGGGAAGTACGGAACGACGATATAGAAGCTTTTTTCCATAATGTTTGCTTCTTGGGCAAGTACGTCGATGAAGTTGATGTAATCATCCATAAGTACCCCCAGGAGCATATTGTCTTGTGAGCGACGAATGTCAACGAGCTTATCTATATATGGACCAATATCGACGCGCTGTGAACGAATAAGAATTTGGACCGGAAAGTTAAGAGAATTCAGGAAGTTCTGGTAGCTATACTCTACCCCTTCCCTTTCACGATCACTCATGAGGTCGAAGTTGATAGATTTACAAGCAACTACCGCGCGGAAAGAACCGTCGTTCATAATGACCATGCTGTCACGGAGTTCAGATAACTGAAGTGTGCTTTGTGTAGAATTAGGGTTCTTTGGTGCTTGTTTAGCTGGCGCCTCGGAGCCGATTGGTCCTGGGCCTTGTTGACCTGGAGCGGCTACGGGTGCTGGTTGACCAACGACCGGCTGGCCAGGAACGGGATATTGCTGAACGGGCATGCCTTGAGGAACTCCAGGAGTTGGAGTTTGATTGAATGGAGAATTATTCGGCGGCATACCCTCGCGTGTCCCACTCCCTTAAGTGATGTGTTTATCGTAATGAGATGACAACTTCTTCGGACTCTTCCTCGGCCTTTTTCTTTAACCGTTGAGCCTCGTGCGCGATCGTCTCGATAGATAAATCTTCAGAGTTATTTGCAAGGTTCATTATACCAGCTCTTAGCTCTGAATCGCTAGTGGTTGGCGGAGTTTCGTCTTTTTTCAGTTCCGTCGGAATAATTAACTCCGGTTGAACTGGTTCTGGCGAGTTATTTTCCGCCTGGTGTTGTGTATCCCCTAATGGTTGAATGACAGATTGGTGGATTTCCGGGTACGGGTTGAAATGAGGCTCAGGGAGCGGTTGACTTGCTTGTTGAGGCGCTACTTGAGGTGCCGGCGGAATAAATTGAGTGGTCGGCTGTGGTAGTGGTTGCGCCGTGTATTGTACTTGTTGTGTAGGCTGCGGAGTAGGCTGTAGGGGGTTTACTAGGGGTTGAGACGGACCTGCTTGGTATTGCGGTTGCGGCGCCGTATAAACCGGCTGAGTGCTGACGATTGGAGCTACAGGGGTGGCTTCAGTAACACTTGTTGCGAGTATCATTTGCTCGCGTGCTTCCTGTCGCACCCTTGCGGTGCTTTGTGTCATCATCTGATCGAAGTTGCGGGCAATCGAAGTGTTATTATCCAGTACGTCTTCAGCACCTTGAGCCTCTAGATACGCGTCATTGTTCATGGCAGTTCCCATGGCGCCACCGGTACCGCGTATTGCCCAACCTTGGGTGTCGACAATGTTCGCTAGGTAACTTAAGCGTTGTTCCGCTTCAACTTGCGACAAATCCTTAGTACGACGAACCTCGACGGTCTTAGGTGCGGAAATTTCAATAGTCGTCTCCACCCCTTCCGGGTCCCAAAGTCGACGATGTGGTTTCAAGTAATATGAAACCATTGCTGCCATATATATTTCCATTGGCTGGTCTTTTCGTAATGGAAGCGCGAGCGCACCGAAAAATATGATAAATGGCAAAGGGATAACGACCAGTCCGACGAACAGCTGTGCTAACCCCCAGGCTGCCAGCCCAAACATAGCGACGATAATCAGGTAGATGAACTGGCGGAAGCTGAACGGACCGATGAGTTTGTCATCAGCTTCAACATCTTGGGGGACTTTATAGGTTGCCATTTGTATCTAGTATATCAATTATTATGGTAGCGGTGTCGGAGGAGTTGTATTGTCACGTATATGGACAACATTATCACGGTTCTTACCTAGTGAAAGCGATAACTCAGGGTCTGTAAGTGCCTTATGCGCATCGTTTACGAGGCGTTGATGGATGGCAAGGAACGTCGGGTCGTAATCGGTGCTTGTCTTATCTGATTTACTGTGTGCAATTTCAGATACGATATGGAGCTCATCTTTATCGGCTTTAGCAATTTTCTCAGGAGAGTAAGCTCCAGCTTGGAGTGCGCTAGTGATAGTTTCCTTTGCGGTTTTATGTTCGTTTAATTTCAAGCTTGCGAGTGCACCGGCGCCGTAGTAAGCAGGTCGAGCCCCTGAGGATTCAAGGCTGCGGGCAAGTGTAGATCGTAATTTGTCGCCGTCAGATCCTGACCAACTCTTTGAAGCATCCCATAGTTCGTTCATTCCCTTTACATCGTTGGATGAAACGACACGCTGTATAGCAGCGCTACGGGCAGCAACATCGGTCTTACCATCTATTCCCTTCACCTTACCACCACTAGCGAGCACACGTGCTTCTGCTTGAGTTATCTTTAACCTGTCCAAATTGATTGCAGCGGCCTGAACCTCTTCTACATTTGCTTTATCAGCAGTCGCAAGTGCCGCTCTGTCAACTGCTTGTCGAGCTGCTTTTCCTTGTTTCGTGATAGGTGGAAGACCGCCGGCAACGGCACCTGAAAGAATACTATCCATACGCTTGAAGCCCTTTTCGTCAGGCCGGTCGGTGATACGTCGAGCAAACTTCTGAGCCCTAAAGTTCTCTTTGGCCTGCTTACGGATTGCACGTCCTCGTCCAAAAAGACTTCCTCTGTAAGAATCTTTTGCCGAAGCGCCAATCCTGGAATTTGCTTTGCCGCTCCACCTGTTGGCCATCTGCCCGAGCATAGGAATGCCATCAAGTGACTTCTTTAACAATATTGGAACTGCTAATAATGGTAATACAAGCAATGCTGCACTAATTATTTGTCCAAACCAGTTCGTGTCAACTGAGTCATCAGAGGATGTAAAGGAATAACTTAATATTCTCGAGGCGAGGTTTGACGCCCCATACACTATAGCTATAAGAGGAAAAACGAGTAGTAGTGCAGTAAGCATTTGTCGCCATTGCTTAAAGAATTTTTCTGTATTGGGTAGTAGAAAGGCTACGAAAGCAAGTGGTGCGAGCACGACCAAAAGGATTATCAGTGCTTGTCGTGCGACAAGGATAAATAGAATGATAACCAGAGCGATAACTGCAGCTAAAAGTACAGGGATAAAAGTTGAAAGTAAAGCGTAGATGGCAACACCACCAGCCGACCAAGCTAGGATGGACCCAGCAAGGCCTGCAAATCCTTCACCTGTTGCAAATGCATTTGTTGCACCATTAGACTCGTCCGTTACTGAAAGTCCATTGAAAAAATCCTTAAGCGAGTAACCGAGGATATTGGATATGTCAATCATCAGCTGAGTTATAAAGAATGAAATATTCATAAGGATAGCTGCAATAATTAGGCGAGGTAACATTTTCTTTACTCCGTAGTTAGATACACCCAACCCGGTTAGTTGCGAGAAAATAATAATGATAAAAATGATTACGAAAACGATATTGGCGACATTTCTAATGCCAGACCATGCTTCGTATACGGGCTCGGAGGTATTGAATACCTTTGGATCGGTTTTGAGAAAGCTATCTGCCAGAAAATCGAAAGACGCGTCGGCGATAGACGCAAGGAAGTTAACCACTGGACAAACGATCCAACCTATCCCGTCAATTGCACAGGATGTCGTTTCGTCGGGTTCGGTCGATTTCGCAGCTTCGAGGGCTGCCTCTACTTCGGGCGTCCTTCCTTTCATACAATCAAGGAGGCCTGACCTGTTCTGGTCGTTTGCGGCTGAACATTCTGCGTATGCAGCTTTGAACGCGTCTACTGCACTTTTGCGGCAAGATAGCTCCGCAGCTTCACCTAGATTTGCCTGGGGGGCACATTTGGCATCAGCATACTGACTACAAATGGAAGCTAAATCACCTGTCGCACTACAGTCGTCTGAAAGAACCTTTACCGATATACGCTGTGGTTCACCTACGTTTTCACATTGCCCTCGCCCACCAGTACGAGCCTTTAAGTCTTGAAACGAACCATTTACGGTTGTATCACCGTCACCAGGCACTTTACTAAGGGTTATATCCCCATTGCTATTACCGCCACAAATCGGCCCGCCACTCCTTGGGTCTGTACCTGAACGCAATTTGAAAAGCTTCGGGTCACTACTATCGACAGAATATATGTCAGTTGTTGTACCGCTACTACAGTCGTTCGCGGATCGGCTAATCGTTGACCCTCTATATATGTAACTAGCGGAGCCACAGGTCGTTGCTTGCCCCCCTACTTCAACGTTAACGGTCTTTGCATCTCCGTCATTAGTACATTTACCGGCACGCCCCATACCGTCAATCTGCTTTATTTGAAGCTTTGCCTTAACGGTCTTTCCCTTGTCTGAGTCGACAAGCCTCTTATCAAGCTTTAATACATCCGTACAGACGGTATGGCTTGTGCCTGAACTGATAGTTCCGCGTGAATCCTCAGAAAAGTATTCTAGCGAATCGTTTTCTTTGATCTTATAGGTAACTTTTCTACCGCCGTCAGGAATGTCATCACAGCTGTAGGTTGTTGTTTGTCGACCACCCGGTGTAACATTCGTTTCTTTACCAGTGGTAGTCTCTAGTATAGTTCCTGAACCTTTGGTCGTCTGGTAGGTAACTTTATTACGGGCGAGCTCCGATGCGGAGCACGAAGCTGCATTTGCGGTCGAAGCCGGTGCGATATTTGTTAAGAAAATACTTCCAACGAGTGATAATAAAAAAAATACCGCAAGAAGAACACGGTGTTTCCCATTTCCTTTTATTGTTCGGTTTTTATTAGACGCAAACATCCCCCATAATCATAATACGATTACAGGGGATGTACAATGCTTATGCTTCGTGCTAACTACTGGTCTTCAAAACGGCTCATTTTGCGCCACTCATCCACATTAACTACGACAGTTTCACAATATCCATTTTGTGCCATGTCGTAAGTAGATTGTGCCCATTCTTCTGGCATAGCAGCAATCACATTGGTTAGTTCAGGATCTGCTACAGCCTCATCAAAACAGGCAGCTGAAATTTCAAGCAATTGCTCATCAGTGAGGGTGTTTTCAGGAACTTGTGTTTCGACCGGTGCTGGCGTGGCAGGCTCCTCGATAGTAGTTTCAACCGGTGCTGGTGCACCTGTTTCGTTCGCTATCGGTGCTTTATCGCCACAACCTGTAAGAACGGCAGTCAGGGCAGACACGCCCATCGCAATAGTTGCGAAACGTCCGGCACGCAGACGCGTTATTTCACTTGATGATGCACCTGATTCTATAGCTGACTTCAAAAACATGATGATTGAAACCTCACGAATAAGTTTGTTAATTTGAATTATACACTATTAAAGTAAAAAAGTCAATAGTTACACAAGCATTTTAACATATAGACAATATTAGGGTCTAGGTCACTTGCCTGTCGGAGTAAAATATTGTACGCTGTAGACAATTATGCATACCATACAAACAAGACGAAAAATAACAATTCTGGGGCTCTTACTTATCGGTGTCCTTACCCTGTCGCTTACCCTTACCTACACTACTTTCGCAGCGGGTAATAAAGGGTGTGAAACAGATACGGCGATTATTTCCTGCAATAATGTCGACGTAGACGCGGGTGGTGAAAAAAATACCGGTGTCTGGAGCCTTTTATTAACGACTATTAATATATTGACGGCTGGGGTCGGTGTTCTTGCGTTAGCTGGGATCGTTTATGGTGCGGTACTGTATACATCGGCTGGTGGAAGTCCGGAGCAGATTAAGAAAGCAAGGACGATATTTGTAAACGTTGTCGTAGGAGTTGTCGCGTTCGCAGCTATGTGGGGGCTTTTGAACTTCCTTATTCCAGGAGGGGTGTTCTAATATGAAGCGAATGATTCGAACCGTACTAGCTGCTACTATATTTACTTTTGCTTTCGCCTCGCCAGTATTAGCGTTACTTAACCCTATTACCCCGACGGCATCTGCAGCGTGTGAAAATCGCTTCCTCGGTATCCCACCTTGGTACAGGGGGATGACTGAAAACCCGAATGCAAGCGGAACTGACTGTAAGATTGCAGGGCCTGACGAGAATGACCCGGATGGACTATCTAAGTTTATTTGGAAGATTGTCCTGAATATCATAGAGATGGCCTTGGTGGTAATCATTTATATCGCCTCATTCTTCGTTCTTTATGGAGGTTTCCTATATATGACAGGAGGCGCAAACCCTTCGATGATCGAAAAAGGGCGCAAGACGATATTGAACGCTATTATCGGCCTTGTTATCGGTTTAGGTTCGGTCGCAATCGTAAACCTTATATTTAATGGCCTTTTCGGCTCGGCGGGTACTACTTCTTCGAACGGGGTGAAAGGTATTGTGAATATGTCGGGTGAGGATCTGTTAGCGAATGCCCTTAACCTCGCATACTTTATCGCGGCGATCATCGCTGTTATCGTGATTATCATATCGGGAATAATGTACATTACTTCTTCGGGCGATCCAGGGCGTGTAACGAAGGCGAAGAACCTTATCACCTACGCTATAGTCGGACTGATTCTCGTTCTGGTGGCGTTTATAATAACAGGCTTTGTAGCAGGGAGATTCACATCATGAAACTAATCAAAACAGCGGTAGTATCGTTATTTATAGCGATTGCAGGGGTTGTAGCCCTCGTGCCAGCCACGCCAAGTTACGCGCTTGATCCTCTTGGGTCACAATGTGCGAACAACACCGATAACGAAGTATGTAAGAGCCAGGATGACAGTGCTAACGATCTTGTAAAGACGATAATTAACGTCCTCCTCTATATCGTAGGTCTCCTTGCGGTAGTGATGATTATCGTCGGCGGTATTTTGTACGCCATTTCATCCGGTGACCCAAGTAAGATTACAAAAGCAAAAAATACGATTGTCTACTCTGTTGTTGGGCTGATTTTAGCATTTATAGCCTACGCGATTGTTAACTGGGTCATCCAAGTATTCGCATAGTGGCTTCAAGGACTTAACAAACCCACGAAAATCTGCTATAACTAACCTAGATTCAAGGAAAGGAATTCAAAGTAAATGAAATCAATTATTAAAAAAGCAACGACGTTTGCAGCAGCGACCGCTTTTGCATTCGCAGCACTTTTAGTGCCGGTTGTTCCAGCAGGTGCGACAGCGCCATCAACACCAACCACGCCAAACTCTTGTGCTTCTGGCGCAGGTAGTTATACCCTGAACAACGGTAAAAACTGTGCACAAGGTGCAGGTACCCCTTCTACCCTGTTCGGTTCAAACTCTATCTTCAACACGATCGTGAACGTTCTTCTGTTCATTATCGGTGCGATCTCTGTGATCATGTTGATCTGGGGTGGTATTCGTTACACAACCTCTGCTGGTAACTCAGCAAACGTCACTGCCGCTAAGAACACTATCATGTACGCGATTATCGGTCTCATCTTCGCCTTCCTGGCATTCGCGATCGTTAACTGGGTACTTGTTGCGCTTACCCCTGGTAACACGAACACCTAGTAAGTATTTCTTACGACCTTTCTTTAAACCCCGTTCCAATGCGAACGGGGTTTTAGTTCTCTTATCTTTTATTAGACAGTTTCGAATACATAAAAAAGTCACCCCCTTTCGGGAGTGACTTTTATGCAAGCGATATGCTATTGGATTTGGATCTTCTTAGCTTGTTCTTGCTTGATCTTGCTGAAGCCGATAGTGAGAACGCCATCCTTTAGGACTGCTTCTACTTCGTCTTCCTTCACGCTGACAGGAAGTGCTAGTGTACGGCTGAATTCGCCCCAGTAACATTCTTGGATGTGCCAGTTTGTAGCCGCGCTGTCGTCACCGCTACTGAGGGTTCCGCTGATGGTAAGGATGCCATCGCTGATGCTCACATCAAGATCTTCTTTGTTTACGCCTGCGGTGCGGGCTTTTACGATAAGCTTTTCGTCAGTTTCGTATACGTCAACAGCGAGTTGCCCAAGAAATTCTTCTTGGCTATCATCCCAGTTGTCGTCGCTCGCAGGTACGGACGTGTCGGTTGTTGTAAGATCGTCGTCGCTCAAGAAAGCTGCTGCCAGCTCGTCTTCAATGAGCAGATCTTCATTTGGTTTTCGGGCCATGATATCCTCCACTTTTCTCTAGGCTCATTTGACAAATAGTCCCTCGTATTATAACGGCACTATGCCGTATAATCAACTAAATGGGTGGTAAAAACGTAAAAAACACAATGATTGAACGGCTACTGCAAATAGTCGCACCACACCCCTGTTTTGGGTGTGGGAAAGTGGGGTCTACAATATGCTTAGATTGTAAATATGACATCGTTCATGACCCATATGTTGGCTGTTTTTACTGCCAAACCCCCACCTTGGTCGGTATATGCAGTAAGCACAGCGGTTTAGTAGAAAGAGCAGCTATCGTCAGCATGAGAGCCACCACACTGAAAGCTGCTATTGATGGGCTGAAGTTTCATAATGCCAAAGCTACCGCGAAAGACCTTGCCGAGATACTTGACCTTAGCCTACCCGAATTACCAGAAGATACGATTCTTGTTCCTGTTCCTACCCTTCCTTCGCATAGAAGACAGAGAGGGTTTGACCAAGTGGAACTTATCGCCCGGCACTTTTCACAGATACGGTCACTCACTGTTTCGTATTGTCTAGAACGCACTACGACTACGACCCAGCATACGTCATCGCGCAAGGAGCGACTTGCGCAGGCGAGTGTATCGTACAAAATAAAAGATACGGTTTCACTCCCCACGTCTGCCATCTATTTACTACTAGACGATATCGTTACTACAGGGGCGACCCTCGACGGAGCTGCGAAAGTACTGTCTGTAGGCGGCAAAACGGTATGGGCGGCCGCCCTTGCGTACCAACCCCTCGACTAACGGTGCTGTATCTGTTAAAATACTCCAAGTATTCATCAGCACGGAGAGGTGACCGAGTGGTTTAAGGTAACGGTCTTGAAAACCGTCGTGGGGCAACTCACCGAGGGTTCGAATCCCTCCCTCTCCGCCATGTAGAATATAAAACAGCCCGATTGGGCTGTTTTTATGTATTAGACGTTCGTGAAGCCAGATCCGCCACTGGCGCCACCCGCCAATGTACCGAGGATGAAATTAACCGCTGCAAAGGCGAGGAAGGCGATAATAAGCCCGACGATCGCGTAAAGCACGGTATTTTTCGCAGCGGTGACGTTTGATGCGTTACCACCCGACGTAGCATAGCGTACCCCACCGATAATAATCATGATTACCGCGAGTGCACCCGCGACGAACAATAGTAGATTCGTGATAGTCGTTACGATACCGGCATCACCGAAAAGCTCACCCGGTACACCACTTCCGCGGGCAGCTTCTACGCCGTTCTGGGCGCTCCCCTCTGACTGTGCAGATACTGAAATGGGAATAAGTACCGCAAGAGCGGCAGTGACGATGGCGGTGGTGATTGCTTTCGTAATGATACTCATATGTATACTTATATAATTATATCAATATTATAGCAAATATACCCTATAGACGCTAGTCCCCGCCCCTGTTTTGTGCTACAATCAGTCTCGTTGTTGTGCTCGCGCATGACGAACTTTGGAGGAGTACCCAAGTGGCTGAAGGGGACGGTTTGCTAAATCGTTAGTCTGGGGAGACCTGGAGCGGGAGTTCGAATCTCCCCTCCTCCGCCAAACAGAAGGCACCCAAGGGGTGTTTTTTGTTTGTTTAAAGGGGTTGTGCTCATGCTATACTAATCCTAGAATGGCTGAACAAGAAAAACCTAATTACTGGCAACAAGCAGATGACGTACCAGGGGCGCTTGAACAAGCGAGTGAGCCGACTGACGATGATCGGGGACCTACTGAGTTACCAGAGGAAGATACCCCTGATAACCCACCTATTACGTGGACTGCGGAAGAATATGTCCATATCGACAAAAGTATTGGATGGTTTGTTTTGTTTGTCCTTGTTGTCCTTGGATTAGTAGCCATTGATATATTCTTTCTTAAATCTTGGACCTTCTCGATCCTTGTCATTGTGATGGCAATCGCTCTGGTTATCTATATTCGTCGACCACCTCGTACCCTTACCTACGCATTAAGCCCTAAGCAAGGATTATATATAGGTGAGCGGTTGTATGTTTTTGATGAATTTAAGGCCTTTGGTTTGATACAAGACGGCGAGCATCATTCAATCATGCTCATTCCTCGTAAGCGGTTCGCCCAAGGGGTGTCAGTATTTTTCCCTGAAGAATCCGGTGAAAGGATCGTCGATATCCTTGGTCAACGCCTTCCCATGGAAACACTGAAGCTCGATATTGTCGACGTCATCGTTCGCAAATTGCGCCTCTAGGAGTACGGCATGCATCACTCGCCAGACTCGAAACCACCTAAGGCAGCCCCTCTTCCGCCGGCTCCGGCCCTTCCTTATACATTCAAGGCGAACCTTGCGGAATACCGACGCCGATTGGGCGTCTGGCGCTTCATCCTCGCTTTTGGCCTTACTTTCATCATTTTCTTGAGGTTTGGCGTGCTCGCCTGGGTTCTTACTGTCGTTCTCATTACGGCGGTCATCCTGGTAGTTATGTATCTGCTTTCTCGGCGCTCTATCACCCTTACGAAGACGCATATCGAATATACGAATAGTTTTGGGAAAGTAAAGAAACTCGAGTATCACGATATACGTTCATTTCGAGTTTTCGTGAATTATGTCGAACCATCCTTCGGTCTTACGCCACGTATTATCATCGCTACTGATAAAAGGCCTTTCGTATCACTCGTGGGTATGTACTGGAACCTTGAAGACCTTGATTGCCTCCTCTCGACTATTAAGGATAAGAAAATCAACGCCGAATATTTCGAAGACTTTGCATACAGTACGCAAATTGCAAAACAGTTCCCGGAAAGCGTGTCGGTGTACGAACGTCACCCCTACTGGATTGCTTTTGGAATCGTTGCATTACTGTTCGTCATAATCACTGTCGGTGTACTCCTCTCAATGACGGTCTTCGACTAGCTTTTTCCCTGTTGGCGTGCTACAATAGCCGATGTTCGCCTATTCAAAAAGGCCGAAAGCACCTTCTAGTTACAAAGATAGAGCCCGTTGTTCTTAAGACAACGAGTTCTATCCTATGCACCCGTAGCTCAGCTGGATAGAGCGTCGGCTTGCGGAGCCGAAGGCCATAGGTTCGAATCCTGTCGGGTGTACCAAGAAAACAAGATCACTTTTTTGTGGTCTTTTTTTCTTGATAGTGTTCTGTAAGAATGCGAGAACTACAAAGTTTCGTTTACTAGTCTCGCGCTCGAATCTATTCGGCGCACAGACCATGACTTTATCCTACCGGGTGTCTTTTCAAGAAGAAACGTTAATGCTTAAATATAGACATTAAAAAATCCTTAAGGGGTATCAATGAGATCTCGAATCAAACAATCCGGTAGTGCAACACACATTATTATCGTCACAGTTCTTTTAACGGTGCTCCTGGGGCTGCTGGGGTTTGTATTTTGGCAGAATTTCACAAGGTCACCAGAAGCAATGAGTCAAAACACTTCTCATACAAGTACCTCACAGAAGAGCCTCGCGATTGAATCGCTCGGTATCACAATTTCGTATCCTGAATCAGAAGATACCTATTCCTTATCAACTGATTCTCAAACTGGCTTTCAGTTTATCCAGTCTAAAAAAGCTGCCGACGCTTGTAATGATGATGGAAACATTGGATATGTGTCGAAGATTGCATCCGACGAATATATCCAGATGGCTGATGCTAAGGCAATCGATTATTATAAGCAAAGCGAGTTTCTTCAGGTTGTAGAGAAGGAGGGATACCTTTATGTCTATACTTCACCTCAGTCGGCGTGTGCCGACATAACAACGGAAACGGGTAAGTCGGCTAGTAAGCTTGCCGAAGATGCATACAAAGCTTTCGCACTTCACTTTCAAAAACTTACGCTAAATTAGTTCTTATCCCTTTCGCTACGCTGAACCAAGTAATTATAAAAACCACCCCCTATCAAAGGGGTGGTTTTTATATCACGCAATTTATTAATTGCTCGGCTGCACCTGTACGGTATCTGGTGCTTCTACATTTACAGTTTCTGTACTGCCATTATTAAACAGGTTCATCCCTCCGAAGAAAAAGAATAAGATGAAAAGTAAGACGACAACAACAAGGGCAATGAGCCACCCATATGATGATTTGCGTTCACCTTCAACAACTACTGTTTCGCGTTCTGGTTCAGCCATATATTTCTCCTTTTAATGTGATTGTAAGTATAAACTCATTATCAGTAGTGATCTGTGAGAATATTCACATATATGTAAATATAAATAGCCCCGGAGGGCTAAGTATATTAACAAGATGAAGGCTTACAAAGCTAAGGTGTAGACGACCTTTTCACCAGATTGAGCGCCGCCAATCATAGTGACAGTGTATTGAAGCTTCAGATTAGTCGCGTCTTTTGTGACTTCATAGGCTACGTTACCGGTTACGGAATCGTTCGGTGCTACGTTACCATTCTTGAACTCATCTTCTAGGTTTGAGATGTAGGTAGAACCTGTAGCCTGCCCTGCTTCGTTCAGCGAGAGATTGAAATCACTGAAGCGGTCTTCCGTCTCGCTTTTATTCGTGACGGTTATGTTAACTACGACGAATTCATTCCCTTCGTCAGGTGTGTTGTACTGGTTACTTGAAACGTAATTGCGCGTAACGGAATTAACTTTTACGTCAAAGTTTCCGAATCGAGCAGTCTCGCCCTTCGCATAGTCTTTCTTGCCGTCAAGAAGTGATTGCTGGTCTTTTGTCTGCTGCTCGTAGTTTTCAGCTGCTTGTCCGATCGCTGTACCTCCGGCGACAAGGGCGATGACAAAGAACACTGTCGTAACAAGACTCCAGAGTGCTGAGAGTCCACCGCCGACAATACCGATGATAGACATCGCTTTTCCGCCAGGCTTTTTAAGCGCTAAAACACCCAGTACTATTGCCGTAGCTCCGACAAGAATACCCCAGATAGGCGCCCAACCGCTTACGAAAGCGATAATACCCACGATTAAAGCCGCGATGGCGAGGCCGTTTGTCGGCGCAGGGGCGGATGCTCCTACTACTGGTTGTGGGGTGACTGGTTGGCTCGGTGTAGGCGCTGGAGCCACTGGTTCCGGCGTCGGTGTTTGTGGTGTTGAGTTTTCATCGTTAGGCATATACCCTCCTCATTTACCCTATTATCATACAATACCAGCCGGTTCTCAGGTAGTTTTACGTGGGGTTCAATCTGTTATAATTGCAACGTTGGAGAGGTGCAGGAGTGGTTGAACTGGCCGCTCTCGAAAAGCGGTAAGGCGCAAGCTTTCGAGGGTTCGAATCCCTCTCTCTCCGCCAAGTCTGTTACGAATACTGCCATTTCGGCAGTATTTTGCTTAGTTGCAATACTAACTGAACTTCCTTATAGTCGAAAGTAATGACACGTAGGGCATTCCGTGTGCCGCTTATTCACATAAACCCTTATCGAACTCGAGCGTTTACTATCGTAGAACTACTTATCGTTATTGTCGTTATAGCGATTCTCGCGGCTATTACAATCGTCGCGTATAACGGTATTCAAGCACGCGCTAAGAACGAACAGATGGTTTCGTCAGTCCGCGCCTATTACCAGGCGTTCCAGAGTTACGCGAATGATAATGCCGGAAATTACCCTAACTCTAACGGGTGCTTGGGTCAATCCGCATATTACACGAGCAACCCCTGCTATGTCGGTGCGAACTCGTATAATTACTCCACTACATTGAACAACGCCTTGGCACCGTACATGAATAATAACTCGCCGAACTTCCCTACCGACGTCATCACGAGTGGAAGCAACCTTTCTAGTGGGATATTCTACTTCCCGGGCTCGAACTACATGGCGTTCCCTATCCTCAATGCGACAAGCTGTCCGACGATTGCTGGTGCAACACAAGACGGTGCGCAGCAGTGGGGCGTCCACATGTTCTGCCGGATCAATGTGCGCCCTGTTTAGCGGATACGATACAATAAGGGTATGCAAGAACCCTCTATCTTTACGAAAATCATTAACGGGGAAATCCCCTCGCACAAGATATATGAAGATGATGCGACCTACGCGTTTCTTGATATCCACCCTTTGAATCCTGGGCATGTATTAGTGATACCGAAGCACCAGACGCAGTTCATCTGGGACTTACCCCCTCAAGACTACCAAGCGCTCATGGTAACCGTTCAGAAAGTCGGTCTTCAGCTTAAGCAGAAACTTGCCTTACCGTATGTAGGTATACAAGTCGTCGGTGTGGACGTCCCTCACGCCCATGTCCATGTGATTCCATTCACGGAGGCGCATGAGCTCCGAAAAGAACCAAGCGCCCAGGACCCTGACCATGCACAATTGGCCGCGATAGCTGAAAAGATACGGTTCTGATGCCGATTAAGATTCTCGCTATCGGCAAGAAGCATGAAGAGTGGGTTATTGAGGGCATTCAACGCTACCAGAAGCGCCTGAGGGCGCCCTTTGCAGTAGAATGGGTACTTTTACCACATTCAAGCCTTGAGGGAGAACGAGCGCGTCTGGAAGAGTCAGAGCGGCTTATTGAGCGGCTTTCGGCTGATTCGTACGTGGTGCTTTTGGACGAGAGGGGTGTTTCCTTAGACTCCCCTGCACTTGCTTTAAAGGTTGATCAACTCGCTACCCAAGGCAAGGCGATTACTTTCCTTATTGGTGGCGCGTATGGGGTGACGGATGCACTCAGGAAAAAAGCTGATCTAGTGTGGTCGCTTTCACCACTGGTATTTCCCCACCAGCTTGTTCGACTCATCCTCACTGAGCAGCTGTACCGTGCGCAACAGATCCTCGCAGGCGGCTCTTACCACCATCAATAGGTTATTGACAATTTATCAAGCTTATGCTAGATTAGGTTTATAACAGCATAAAAACAAACATATGTCATTTAACACTATTGCACCAATCATCCTCAGCGTCTCAACCGCACTCGGCGTACTTGTCCATGATATGCACGTTGACCGAGCCGCGACCGCTGTCATAACGATTCCTGTCGCGGTCGCTACGGCGAGCGCCGCTGCGTATATTAGTTCTAGCGACCATACACACGTTGAGCGGGCGGCTATCCCTCGCCACATGGCCCCATTGCGGTCATCTTTACCTAAGATTCAACCACCCCGTGATGACGACCGTCGGTATGTCATGACGAAGAAGTTGTACCTTACAGGCGGTGGTGACCAAAGTTACCTCTGGCCTTCTGTGTAGCTATTTCAGCAGATCAAGTTCTTGTAGCAGGCGCTCGACGAGCGTCTGTTTTTCTGCCAACTGCTTCTTGCTTTCTTCAACGAGTGCCGCCGGCGCTTTGGAGACGTAGTTCTCGTTTGAAAGACGGGCTTCTAGGACTTTTATTTCCTGGTGGGTCGTCGCGAGCCGCATTTCAAGGTTACCCTGGTGCTCTTCCAGTGTCTTTTCAGGTACATCGAGCCAGGCATCGTGGTTACTGAGGGCGAGGCGAAGACCTTTCGGCTGTTCGACTTCTTTTACCTCACCAAGTTTTGCAAGGCGGCGTACGAGTTCCCTGTTGTCTTCAAGTAGGCTGTCATTTTGGAAGAGAAGTGTGTACCGCTCACTACCAGGTAGTGAGGTCGCGACGAAACGGGTTTCTGCAATGATTTTTTGCAATTGGGTGAACTCCCCTGCTGCAATTTCATTGAACGCAATCGCTTCCGGCCATTGTTCCTTTATAAGAAGGCTATTGTGCCATGGAAGGGTTTGCCAGATGGTCTCAGTGACGAAGGGAGCAAACGGGTGGGCGAGTTTCAGGGAGGTATCTAATACCCAGGCAAGCAAGCTAGGGTTATCTTCTTCCTTGGAGGCCTCGATATACCAGTCGGCGACGCTATCCCAGATGGCATGATATACCGCCTCACCCGCCTCGGCAAAACGATACCCATCAAGAGTACGCTCGATCGCGATGCGTGCGGCGTCAAGTTCGCTGATAATCCAGTGATCGGCTAATGTTTGTGGCTCAGGGCGGGAAGGTTGGAAATTATCCCCTAACTTATTCTCAATGAAGCGGGAGATATTCCAGAGCTTGTTACAGAAATTACGCCCAGAGATTACTCTGTCGACACTGAATGCCTGGTTCTGCCCTGGGCTACGACTCGCGATAAGGCCGAGGCGCAGCGCGTCGGAGCCATATTCCGCTACCAGTTCCATAGGGTTGATGACATTACCCTTACTTTTGCTCATTTTCTGACTATGCTCATCAAGGACCATACCGTGAAGATAGACATCTTTAAAAGGTACCTTACCCGTTACATGAAGGCTGAGCATGATCATCCGGGCGATCCATCGATCCAAGAGGTCGGTACCGGTCTCCATAAGGTCGGTTGGGAAGAAGCGCGACAGGTTACTATCGGTCAACGCTTCGGTGGTAATAAATGGCCACTGGCCGCTACTAAACCAGGTATCAAACGTGTCCTCTTCGCGGCGATAGGTCTTACCGTCAATAACTATTGTTTTTTCGTCAACGTTCTCATTAAATATCCAGTCGTTGTCATCGGCGATGTTCTGAAAGGCTGGAATAGGGATGCCCCAAGGGATCTGGCGGGAGAGGTTCCAGTCGTGAATCGAACGCAAGTATTGGATAAGGATATTCTTCTTACCCGATGGGTAGAAGGTGATTTCACCGTTTTCGAGTGCTGCGATAGCTTTTTCTGCCAAAGGTTGCATCTTAAGGAACCATTGCTCTTTGATGAGCGGCTGGATAGGAAGCCCGCTTTTATAATCGTATCCAACGGTATGCTCGTACTCCTCTTCCTTGCGGACCAGCTCTTCGGCTTTCAGGGCGGCGACGATTCGCTTACGTGCCTCTTCGGCTTCAAGGCCGTGGAATTGAGGGGGGACGTTGATCATAGTGCCGTCGAAGTCGATTACTTGCAGCCGTGGAAGGTCATGGCGCTTCCCTACCTCGAAGTCATTTGGATCGTGAAATGGTGTAATTTTAACAGCGCCTGATCCGAAGTTTGGATCAACGTACTCATCTGCAATCACCGGTATTTCTTTTCCAGTGAGTGGCAGAATAACTTTGCTTCCAATCAAATTCTTGTATCGTCCGTCGTCCGGATGGACGGCAACTGCCGCATCACCGAACAAGGTCTCTGGACGGGTAGTTGCAACGACTATTTCGCCGATCTTATCAATCATCGGATAAGCGATATGCCATAACTTCCCTTTTTCTAACTTATGGTCGACTTCGATATCTGCGTAGCTCGTCTGGTACTTCGTGCTGTAGTTTACTATGCGCTCGCCACGATAAATAAGCCCTTCATCCCACAACTGCTTGAACGTTTTATAGACTGTCTGAACCACCTTGTTATCAAGGGTGAATACCATATTGTCCCATGAAGCGCTGGTACCTAAGGCTCGAACTTGAAGCTCCATGTTGCCACGTTGTTTTTCAACGAAGTCCCATACTTGGCCGTATAGTTGCTCGCGGTTGAAGTCAAATCGGCTCTTTCCGTGCTTCTGCAGTTCTTTTTCATACACGACCCACGTTTCAAACCCGGCGTGGTCAGCGCCTGGTATATAGATCGTATCGTGGCCGGTCATGCGTTTATAGCGAACAATGATATCTTTTAAGCCTTGGTCAAGCGCGTGCCCGAGGTGGAGGCTCCCGTTTGCGTTAGGTGGTGGCATCACAGTACTGAAAGGTTTCCCTTCACCACTAGGGGCGAAGGCACCGCTGGTTTCCCATAGTGCATAGATGTTTGGCTCGTATTGGTTTGGCTCGTAAGCTTTAGCGAGTTTCATAAGAAAGTCCTGTCTGATTTCACACGAAATTTAATGAGAAGTTTAGATTTCCTTAACTCCCCTTTTCTCTAGAGATAGTATACCACAAAAAGGCGCGCTATAATGGAGGTATGATTGAGCTTCAGCGATGTAATGATAAGGAAGTATGGGATGAGCATATCCTGGATAATGACGGGCATCCGTTACAGTTGTGGGAATGGGGGCAACTGAAAGCCGGACACGGGTGGAAAGCAGAGCGAATTTTCGCGTACGAAGATGATCGCGTAATTGGTGCCGCACAGGTACTTATTCGCCGGCTCCCCTCACCCTTTCGTGCTTTCGCGTATATTCCCCGTGGTCCACTCGTCGCTACTGAACATGCGGAAGAATTCCTTTCAAAGGTAGCCCAGCTTGTAAAAAGGGATCACCATGCAGTAGTACTTTCTATCGAGCCTGATCAGGAGCGGTTCGAAAAACCGAAGAACTGGGTGCGTTCTACGAATAAAGTCCTTTCAGCAGAAACAATCCTGCTCGATTTACGAAAACAAGAGTCTGATTTACTAGCTGATATGGCCAAAAAGACCCGTCAGTATATTCGTAAATCCGCATCTGATGTGCATATTCGACAAGTGAAAAGCCAGACTGATATCGAAACTTGCTTAAAGATATACGAAGAAACAGCACGGCGAGCCGGGTTTAATTTGCACGACAAACAGTATTATCTGGATGTTTTTTTGCAAATGAAGGACTACTCCCCTGTTTTTATCGCTTATGAAGACGAAACACCAGTGGCGTTCTTGTGGCTAGCCATCAGTGGCGCTACTGCCTATGAGCTGTACGGGGGTGTGACTGAGCGTGGCCAAGAGCTCCGTGCTAACTATGCCCTCAAATGGCATGCGATACGTAAGGTTAAGGAATGGGAATTACAGAGATACGACTTCGGCGGCCTTGTTTCTGGGGGTGTTACCGTATTCAAGCAAGGATGGGCATCGGAAACGACCGTTTTTGCTGGAACGTTCGATATTGCACTCTCCCCGCTATACGTACTGTGGAGCAAAGCGTTGCCGTTCGCAAAACGAACGCTCCAAACAATACGCAAGAAACGGTAACTGATAATAAGCTTAAGAATCTTTCCAGGCCGTCTTGGTCATAGAAAGACTTGGTTGTACTTCTAGTCCTAAGGGTGAAGTAGGGGCTGCGCGTTCGGCATAAAAGCAGCCGAGTGTAGCAATCATCGCGCCGTTATCTGTACATAACTGCATCGGAGCATATTCGATAGCGAGAGGGATACGTTCTTGAAGTTGTTTGCGAAGCTCCTGATTAGCAGCGACACCGCCGGCTATGACGACGGAAGCAGGGGAGTAATCTATATAAGCCTTTTCGGCCTTATCGACGAGTGTTTCGATTGCTACTTGTTGAAAGCTTGCAGCAAAGTCTGCACGCTGAACGTCGTTTAAGCGCCCAGGAAGCTCAAATGAAGGAAAAGTAGTGTCGACACCCACTTCACGCTGAACTGCCCTTAGAACGGCTGTTTTAAGGCCTGAGAAGCTAAAGTCATAAGCACCTTGTAACCTTGCTTTAGGGAGTTGATACTTTTTTGGGTTTCCATCTAGTGCCGCGGCAGCTACGGAAGGGCCGCCAGGGTAGGGGAGACCGATGATTTTAGCGACCTTATCAAAGGCTTCTCCTACGGCATCATCTTGGGTTTGCCCAAGGAGGGTGTAGTCACCATGGTCCTTGAAGAGTACGAGTTGCGAGTGCCCACCACTGACGATTAACGCCAGCATAGGAAATGCAGGTTGTGCAGAAGGTAGCGTTAAATCAAGGTGATCAGCTTGTTTGGTAATGAAATTCGCATACACGTGCGCCTCAACGTGGTGGATAGGGTAGAGGGGGATATTTTTTCGTAAAGAAAGGGTTCTTGCGGCAAGCGTACCAATCAATAAGGACCCTAATAGGCCAGGCGCATAGGTCACCGCGATGCCATCTATGTCATCCCATCCAACACCTGCATCATTCAGGGCTTGATCGACAACGGCATCGACTACCTCGATATGACTTCTTGCCGCCACTTCAGGAACGACTCCACCGTAAACTTTATGTATATCGATTTGCGTTCGTACGACATTAGAAAGAAGCGTATCACCATTTTCGACAATCGCAGCTGCCGTTTCGTCGCAACTACTCTCAATTCCTAAGATTCTCATCTGTTATATTGTACCATGCGTTGTAGTTTGAACATTCTAACTTGTAATAAGCTGAGGGAATACTTAAAATTATCAGTACGCTTTAAGCTTTTTGTAAGGAGGTGTCATGCGTAGGTGGGTATTAGGTCTTTTTATTGGTAGCGTGATAGCTATATTACTGGCCATAGGTGGGGGTATTACGGTTAATGCGTATTACGGCTGGGCTTACAAAGAGATTATTCCATTGGCATCAACCGAAACGCGAAATATATGGTTTGAAGATGCCTCTTGCTCGGGAAGAGAAGCTTACGTAGACGTTGCGGACGTCGGGCCGGCGATAAAGGGCTGTCTTTATGGTGATTTTCATGAAATACAAATGGTGCGATATGAAAGCAGCTTTGGGCAGAGTGCTTATGCGATGAGGCACCCCTATGATTCATCTTTCTTTACTGTAAAGGGGCTTTGTGAAGGGTTAGCGTTATGTGCTTATGCACCTGATACGGATACATTGCTGGTACAGACGCCTCTTTTGTATTGGCGATACGGGGCTGCAATATTTCATAATGTTTCCCGGTTTATCTCTCGCGAAGAAGGTGCGTTAGGGGAGGTGACATATCGGTTTTCTCCCACGGAAGAACCACAGCAAGTGCGACTAGGTTCTTTCGCGCCAACAGTGCATGCTATGGCGTTTTCTGAAAACGGTGCATGGGCTGTCGTAGAAGTAAGTGAGCATGGGCTTGTTGTGATTGACATAGCTACTCGAATGATGAGAAGAATACAATCACCAGGCTATACGTATGGCCATGGATATGACCCTAAGTTCGAATTAGCAATAACGAATGATGGACGTACAGTCGCTGCGGCAGGGTATAGGGTGGGGTTGAATGTATACGAAATTACTGACTCTTGTGGTGAGTGGTTGCCGACGGGTGACGCGCATGTCGATACGTATATGCCTTACCAAACAATTTGCCCATCGGCGTATCTTTCTGACCTCAATACTGTATTCGGTGATCTGACGAGCACCCATATGCCGAAGTTTACGTCGGATGGAGCGACACTTTCGCTTGTGACAAAAATGGCGAATAACACTACCAAGTCTGTCCTTGTCGGAAGTGAGGGGGCGCAGCAAACCCAATTGCAGTACGTGGCATTAGGGGATTCCTTCACGAGCGGTGAGGGTGAAACACATGATATATATTACAGAGAACTTACGAATACAGGGGTGCATACGTGTCACACTAGCATCCGTTCCTACCCTTATCTAATAGCTGGCGCATGGAGTAGAAGTGTGCAAAGTATCGCTTGTTCAGGTGCTCGCTCGCTTGATATCGTAAGCTCCCAGGGGTATCAAGGCCAGAACGAACGGCTACATGTTGTAGAGGATGCCGAAGCGTGGAAGCAACAAGCTTACCAAGGATTTGTCCCCGGCATAGTTCCACAACTTAATATAGTTCAACACACTCGCCCGAAATTGATATCTCTCAGTATCGGTGGTAATGATGTAGGGATGATTGACAAGCTTAAGGCTTGCCTTGCGCCCACGACATGCGACTGGGCGTCGGAACCTGATAAGAAACGAGCTATGGCTCGTGAAATACGAGACGTATATCAGCCCCTTCGCAGGCTCCTATCTGAAATTAAACGAAGCTCCCCCGCCTCGGACATACTTGTCATAGGATATCCAAAAATCATTAACGAAAGCGCTACGGCGTCCTGTGATTTCTCAACGGATTTTTTACTGGATAGCTCAGAGCGTCAGCTGTTGAATGAAGCAATCCAATTACTGAATACGGTCATACGGCACGCAGCTTTTGTTGAAGGGGTGCAGTACGGCAACATCGAAGACAGCTTACTAGGCCATAGACTTTGTGATAATACGGAAACGCCAGCGATGAATACTTTGCGATTTGGTGGTGACATCGCGCCAATAGGTATATTGCCGGATGTCCGTTTCCTCGGATCGGAGTCATTTCATCCGACCCCCTTCGGACACACTTTGATCGCGCATTCTCTTCTGCGCCAATACCATTCCCCTGATATAAGTCGAATCACGTGTAGCGCATGCGAAGACGTACCGTTGCCACCTCCCTCTGGGTATTGGGGCTCTTCCGTTGATGTGGGTCGACGTCAATTTCTTTCAACGATCACCTCTGACACGACGATTGAAACGGGTGATACACTTACATTTCACCACCTTGGCGATACATTCCGTGAAGGACGGGCGGTAACTGTATCACTCGCACTGGGCTCGAAGATAATTATGACGAATACAGGGAGCGCTATCGACGCATCGACCATCACGGTACCTGATGTAGAAGGGGGATTCTATCTACTTCGAGTCACTGGAGAGACGAAACTGGGTGAGGAAATTGAATTGTACCAAGTAGTGCCCATAGGAAAGTTAAGCGAAATGAATCTGGCGGTTACGCCACAATCGGTTTTGCCAGCCCTAGGTCGGCCTGCAGGTGAAGTGCGTCGCACATCCGTCTCGGGTCATAATATAGATTTACTTAGTGATATTCTTGGGGTGCAAGTTTGGCGCGAAGCTTCAGCGGCGCCCCTGTTGTTAGAATCTTCAAGTCACCGTGCTGACGTAAACAAGCAAGCCAAACCGTCAGACTCTGATAGTCGGACAGGTTTTGCGGTAGAGTTGTTTATAATCTGCGGCATCGTAGTCCTTGCTGTAATCGGCGTATACCTATGGTTGCGCCCTAAGGTACCGAGTGGATAAAACAAGAGGTATAATGGGTCGCATGAATATTCGCACAGCTGTAAAGAAACTTATCCCAAAAAACCTTTTTCGAGTTGTGGAGCCTTATGGACACCTTGCCGAATCAATACTAATGAATATACGGTATGGATTCCCGGGGCGAAAAGTCCGCGTTATCGGAGTAACAGGAACCAACGGTAAGACGACAACCTCCTTTTTTATCCATAAGCTATTGAATGAGGCTGGCGTCAAGACTGGCTTGATGAGTACTGTCGCGTACGGCGTTGGGAACGAACTGACCTATCCTAAGGTGCACATGACCACCACTCAGGCTGGCGTTCTTCAGAAGCGACTTAAAGATTTTGCCAATCAGGGTGCAGAATGGGTAGTCGTGGAAACTTCAAGTCACGCTTTGGCACAGTACCGAGTGTGGGGGGTTCCTTACGAAATAGCAGTCATGACCAATCTTACGCATGACCACTTGGAGTATCACGGGACGTTCGAGCGGTACCGTGATGCGAAGCGAAAGCTATTCAAGCTCGCTAATCGCCATGGGTTGCGTTTCGGAGTCGTGAATGCCGAAGACCCGAACGGTACGTACTTTGCGAGCGCCATTCGCCACAAGCAATCCTACGGTATTACTAAAGGTGATATCACCACCAGTAATCTGCAACCTACGAAGAAAGGGACGGCATTTACGGCTTCGGTAGAGGGGGATACCTACGACATACAACTTCAGATTCCTGGTGAATTCAACGTAAGCAATAGTTTGGCGGCACTGGCCGTCGGTAGGAAGTTAGGGTTAACGAAGCAGGAAATTGAAAAGGGTTTAGGTGCACTGTCGGAAGTCGAAGGTCGCATGAATAGCATAGATGAGGGGCAGAAATTCCAAGTAATTGTAGACTTTGCAAGTACGCCTGATGGGTTTGAGAAGTTCTTCGAGAGCGTTCGACCCTTAGTGAAGGGTAAACTTATTGCCGTTTTTGGTTCTGCAGGCCGGCGTGACGAAAGTAAGCGAGCGATGCAAGGTGAGATTGCAGGAAAATACAGTGACATCGTCATCGCGACAGAAGAAGATGACCGTGACGAAGATGGTCAGGATATTTTACGTGAGATAGCCAAGGGTGCAAAAAAGGCAGGGAAAGTGATAGATACATCCCTGTATCTTATACCGAACCGCGAGGAGGCGATCGGATATGCTATGACGTTAGCTTCCAGCGCGAGCGATACAGTCGTACTTCTCGGTAAGGGTCATGAAAAGACAATCGAGCGAGCCGATGGCGAGTATCCATGGGATGAGACGGGGGTAGCGCGTTCGGCGCTACGGGCTTTGAGCTCAGAGGCGCCTAAGTCGCATAAGTAGTCGGCCTAGTAGTAGTAATCTTTAGTGCGTCGGTAGTAAAGGCTGCGATGAATACGTTCGCCGGCTTTTCGCCAAAGTGTATAGCGCACAGGGGATAGGACCGCGTCATAACAGCCGATGTAATCCACGACGTTTTTACTGAACGAGAGTTTGAAACGCCCGATGCCGTAATGAGGATGCTCGGGGTCATGTATCTCGTCGGAAGGCGGCGATCCGCAAAAGTCATGAAGGGTTACCCCGCGTGACTTTGCCCATTCAATCACTTTCCATTGCAAAAGGTGGCTTGCTCCGTATGCAGTACGTTGGCGTATTGATGCCCCGTCCTTGTAGGTACTTTTCGTTCCAAGGGTCATAGCATATGCCCCGGCAACGACCCTACCTTCGTAGTAAGCAAAAAACATCTGCCCTACGTTCTTCTCTTCAAATTGCTTCCAGAAAGTACTGTAGTAATTGTAACTACGGATACCAAATTGCCCCTCGGCCGTCTCACTTAATAGCGCGTACATCGTTTCACAGTTAGCCTCTGTGGCGGGAACTAGCTCAGCGCTAACACCGTCACGTTCTGCGCGCCGAATGGCATGGCGACCCTTTTGTGGAAGTGATGTAATAATATCATCAATAGAAGACGTTAGGTCGAGGGTGATTGTAGAGGGGTTGGGTATGATAGGAGAGGCTTTTTTCAGGCCACTTCGCTCAAGTGTTGGCCGTGCGCTGCGAGGAAGCTCTGATTCGATTCGTATCATGAATGCGCGAGCTTTCTTTGCAAGTGGGGTGATTGCGGCCAAAACATCAGAAAGCTGCTTTGTAGATGTGACTCCAGGACCTTTTGGCAGGTACCAGAACGCCCCTAAAGGAGCTGGTTTCTTCTCGAGTACAGTAATGGCATACGGGCCAGCAATAATATATTTAGGTGTATAGCCCGTCAATCGCTTAATGTCAGCGTATTCTCGTGATGAAAAAACTGAACCGCCGTCAGGATTAGCGGTAATCAGAGAGTCCCAGTTAGAAATTTCTTCCTTAGTGGCGTAGCGGGCTTTCATTATTATTTATTGTACCTTACTCATACGCCGAAAAGAGGCAATAGATATATGAGCGCTCACTAGTTATTTGGTATTACTGCCGTTTTCCGGTAGGCCGTACAAAGCCTTTCCTTGCCCTCCGACCCTTGCCGCTAGCTGGTCTTGTCGGCTCCAGTGCCAAAACTCCGTAGGGTTTACCACGAGACCGGTCGTTATGTTGAATGCGCTACCCGTCATAATGTTGTAAAAAGCACGTCTGAAGTTACGAATACGAGGATCGTCGTCATCAGTTAACGAGATGTGTTCATAATAGTCGGGGGTGATATTGCCACTGGTATTCCCGTCGAAGTGTCCCATCGGCACTTCCGTACCCTTTACGAATGTCGGGGAATCCTGTTTGTATCGTAAGATAACGTCGATTGCGGCGCCGGTTTCGTGAGGTGAAGGGCTTGAGTCTTCTTCCCTGGGTTTGGCAATGAGGTCCTTTACGCGTTCGTTTATTTCCTCGTCATTAAGGTGGGGATGCTGTGCTTTTAGCAAATCTGGTATAGCAGTAGACCATAGGTGCCGCTGAGTATCTTGGCTGCGAACCCCTTCTTCTACGTATAGTTCTACGGCACCACCAAAGAAATCTGCAATGAGGGGTGACTGCAACTTATGGTTGATGATGGAGAGGGTTTCGGCGATGGATTTGCGAAGCTTCACCTCAGGTGATACGCCGGGTAGGCCCTCGTTCGCTAATGCGTTGCCGCGAGAGTAATATGACTGGCCAGCGATGCCGTAATCGGACAGCGTAACAAGTGGCTCGTTTGATATTTCTGGTGAGCTTTGTGTGTCAATGGGGTGCTCGCGATATCCTGACTTGAGGCCATGCGCACCTGACATGTCAGGAATAGGCTTCACGAGTCGACCAAGTAATGCAAGCTCTGGGCTCTTGGCATTTTCCGCTTCAATGAGTAATTTCGTCAGATCGTCAATCCGCTTACCCATTTCGTCCACCACGCCTTGTCCAAGAGAGAGGTCAATTTCGCCATTTTCGGTGTAGATGACCCTATCGTCCTTGTAGGGTCCTGTTGCCATGATTGTTTTGTCGGCATAGAGCCCGAGTACTCTATTACCAATCACTTCCTGGTAGGGTATCCATACGTCGTGAGACTCGATAACCACCGTTTCGGCCCCTTTTTTCATGAACGGAAGCGTCGCGTAGAAAGTCTCATCGGTATTTGCCCGATCAAATTGTTTACCCGTAACGTCATGTCGCCTTGTCCTGTCATAGGCGGCTTCGATGATCGTCACCTCTATCGGCATACCTCGGACTGGAACTGTCGCTTGAATGAATTTCGTATCAGGGGTGGCTATACCGTAGTTTGCGGGCATGGTGTGAGGCTCGGTTTCAGGCAGGGTATATCCGGTAAGGTCTTCAAAAGCTTTTGTTGCCAGCTCGAATTCGGTGGCGCCGGCCCGGAAACCCTTGGCTTCAACTCGCGACTGTTCAGCAGCACCGACAGTACGCTCACCGGTTGCGATAATGATGCGATTGGTTTGAATTGCTCCTGATTCGATATTACGAAGCGTGTCCCTGATGCGCATGTGGTTCGATATGCCTGCTGCGGCTGGAACAATGACAACCCCAGCCTCTATAGGGTGCTTGGGGTCAAGAATGCTCTCACGTATGCCAAGTTTCTGATCAAGCGGATCGGACGACTTTCCAGGGGTGAGATCTAATGAATAGCCGCCAAGTTCTTTCATTGCTGTAAGGATGGACTGGCGATACGCTGCTTTTCGTCGTGTTTGTTCCGGTGTGTCGTCTGGGTGGTCGTCTAGCTTTTCGCTTTCATTGTGGAACTCAGCCCCGCCATGACGAAGCCGAAGCTCTTTCTTATACCATGCGGCGTGGTACGAGTTGTCATCGTATGTTTGATCGGTGACGGGAATGTCTGAAGAGAGTTCGGATGAAGCTCCGTAGAGGTCTATACGTGACTGAACAAGCTTTGCGTATATTGGCTTCAGTCGATCAAGCTCTCGTATCGAATAGTCAAGCACCCGTTCATACCCGACCGGAGGAAGATATTCGACGTCGGCAAGATGCGCGTCGGGGTGATGCTGAAATTCAAAACTCATGCCCTTATTACAGCGCATGAGTTTATATTTTACAAATGAAGCGATGGTTTATGCAGCTGGTTGCTGGTCTTTGCGGGAAAGGTAATCGATTTCTTTGATTATCTCAAGAAGCGCTTCGGCTTTACGCTTTTCGTCCGTGATACCCTGGGCTGCGACATGAGCCGGTGCGATAAGCGATGCGTCGTCGGTGCTTCGGATAAGCATGAGATACGTGTCAAACTTTTCTTCCGCTGGAAGGTCGACGTGGTCAATCAGGGGACGGAGCTCGTTGAGTGCTTCATTCTTGATAGATTCTAGCCCCGCTGAAGGTGACGGCGCGACGACAGGTGCGGGCTCTGGAAGGGTATCAATAGCGGTGGTAACTGCTTCGTCGACAGGCGGGGTAACCGCTGTCGGCGCGACAGCAGGTGCCGCAGGAGTTTCTTCGAACTGAAGACCACTTGCAGGTGCGGCCGCCGGTTCATCCGGAAGTACGCCGGCAAGTGCTTTAGCAAGCTCCTGGTCGTCACTTATAGGTTGTGTTGCTGTATTGTCCTGCGGAGTAATATCCATGCCCACCTCGAGTTAAAACATTTATGCTTATTTAAAAATACTGTATCATATATAGAGATTGGTGGGAATAGATATGACAGACATATTAGATAATGCGAACGTACTTAAACAAAAAGATCCGGCAGGTGCACTAGGCGTTATTGCGGCTCAGTTTGAACAGGCTTCGATCGATGTCCGCGTATGGAACCCGCAACACGACGACCGTGAAATTACGGGTGTTGTCGTGACCGGAATGGGCGGGTCTGCATTAGCTGCGTTAGTAGCGAAGGTGTTGCTACAAGCTGAGCTGACGATCCCCTTTGATATTATCCGGGGGTATGATTTGCCGCACTACGTACATCGCAATACTCTTGTCATCGCGAGTAGCTATTCTGGAAATACCGAAGAGACGTTATCAGCACTTGATCAGGCTGAGAAGAAAGGCGCGCAGATCGGTATTTTGGCATCTGGGGGGCAACTAATTGATATCGCGGGCAACTTCGACATCGCTCATGTGACATTACCATCCGGAATGCAGCCTCGCATGGCGATGATCAGTAACTTGCGAGGACTGTTCGCTTTACTTCAGAATTTCGGCGTAGTCGGGCCTAACTGGCTTGACGAACTTGATCGCTTGTCTGGCTGGCTCGGGCGGGAGTCGGCAAACTGGGCACCCGGCATACCGACTGACCAGAATTACGCCAAGCAACTCGCCCTGGAGGCGATAGGTAAGACGCCGATATTTTACGGAAGTCCGATTACGGCTCCGCTGGCGTATAAGTGGAAAATAAGTTGGAATGAAACTGCTAAGAACGTCGCTTTTTGGAATGAATATCCAGAATTTAATCATAATGAATTCATGGGGTGGGCTTCACACCCAGTTGAAAAGCCATTTGCGGTATTCGACCTTAAAACGACATTTGATACGCCGCGTGTGGCGCAGCGCTTCGAATTAAGCGACCGTCTTTTAAGTGGTAAGCGCCCGCAAGCAAAACCAATTACCTTGCAGGGTGAAACGCTATTGGCGCAAATGCTTTGGGGGGCAATTTTAGCGGACTTCGCAAGTACCTATGCGGCAATCTTGAATGGGGTTGATCCTACGCCTGTCGTATTGATTGAGCGCCTCAAGCAAGAACTTGCTGACGATCCGCGTTAATCGTACTGCCGTAAGGCAGAGATAGGATCTTTTCGCGCCGCGCGAATCGCTGGATACATACCGAATAGGAGGCCGGTCAAGCACGAGAGGGCAGCGGCCACGCCGACTATTTCCCATGTAAAGACCGCATCGAATGTAAGGTAGGTGCTTACGACGAAGGCAATTACGTAGCCGAGTATGTAGCCGGCAATGCCGCCGCCAATACTGATCACCAGTGATTCGATAATAAACTGTACGACAATGTCGCTGTTCGTCGCCCCAAGCGCTTTTCGAATACCAATTTCACGGGTGCGCTCGGCAACATTCACCAGCATGATATTCATGATCCCTACGCCACCGACGAGGAGTGATATCGCTGCAATCGCGACAGATACCCCGGCGATGGCGCTGAAAATGCGGGCAGTCGGCTGCGAAATCGCCTCACCGGAAACGACGCTGAAGTCGGCTTGCCCGAAATGGTTCTTCAGAAGGCTCTTATTTGTCGCGACAATAACGCTCTCAAGGTTGGCCACGCTATCACTCTTGATGTTAATCTGCTGAATACTGAGCGTACCCTTATTCAGTACTTCGCCGTGTTCAGGGCTGACGATCAGTGCGGAGTCAAAGTCGACGTTATTATAATTGACCGGGTCATTAGTCCGTTTTAACACGCCAATTATCGTAAAAGGTCGACCTTTCGCCTGAACGGACTTACCGATTGCCTGGTCGGTACCGAACAGGTCGATAGCAAGTTGCGGGCCAATAACGGCTGTCGGATGGGTGAGGGCTGGATCCAAGAACTGACCTTCGAACAATTGCAGATCGCTCACGACTGCAAGCTCTGGCGTGGTGGCGACGATAGGGGCGTTCACGGTCCGTTGATCAGAGGTCTGAACCGCACCGTGTACTACCATGATAGGGGCGGCGGCTTCGACGTGTGGCAGTGCTTGGATTGTATCGATATCCTGTCGCGTGAGGCTGCTTGCGGCAAACTGAACACTTGCGAGTTGCGACACCTCTTCTTCCAGGCTGTCCGGGGTGACCCCTGGTCGTACGACCGCAATATTTCCCCCTAGGGCATCGACTTGGTTGCTGATGATCCTATTTGCCCCGGCACTTAATGCGAGAATCGTCGTGATACTTGCGACGCCTATCGTTATGCCGAGCATGGTTAAGAAGCTCCGTAGCCGATTAGCACGAATTGATTGGCGGGCATTTTGAATATGGTTCAGCAGTAGGATTCTCATGATTTTTTCGCCTTTTTCGAAAGAGTTCTGGATTTACCAAGAGGCTTTTTGATTGTCTCGCGCGAACCGATCGGTAATCGGAAAGTATCTGTATCGATTTTGCCATCAAGCATTGTGATGACTCGGCTCGCGTAAGTGGTGAGGTTAGGATTGTGTGTCACCATGATGATCGTATTCCCCTTTTTGTGGAGGTCGGAAAGTTCTTCCATGATGATGTGGCTCGAGTGAGTATCAAGGTTGCCGGTCGGCTCATCGGCGAGGATGATAGAAGGGTCGTTCACGAGCGCACGGGCAATAGCTACTCGCTGCATCTGGCCGCCAGAAAGTTGATGCGGCATGTAGAATTCGCGCTCACCTAGGTGAAAGTCATGCAGCAGCTTGCTCGCCTTGTTCAGTCGTGACAATTTTGGCACCCCCTTATATATGAGTGGCAGGGCGACGTTGTCTAAAATCGTGAGGCGCGAGACAAGATTAAAACTTTGAAAGATGAAGCCGATTTGATCGCTCCGGATATGCGCCTGCTTGCGGGAGCTAAGAGTGCTGATAGGCTTGCCTTCAAGTTTGTACTCGCCCGTAATGTCGGTATCGAGCAGTCCTAATATATTAAGGAGGGTCGTCTTGCCGCAGCCGCTCGGGCCCATGATAGCGATAAATTCACCTTTTTTGATAGAGAGGTCTATGCCGTCAATCGCGTAGTGTTCAGCATCTCCAATACCAAAACGTTTTTTCAAGTCTTTAAGCTCAATGACCGGTGGGAGTTTTTTCGCTGACATTAGCTATAGTATGAATATAATTTGCATTCACGGCAACGGCTAATGTGCCGTGGAAAACACAATAGTGCTGTAAGGGGAGGATTCATACAGTACAATAGGATACGCACGGAGGGGTGGCCGAGTGGTTGAAGGCGCACGCTTGGAAAGCGTGTGTATGCAGCAATGTGTACCGTGAGTTCGAATCTCATCTCCTCCGCCAAATGTGCTATACATATCGCTTATGTAGGAATATACTTTTAATTATGAAAGGTATGGTACTCAATAAGGCGTTTACTCTTGTTGAAGTAATTGTTGCTATATCAGTAATTGCGATACTGGCTTCACTGGTAACAATCGGTTTCGGTCATATCCAGGCGGATGCTCGCGACAGCCAGCGAAACGTCTCTACGACTACCTTGGCGGAAGCACTTGAAAAGTATTATGACAAGAACGGTGAATACCCAAGTTGTTCAGTGTTAACTGCTTCGGTATCTACCGTTCAACAAGCCCTTGATATTACCTCGAACATCCTAAAGACACCGAATGCCACGACGGATAACTCTATTGTCTGTACGGACATTACTTCACAGACAGACGGAGATGTCTTCGCGTATGTGGGTGACGGCAGCACTTCCTGCTCAACGGGTGCATCCTGTTTGCAGTACACTCTTAAATACAAGGAAGAGGCAACCGGCGAAGTGGTTTCTATTGAAAGCCGACGCAAGGTAGGTATCACTACGTCGGGTGGCACAACGCTTACGGCGACCCCGAATGGTCAAACGGCTATTAACCTAAGTTGGACAGCGGTTCAAAATTCACTTAGTTACACTGTGCAGCGGAGTACGACTAATACCTTTCCTACGGGTGTGTCTACGGTAACTACCAGCGAAACGACTACAACAAAGGCTCAGACGGGCTTAAGGCCTGGCACGACCTATTATTTCCGGTTACAATCGGTCGCCTCTACTGGTACGGGTCAGTGGACCGATCCTGTTGCCGCTGCGACGGACAACATTCCCGCTCCTTCCATCACGGCAGCAAGTCAAACTTCCGGTCGAAACGGTATCGCGTTGACCCTGTCTAACTCGACGGGAGCAAACGCCTACTCTATCCAACGGGCGACCAACTCAAGCTTTAGCTCGGGTCTGGTCACGTTCACTTCATCTACCAATTCATACACAGATTCGACTGCGGTCATTGGAACGAGCTATTACTATCGTGCAAAAGCCACTAATACGAACAACGGTGGTGACAGTGGATGGGGGACATCTCGTGCTGCATCAATACCATGGGTCTGCTCAGATAAAGGGTATGTCGGCACGTATCCAAATTGTAGCCTGACGGTTCAAGGGCTGTATGCCGATACGTACAAGAAGTGTGCTGTAGCTGACGATGAGGGTGAGTCACAGCTGTATTGTTGGGGCAACGGCCGCGATGCTAACTCAGATGTAGTATTGGCTGCTACACGACCCCAGAAGATGAATACTTCAGCGAAGGGAAACGCTGCTATTACGAGTGTCTCCCTTGGGCAGCGGTTATGCTACACGGCTGGTGGAGGCGCCTATTGCGCTGCCGATGCGGGGCAGGTGCCTTCCCGCGTAACTTCCTTGTCATCTTATAACGTTACAAAAATTGTCGTAGCGGGCTTCTATACTGCTAGTACCGGCACTGATACGCGGTATCAGTGTGCAGTCGCTTCCGGTGGTTTATATTGCTGGGGATGGAACTCGTATGGGCAGGTAGGTGACGGAACTACCACTGACGTTGCTTCCCCGAAAAGGGTTGGTGGACTGCTATCGGGTAAGACGGTGACTGACGTAAGTATAGACCTACAAAGTACCTGTGCGATAGCCTCCGGACAGTTATATTGTTGGGGTATCGATATACGCAATCCGATGGGAAATTTCCAGCGTGATTACGCACCGTCATCCGTCCCTGTGTTAGCTGCGGGGTTAAGCGGATATACGGCTACTTCGGTCGACCTGAGGAACCAACAGGCATGTGTCACGACGACAGTTTCAAAAGTGCTTTGTTATGGAAATGGCGAAATTGATTATGACTCCAGCCCGTACACACGATACGGCTCTAGTACTTCCCCGATACGCACTAGTGCTACGGTCGTGCCAGTCACTCAAGGGATTTTGCCGACGAAAGATGCAGTGGCAGTCGGTGGCGATTCTTGGTCTAGGTGTACGTTGGTTACAAATAACAATGTATATTGCTGGGGTGAAGGCGGAGGCGGCGTTCTTGGGAATGGTGCGACTGATCGCGCAAGTAGCCCTGTCCAAGTGGTGCGAACCGGTGTGTTGAACGGAAAAACTATCACCGATTTAGTAGGTAACTGTGTCATAGCGGACAGCGAAGTATATTGCTGGGGATACGGAGCATATGGAGCTTTGGGTAATGGTAGCACATCGAATCGAAGTGAACCTGTCAAAGCAAACATAGCAGCACCGGCATTTTAGGAGAACATATGGATATAGATACTACCTCAAAGAATACCCCCGATAAAGCACCTAGGAAGCGTCTGCTTTTTGTCGTCTTGGGTATCGGTCTGGTTCTGATTGTCGCTGGTATCGTATTATTCATTGAACTCGCTTTGACGCCCAAACCTGAGGCGCCCGCCTCTCAATCTGAACCGGCTATGACAAACGGTCCATTGCCTGGTGAGTCGTATGTGGAATCGGTCACTACTGAAAGGGGTGAGTCGGTACCACTCGTACAAAAGCAAGATTAGAATAAACACTACATATAGCGTTGTAAATAATAAACACAACGCTATATCTGTTTTTAAGATGATTATGCTTATATTTGGTTTCTGTGGTGAAAAATACCCGTTCAAACGCTTGAAAATCTACATGTAGGGGCCTATAGTCATTGGTAAGCACTACCTATAGTAGTGAGATCAAAACAGACACGTGTAAGGGGAATCACACAGCGCTCCCGTAGCGATTTTCCTGCACTCTGCATACCTAACATGCAGGTCGCACCTGGGGAGGTGTACAAAATAATTAATCAATAGGGAGCAGGGGAAATAGGGGAATGACAACCATTTCAGTGGTGAAGCGCGACGGCACTCGCGAACCATTTGACGCCAACAAAATCAATCTGGCACTTGTGAAGGCGAGCCAAGGTCTTGATGACCAAATTTCAAAAGTCGTCGAAGTAGCATCACAATTGCAACTAACATTATTCGACGGTATTACTTCCGAGCAACTCGATGAAGCCGTCATTCAGACGACCCTACAAAACGTAAAAGACGACCCTGACTACGACAAGATCGCCGCACGTTTGCTTCTGAAGACACTGTATAAGAATATTCTTGGTGACTACGATACCGATAAAGACCTTAAAAAGCTTCACGAAAAAAGCTTTGCACCATACGTCAAGGAAGGGGTAAAAGAAGGGCTTCTTGATAAGCGATTGAGCGACGGCCGTTTTGATCTCGTGAAGCTTGCGAAAGCACTTGACCCTACAAAGGACGACTTGTCGAAATACCTCGGGGTGATTACTAACAAGAACCGTTATGCACTCCGCAAGGGGAGCGGTGAACCTATTGAAGTTCCTCAGTTTACTCACATGCGTATCGCTATGGGACTTTCTATCAATGCTGAAAACCCGACTGAAGCCGCACTCGATTTCTACACCCACATGAGTAACCTCGATTACGTTCCTGGTGGTTCAACTCGTGTGAACGCCGGCGGTGCGTTCCCGCAGCTTTCGAACTGTTTCCTTGTCAACGTCGACGACGACATGGAATCTATCGCTAAGAGTGTCCGTAACACGATGTGGATCGCAAAGGGTACCGGTGGTATCGGTATCGGGTTCAGCAAGCTTCGTGCCGCTGGAAGCCCGGTAAAGACTACGAACACCGAAAGTACCGGTCCGATTCCTTTCATGAAAATGATCGACACGGCGCTTTTCGCCGTTAGCCGTAAGGGTAAGAAGGCGGGTGCCGCCGCGATCTACATGGAAAACTGGCACCTCAACTTCCCGCAGTTCCTCGACCTCAAGGCGAACTCTGGTGATCCATACCTTCGTACCCGTTTCGCAGACACGGCTACGTTCATCAGCGATGAATTTATGCGCCGCGTTGAAAAAGACGCTGATTGGTACCTCTTCGACCCAGCAGAAGTCATGGACCTGACTGAGTTGTACGGTGAAGATTTCAGCAAGCGCTATAACGAATACATCAAGTTGGCTGAAGAAGGTAAGCTTCGCAAGTTCGAAAAGACCTCGGCTCGTCAGCAATTCCGTCAGATCCTCATCCAGCTACAGGCGACCAGCCACCCATGGCTCACCTGGAAGGACACAATCAATGTCCGTGCCTTGAACAACAACACCGGTACGATCCACCTTTCAAACCTCTGTACGGAAATCACACTTCCGCAGGATAACGAAAATATCGCTGTGTGTAACTTGGTGAGTATCAACCTTTCAGCGCACCTCAATGAGGACAAGACTTGGGATTGGGAGCGCCTTGAAGAGAGCAGCCGTAGCGCTATCCGCCAGCTCGACAACCTCGTCGATATCACCGAGCTTCCTGTGCCTGAAGCGATGAACGCCAACAAGGCGACTCGCGCACTTGGCCTTGGCTTTATGGGCTTCACCGATGTTATCGAGAAGCTCGGCTATAGCTACGAGTCTGAAGAGGCCTACGCTCTTGTCGACCAACTTTCCGAGTACATTAGCTACTACGCGATCGACGAATCTGCGGAACTAGCGAAGAAGTTTGGCAGCTACCCTGCGTTCAAGGGAAGCGGCTGGAGCAAGGGTATTCTTCCTATCGACACTATCGACCAGCTGGCTGAGAACCGCCGCGTGAAGGTGAAAATTGACCGCAAAACCCGCCTCGACTGGGACAAGCTCCGCACTAAGGTCAAGAAGGGTATGCGTAACGCCACCCTTATGGCGATCGCTCCTACGGCGAACATCGCGCACATCGCTGGTACGACCCCCGGTCTTGACCCGCAGTTCTCTCAGATTTTCAGCCGTTCTACCTTGAACGGTAAGTTCCTTGAAGTGAACGTCAACCTCGTTAAGGACCTCAAGGCACTCGGTATCTGGGAAGAGGTCAAGGATGAACTCTTGATCAACCAGGGCGACATTCAGGACATCGAAGCGATTCCACAACACCTTAAAGACGTATACAAGACGAGCTTCCAGCTGTCGCCATATGCCTTCATCGAAGTTGCGGCCCGCGCACAGAAGTGGGTAGACCAAGCAATCAGCCGTAACATGTACCTTGAGACTCGTGACATCGACGAATACGAGAAAATCTACACCGAAGCATGGCGCCGTGGATTGAAGACGACCTACTACCTCCACGTAAAGCCACGTCACCAGTCTGAACAGACGACGGTCAAGTCGAACAAGTCTGAGAAGATTCAGAAGACCGACGGACGAAAAGTCGGCTTCGGGTTCGCACGCGTAAGTAAATAACAGTAAGGGGAGGATGCGATGGCAGTCAAAACATTCGGAGTACCTCATCGAACGGAAGATACGTTTGATGAGAAGGATCGATCGGAGATCCATCGCATCATCACCGACCTTCGCCATACCTATCTAGAACGGCACACTGAAGCGCTCACCCGGTATCACAAGGCTGAGCGAGAGGCGAACCGAAAGCTCCATGAAGTGAATCGGATCGAACGCCACCTAGAACGGATCGAAGCATTTTGTAAGAAGAATAATATACCGCTCATAACTATCATCCAGGAAGGAAATAAGGAGTAAGCAATGACAAGTAGGACTGACGAAACAGAAATCGACCACACGACTGGTATCCTTGGTACCGGGCTGCGTGATGGACTGCAATTAAAACCGATTCGATATCAATGGGCATACGACCTCTATAATCAGGCTGTAGCGAACACCTGGTTCCCGAACGAGGTGCAGCTTGTCCGTGACCTCGCCGACTTCGAAAAACTGACTGACGACGAGAAGCACGCCTTGAAGACGGTCATTAGCTACCTGAACCCTAACGAGCTACTTATTAACAAATCGTTGGCATTCGGTATCTACCCGTACATCAACGCCGCCGAAGCGCACATCTACCTTTCTAAGCAGATGTGGGAAGAGGCGAACCACTTCATGACGTTCGAATATATTATTGAAACGTTCCCATTCGATCGTGAAGAAATTTACGCTGCCGGTTTCGGTAAGAAATCACTTGCTGATAAGGCTGCCTTCCAAAACAAGCACCTTTACCCAATGCTTGAAGGTACTGTTGATATTACAACAACAGAAGGCAAGAAGGACTTCGTTCGTAGCCTTGTCGCGTACAATATCGTCCTTGAAGGCATCTGGTTCTACAGCGGCTTCATGGTAGGTATGAGTTTCCGACAACGGAACTTGCTGCGAAACGTCGGATCACTTCTTGACTGGATCACTCGTGACGAAAACCTTCACCTTACCTTCGGTATCAACCTGCTGCTGACAATCCTCGACGAAAACCCTGACCTCCAAACGGCTGAATTCGCAGAGGAAATCCGCGGGCTCATTCTTGAAGCGGTCGAGCTTGAAAAAGCGTATAACGAAGACATGCTTCCAAAGGGTATCCTTGGGCTCAATGCGGACTACGTCAACCAGTATGTCATGTACATGACTGACCGCCGCCTCGAAGAACTCGGCTTCGAACCTGAGTACAATGTTTCTAACCCTGCGAAGTGGATGGCGGCAGCTAACGACACACTTGAACTCGTGAACTTCTTTGAAAGCACGAACACGAGCTACGAAGTAAACGGCGGCAAGTAAACAGCTACGAAAAGGGGGTAGTATGGACGCGCGGACAATCTTGGCGGAAAACTTGATCGGCAGTATCGCGACGGTGAACGAAGATGGTTCGCCGTGGGTATCGCCAGTGCATATTTTTTCGGATGAAGAGGCGGTGTATTGGTTTTCTACGGAAGACAAGCAGCACTCTCAGAATCTTAACCACGACCCGCGTGTCAGCCTCGCACTTTTCTCTACCGATGTCACGAAAGGCCCGAAAGGGGTGTATGTGAACGGTCGCGCTGAAAAGCTTTCAGGCCAGTCCGTAGACGCTGCGCGGCAGCTCATGGTAGAGAAAATTGGACGTGTTTTACCCGTTTTTGAAACAGCGACGCCATATAAGCTCAAAATTGGCGAATTTAACAGGGGTAAATCCACAGGTAATTGTTGGTATTTTTACAGCTAAAATCATATAGACACGCGCTATATGTGGCGTATAATAATTAAACATAAGCACTACACAATAAATAGGGGACAGATAAAAATGAGTGTCAATGCAAACACAATCATCAACGAAGAAATGAGCTTGGACGAGAAGCTTGCGGCTATCGACGCTATGATGGCATCAGCCGTTGCGAACGCTCAGCAGCAGGGAAGCTCAAGCGTTTCTGGCGCACCAGTCGACCCGGCTGACCTTACAATGTGCCTCGGCTGCCAATAAGCCGCATATGACAACCGAAAAGCATGGGGAGGGTAGCCCCATGTTTTTCTTTTAAAGGAAACCGGTATGAATAAAGAGATCGAAGTAAAATTCCTCGACGTATCAATTGATGATATACGGGATAGGCTGAAGAAGGCTAGTGCGACCCTAGAGCACCCGATGCGTCACATGAAGCGCGCGCTGATTGAAGAAGAGCACCATGTGAAAGAAAACTCATTTATCCGTATCAGGGATGAAGGTGATAAGACGACATTAACTTTCAAGCGGCGTACCCTGCCTGATGAAAAAACGACGATAGACAGCACGGAAGAGCTAGAAACGACAGTTGGCGACTTCGAGACGGCGATTCGAATCTTCGCCGAGGCAGGCTGGCACTATATCACCCTACAGGAAAGCCGCCGTGAAACATGGCATCTGCAGGGTGCCGAGGTAGTCATCGACGAATGGCCATGGATTCAACCGTACATTGAGATAGAGGCACAAACGGAGGAAATCGTTCGACGCGTCGCTGCGACACTAGGGTTCGATTGGGAGGATGCGGTATTCGGGTCGGTGGATGTGATTTATTCCCGAGACTTCCCGAAGATGAGTGTTCGAGGGATCATCGACATTAAAGAGGCCCGATTCGGCGACCCAGTACCAAACGAGTTTCTAGGTTAAAATACTATATTTTGTATAGTAATAACTATTCCAAGGTGTATACTAAGTAAGATATGAATACAAAACTTCTTATTTTTGGAATAACGGGTGATTTAAGTCGACGAAAGCTGCTTCCTGCGCTTCGTGACATCTTTGAGCGCGATAATCCCGGTATTACGTCTATTATCGGTGTTTCTCGCCGCGAGGTGGATATTCCAGCACTCATACGCGACTCTACGGGCGATACTGCACTAGCTGAGCATACAAACGTCTTTACGATGGATCTTGCTGATGCATCGGCGTACGGGCGGCTCAAGGATTACATCGCGCTACAAGACGACGAGCAGCTTGTCGTATATCTCTCCGTACCGCCAAGTGCGGCGGCTGATATCGTCGATTTTCTCGGGGAGGCCGGACTGAATACGTCAAACGTGAAAATTATGTTTGAAAAACCCTTTGGGTTCGATGTTTCGACAGCAAAAGAATACGTTGCTCGTACGCGCCGGTACTACGAAGAAGACCAGATATACCGCATCGACCACTATATGGCCAAGGAGATCGCCGCGGAGATTATCCGTTTACGCCGGGATGTCGAGGGTCGTCACCATTCTTGGGATGCAACCTCGGTGAAGAAAATCAGTGTTGTCGCGTCAGAGGCTATCGGGATTGAAGGGCGCGCGCAATTCTACGAACAAACCGGCGCGCTCCGTGATTTCATCCAGGGTCATCTTATGCAGTTATTATCACTGGCGCTTATCATGCGCCCAGGTACGACGGATCTTCCGCAGGAACGCTTGAAAGTCTTGCAATCGTTGCGCCCCGCAGATCCTGACAAGGCGGTTCGGGGGCAATATGCCGGGTATCAAGAAGAAGTGGAAAATATCGGCAGTACGGTAGAGACGTTCGTATCGCTTTCGTTGGAAAGCCAGACACCTGAATGGAAGGGGGCGGAGCTACAGCTTATCACGGGAAAAGCACTGAGTGAAAAACGATCATACATCAAGGTTGAATATCACGATGGCACGGAAGATGTCTTTGAAGAAGGGAAAGTGCTCCCTACGGGTAGTCGCGCCTTAGATGCCTATGAACGGGTACTCAGGAACGCCATTGTCGGAGATAAAGATATTTTTACAACGAGTGACGAAGTGATTCGTGCATGGGAAATTGTCGCACCAGTTCAAGAGAGGTGGGCGATGGACACGACAGAGATACCGAAATACCAAAAAGGGATGGATTTGAAACGCTACATCTAGCGTAATGAAAATACTACAACACCACACCTATAGCGCTTGTTTTTGAAAAAATGCTACAATGAAACCCCATGGAGGTGATACCAATCATGGGGAATAAACAAAAATATATCTTTGTAACTGGAGGTGTGCTTTCGGGGGTAGGTAAGGGCATTACTGCGGCCAGCATCGGTGCTATCTTGCAAGCCAAGGGGGCAAAAGTCTCTATTCAAAAATGCGACCCGTATCTCAATGTAGATGCGGGTCTTTTGAATCCTCGCGAACATGGGGAATGTTTCGTGACGAAAGACGGCGCAGAGACGGATCTGGACCTCGGTCACTACGAGCGATTCCTTGATATCGAATTGACGCAAAAGAATGCTACGTTATCTGGGCGTCTTTTGAGCCAGCTTATTGCCGATGAGCGCGCGGGTAAGTTTAATGGCCAGACGGTACAACTGGTACCACACCTCACGGGCGCTATCAAAGATGCTATCGCCGAAGCGGGTGAAGGGTCGGATATCCATATAGTCGAAGTAGGCGGAACGGTAGGGGATTATGAAGGCCTAAGCTTCGTCGAAGCAATCCGTGACTTCGCGAACAGGGTTGGACGAGAGAACTGCCTGTATGTGCATGTTGTTTACGTGCCGTTCATTCAAACGAGTAAAGAGTTCAAATCGAAACCTGCGCAGAATGCCCTTAATGACCTCCGTGGTTTCGGTATCGTCCCTGACTGTGTCGTTGTCCGCACTGATGATCCGGCGCCGGGTGATATTGCGGCGAAAATCGCGCGTTTCAGTGGAATAGCTGAAGATGCGGTTATTCTGCTCGCGAATGCGCATACGGTATATGAAGTACCACTTACTATTTACGCTAGCGGGATCAACGCGGTACTCGAACGGTTCACGGGTATCACTGAAAAACCGGATCTTTCGAAGTGGCGCGAACTTGCCGAGGCTCAAGAGACCCGCTATCCGAATACCGTGAAGATAGGTATGGTTGCGAAGTATTTGGATAACGAAGATACGTATATTTCTGTCATTGAAGCGCTGAAAGCGGCAGCTTGGCAGGAAAAGGTCAATCTTGAGCTGCAATGGGTCAGCGCCGAAGAGGCGACCGATGAAGATCTTGAAAAGATGGACGGACTGTTGGTGCCCGGTGGGTTCGGCAAACGCGGTATCGAAGGCAAGGTTCAGGCCGCGGCGTATGCCCTGGCCCACAAGAAACCCTACCTAGGCCTCTGCCTGGGGTTACAGGTGGCGGTTATCGCGGCTGCTCGTAAGGGCGGGCTGACGGATGCGAATAGCACCGAATTTGACCCTGAAACGACGCATAACGTGGTCTATATCATGGAAGGGCAGCAAGGGAAGGAGTCGACCGGGGGCACATTACGTTTAGGCGACTACCCGGCCGTACTGGCGAAAGGTTCCATGGCGGCAAAGACATATGGGCGGACGGACATCATCGAACGGCATCGACACCGTTATGAAGTAAACCAGACGTTCAAGAAGGCTATCGAGATCGGCGGACTATCCATTTCTGGCACATCCCCGGACGGGAAACTGGTCGAATATGTCGAAGCCAAAGGCCATCCATATTTCTTAGCCACCCAGGCACATCCTGAATTTCGTAGTCGTCCAAGCCGACCGCATCCTTTGTTCGTGGGGTTAGTAAAAGCTGCCGCCAGCCGTCAGAGGGGGTAATTCTCCTCAGTACTCTGGTATAATGAGTACCCATGAAAGACTACATCAGCCAAGTCATTACTGAGCTATACGGCATTACGGTTCCTGTTGATATTTCTCGACCCGATCCTAAATTCGGTGACTACGCCACAAATGTGGCGTTACAGTTGGCGGGTAAGGTCGGAAAAGCTCCTCGCGAAATCGCTGAAGAAATTGCCGAGAAGCTTCGGACTTCCAGCGAATTCTCTGAAGTAAGCATCGCCGGGCCAGGCTTTATTAACCTGCGCGTTTCCGGCGCGTCTGTGGCTGAACAGTTGCAGGCTGTCTGGACGGAGCGATACGGTGAAAACACGGACGGTGCCGGGAAGACGGTCGTCGTAGACTATCCAAGTCCAAACATGGCAAAACCGTATAGCGTTGGACATCTTCGCACGGGCAACCAGGGGTGGGCGGCGCGCCAGCTTATGGAGGCGACCGGCTGGAAGGTCATTACCGATAACCACCTCGGGGATTACGGGGCACCTTTGGGTATTTGGATTACGGGCTTCCGTTTATTCAGTACTGAAGAAGCGCTGGCAAAAGACGGTGTCTATGAACTTGGTCGTGTCTATATCAAGACGAAAAAAGCACTAAAGGAAGAAGCTGAACGCGGCGAGACAGTACTTGCTGATGAGGTGCAAGCGTGGCTTCTAAAGTACGAAGCTGGTGATGCCGAAGCGAAAGCGTATAGCGATAGGTTCAACGAAATCTCTATGAATCATATCCATGAGGTGATGGGGCGCCTACGTATTTCAACTGACTATGAACTTGGTGAGGCGTTCTTTGCCCCTAAGGGGAAAGAAGCGGTAAAGAAGCTCCTCGACACAGGTGTGGCGGTGCAAAATGAAGACGGTTCTGTCATCGTTCCGCTTGACGGGTTCGATGTTCCGTTGCTCGTACAGAAGTCTAACGGAGCGGCACTATACGCTACCACCGACCTTGCGACAATCTTGTACCGTGAAGAGAATTGGCATCCGGACCGAGTGATTTACTCTGTTGGTGCCGAGCAACAGTTTTATTTTGCTCAGTTGTTCGCAATGGCTAAGAAGCTCGGTATTACGACTGAACTTATACACCTATGGTTCGGGACTATCGACCAGGTAAATGAAGATGGTACCCGTGAAAAAATGAGTAGCCGCAAAGGGGTTGTACTCATGGAAGAGCTTCTTGATCAGGCGGAAGAAAGGGCGCGTGGCATCGTTGAGGGGCGTGACGTTTCAGAGGAAGACATTCAGCGGATTGCTCTTGGTGCTATTAAGTTCACCGACTTCATTTCTGACCGTCGTACAAATATTTTGTTCGACTGGAATACCATCTTTGCATTGACCGGTATCAGCGGTCCTTATGTGCAATATGCTGCAGTGCGTGTCAACAAGATACTTCGCGAACATGGCAATGGTACCGCCTTTGACGCTGCATACGATTACACATCTGAAAAAGAGGTGATTGCGAAATTACTTGAGTATCCTACGGTCGTCGCTCGCGCCGCGAACGAGCTGGAGCCGCATAAGGTGGCGAATTATCTTTATGAACTCGCCCGTGAAATGAACCGCTACTATGAAGCAACACCAGTAGCAACGGCTGATGTCGAACCTACCGTTAAAGAAGCCCGTCTAGGGGTGTTAGCTAAGGTAGCTCAAGTATTTACTCATGGGCTTAGCCTGCTCGGTATTGAAGTTCCGACGAAAATGTAACTTGCGAATAGGGGAGGGCGGGGCTATAATCAAAGCCATGACGAAGATTTCACATCAGACATGTATGCACCTCTGCCTCATGCTCGATGCGTCCTCGACGTCGTAATTTTTGAATCCGCAGTCAGAAATACACGCCGAGGGAAATCACCTCGGCTGTTTTTATGAGTGACGGCTTCATCCACTAGAACCTTCGGGTTCGTACCTACACATCGGGAGAAGAAGAGATGACTACCGCGGAAGCACCCCAGGAAGCAGTCGCCGACAGTGACATGTTCGACGGCATGACCGACGAGGAATACATCCTCTGGTATCTGCAGCAGAAAGGCGGAACCGTGACGTATGTCCGGTACAGCGAGAACAAGCCGGATCTCAACTGTGTGACGGATATTGCCAGGCAGTTCGGACGCCCCCTCGGGGATACTGGTCGGCTGCAGGACGCCGTGGATTACCTCCAGTACGGCGACCAGATCGAAGTCCACGTCGAGCTCGTCCACGAAGAAACACAGGGCTCGCACGAGAAGGTGTATCCCCGGAAAGACCGCGTGATCGTGCGACAGCGCTGATCACGTGAATGGGCGGGGCTTGGGGCCACAAACCCTTTGAGCCCCGCCAAGGGCCTCTCTTCTCCCGTTCTCTCCCTTATATTGAAATGGTATACTTGAAATAATTATCGGCGACGACGAAAGGAATCCTTAATGCCAGACAAGAAACAATCGACGACTCGTTCAAAACAGACAACCTCCCGCGTGAAGAATGCTGCTCAGGGGAGTGCTGGTTCAGTGAAAGGGCATGTGAACGGATTCGTGGACTTCATGCGCAAACAAGGGGTTATCGGCCTCGCTGTCGGTCTTGCAATCGGTACCGCGGCAGGCGATACAGTCCGTCGGATCGTTGAAGGGTTTATCAACCCTGTTGTACAGTTCATCGTCGGATCACAGGATCGGCTCAGTACCGCTACCTGGACATTCGAAGCTTTCGGACGCGAAGCGGAGTTCGCATGGGGCGCGGCAGTATCTTCGGCTATCTCCCTTCTTGCGACCGCATTGGTTATTTACTGGCTTGTGCATATTTTCAAACTGGACAGGCTTGATAGGAAGAAAGACGCATAGTGGATAAGAAGCTCGCGAATAGCAAGCAAAAGCATGTGCTATGGGTCGACCTTGAGATGACAGGCCTAGATCCTGTTGAAGATCGCATCCTTGAGGTAGCCGCGATCGTGACTGACTGGGATTTCAAAGAGGTTGCGACCTATGAAGCGGCGGTACAGGTCGGGCCTCGGCTCGTCGAGCGACGTATGTTCAAGGGGCCAGCGGCGACGTTCTGGAGCTCGATCCCCGAGACTCGTGATGCGCTTATCGCTCAAAATCTTCACGAAGGACGCTCGGCGCGAACGGTTGAAAATGAACTACTGGAGTTCGTCGCTGAACATTTCGAAGCAGATATCCCCGTCGTATTAGCAGGAAACTCAATCCATATGGATCGTCGCTTTATCGAGAACGAATGGCATCGGTTGAATGCGAAGCTGCATTACCGTATGCTTGACGTCTCTGCGTGGAAGCTCGTATTTGAAGCGAAGTTCAAGAAGAAATTCGCTAAGCGAGAGGCTCATCGCGCACTCGATGATATACGAGGAAGTATCGAGGAGCTGCAATATTACCTAAAGAACATTAAGAAATAAGATGACCCATAAAGAACTTGAAGAATATCTGCTGAGTTTTCCCAACACCTGGCTTGATTTTCCTTTCGGTGAAGGCACGAGTGTCTACAAGGTCGGCCACAAAGAAACCGGTGAAGGCAAGCTATTTGCTATCATCGCGGACGACTCGAAGCCGTTACGAGTAAGCCTGAAGTGTGACTCTCAACTGGCGGAAACGCTTCGTGAACAATATGAAACAGTCCTCCCTGGCTACCATCTAAGTAAGAAGCATTGGAACACGATTTTGTGTTCGGGGCAGCTTTCAGACGATGAAATCAAAGATTTAGCCAGATTGAGCTACGACCTCGTCGTAGCGGGGTAGCGGACTACTCGTTAGAGGCGCTGAAGTTAGCGATACCTTCCTGGGTCGGCTTCAGGTTCTCGAAAGCGGACGAAATGAAGGCTTTGTCTGCCTCGGTGCGTGCTTCGTTAAACATCAGTTGGTACAGTGCTAGGATGGTTCCTAGTTGAAAAGCCATTTCACGTGCGTACGTGCTGTCGTACTTGGCGTTCAACCTACCCACCTCTAAGCGTTCAAACATCGGGGCATTCGCTTCCTCTAGGGCGAGCTGCTCGGGAATATCGCTTGTTTTGATGTTCAAAGCAGTAAGGCGAGTACCAAGGTCGCGCTCGGTATTGGTGATATAGATCTTAAGTTCACTGTTTAACGAACGGAGTTGGCTGTTTTTGATATTCGTATTCGCCGTATTGGAAATCGTTTCCGTCGTGTTAAGGCGTGCTGCCAATCGTTGCCAATTCGTTTGCGGCCCGTTAGAGGTGCTGGAAACAATCACCGCGAGGATGATAACGAGAACGATCAAGATTCCGCCAATAAGAAGCACGGTTTTCAAATTTAATCCGAAACCTGCACGCTTGGGTGCCTGTGGTGCTATCTGGTTGAGGTAGTCGAGGGGGGTCTGCCCGTTCGGTGGATTCATGACCCCATTTAACCATAATCAATAACAGAGGTAAATAGGGTGTTATACTGAGGACATGCAAGACGCCAAAGAAGAAGTACGCGCTCGGCTGAATATTGAGGACGTTGTCGGTGAATACGTTCAGCTTAAGCGCGCCGGACGTAACTTCAAAGGTCTCAGCCCGTTCAGTGGTGAAAAGACGCCGAGCTTCTATGTCAGTCCTGAAAAGAATATTTGGCATGATTTTTCTTCAAACAAGGGTGGCGACGTTTTCAGTTTTATCATGGAGGTCGAAGGGCTGGACTTTCGCCAAGCGTTAGAACTGTTAGCGAGCAAGGCGGGGGTCAACCTTTCAGCATATAATTCCAAAGGCGCACAAGAGATTGCAAAGCAGAAGCGTCGACTGCTAGAGGCTCACCGACTTGCGGCTGCGTATTTCCAACAGAGCCTCCTGCAGAACCCAGGGGCGTTGGAGTATGTATTCAGAAAGCGGAACTTATCCAAGGAAATTGTCCAACTGTTTCAGATAGGCTACGCCCCTAATACAGGGGATGCTTTGGTGCAGTTCCTTTCAAAAAAAGGCTTCACGAGCAAAGAGCTTGCCTCAAGCGGCTTGACGAACCGTTTTGGCGGCGACCTTTTCCGGGGGCGTATGTCAGTTCCCCTTATGGACGCTTCAGGGCAGGTGATTGGGTTTACTGGCCGTATTCTTGCAGATGACCCGAACGCGCCGAAATATCTGAACACCCCGCAGACCATTTTGTACGATAAGGGTCGTCACGTGTTCGGTCTGAGCCAGGCGAAGGAGTCTATCCGAAAAAGTGATTATGCTGTGATAGTCGAAGGAAATCTCGATGTCGTCAGTAGTCATCAGGCGGGTATTACCCAGGTTGTCGCGACGGCCGGAACGGCGATGACCGAAGCGCATCTTAAGGCGCTGGTCCGATTGACGACCAATGTCCGCTTGGCATTCGATGGCGACGCCGCAGGCTTGGCTGCCACCGAACGGGCTATTCCTATCGCGCAATCGGTCGGTGTCGACCTAACGATCATCTCTCTTCCAGAGGGGGTAAAGGACCCGGATGAACTGATTCAACAAGATCCGAAACTTTGGCAGCACGCGATCGATTCGGCCGAAGGGGTGGTAGACTGGCTGCTTACCCAATATACGAAACGGGAAGATATGACCGCGCCGATTGGCAAGCGTCGGTTCACTACTGCTGCACTTTCTGTTGTGCGTACCCTGAAGGATGCCGTTGAACAGGAGCATTACCTGCAGAAAATCGCAGCATATACTTCGACTTCCCTTGAGACGGTCAAAGAAAAACTTCACGGTGAAGTTGCGGAGCCCGAGCGAGAGCTGAAGCCGGTGCATATTGCCGAAGAAGCAGCGCCCGACCCGGCGGCTCATCAAGATAACCTCTTGGCGCTGGCCGCTATTGATCCGCCCGTACGAGAGCTGCTTGCCGATGTGACAGAAGACATGCTCACTACCGACAGTCGTCGAGCGATGCTGCAGTTCCTTAAAACAGCCGAAGGGGCTGTCACGACAGTTCCGAAAGAGTTGCAAGAACATGAAACGTATGTCAAAATAGTATTATTAAAGGCCGATGCACGGTACGGGGAGTGGAGTGACCAAGATCGTTACTTCGAAACAGCCCGCCTGGTCCGCCTCATCATAACTGAACACCGAAAAATACAAAAAGACGCGCTGACGACGGCCCTTAGAGAGGCTGAGGATATCGGTAATGAGACCGAAGCGACGCGCCTGCGCCAAGCATTGAACGAACTAATAAAGGAGATTCCCCGTGCCAAGAGGTAAGAAAAAAGAAGAGCCTATCATTGAAGACGACGCACTATTAGAGGCGGACGCCATTGATACAGTACCAGCCGCTGACGAGGCGGTTATTCCTGAGATCGACGGCCCGGCGCTCGAAGATTTGGAAGAAGATGTTGATACCGACGAAGACCTTCTGAGCCAAGAGCAATATTTCGACGACGCAAGCGATGACAGCGTTCGGTTGTACCTTCGTGAAATCGGAAAAATCCCACTCCTTAGCGCCGAGGAAGAGCTTGAGTTGGCGAAGCGGGTAGTGGCAGGTGAGAAGAAAGCTAAGGATAAGATGGCTGAAGCGAACATGCGTCTGGTCGTTTCTATCGCTAAGCGCTACAGCGGTCGTGGACTTGATTTCCTTGACCTCATCCAAGAAGGAAACACTGGTTTGCTTCGTGCGGTTGAAAAGTTCGACCCAGACAAGGGCTTTAAGTTTTCAACCTATGCAACCTGGTGGATTCGCCAGGCAATCACCCGTGCGATCGCCGACCAAGCGCGTACGATTCGTATTCCTGTCCACATGGTTGAAACGATTAACAAGCTACTCCGTACTCAACGCCGCATGACTCAAGAGCTCAACCGTGAGCCGACCATCGAAGAGCTTGCGAAAGAGTTAGAGATGGAACCTGAGAAGGTCGAGTACGTCATGAAGATCAAGCAGGATATCACCTCGCTTGACGCCGGTGTCGGCCGCGACGGTGACGAAGAGGATTCTGTTCTTCGTGATTTCATCGAAGACGAAGATAGCGCTACCCCTGAGGAATCGGCTGCTTCACAGCTTTTGAAAGAGCAGGTCCAATCGATTCTCTCGACGTTGTCTGACCGCGAGCAAAAGATCATCCGTATGCGTTTCGGCCTTGATAACGGTAAAAGCCACACCCTCGAAGAAGTAGGGCAAGAGTTTGCCGTTACCCGTGAACGTATTCGCCAAATTGAAGCTAAGGCCCTTGCTAAGCTTCGTAAACACAAAGATTCAAAGAAGCTTCACGACTACCTAAGCTAAGATGAAGTTACAACAATAGAGCGGCTGGTGTAGCCGCTCTATTTTATTTCTCAAAACCGAGTTCTTTTTCTATTGCTTCAAGTTGCTCTTGGAAATGCTCAATCGAACCGTTATTTATGATGTAATGGTCTGCGATTGCGATTGGGCCGCCCTTTTCAAGGTTCTCGATTTCGGCGGTGTCGCGGTTATATGCTTCAGAGCTGGTCAACGGACGTACGGGACGTTGGGATAATCGGTGATAGCGTAGGTGGCGCGGCGTCACGATTGCCACGAGTTCGAGCTCGCCAGGGAAAGCGCTTTTGAGTACTTTATACTCGGTCCATGTATACAGACCATCTGCGATGACCCGGTGTTGCCCAGCATCTGCGAGGTGTTTGATTTGGTCTACGATACGGTTTGCCACGGCATCTTTGCCGTACTTCGCTCGAAACTCTTCACGGAAGGGTTTTTCGTTTTCCTGGGTATGTTCAAGGCCTGCTTCGGTCATCGCGTCGAGGATGACGCCACCGAAGTATACTTTTGGAAACCCTTGCTGGGTGAAGTAGTCGACGGCAGTTGATTTACCCGACCCGGCTAAGCCGACAAAGGCGAGAATTTTTAAGTTTTGGTGCTGTGTCATAAGCATATTGTATCAAATACACCATAGTTATGCTTGCGATACCCACCAAGACTGTTATGATGAAAAAAAGCAACGAGAGGGAAGAGTGTGAGTAACGGGGAATATTACACGGACGCCGAACGTGAGGCGTTAGAAACAAAAGGGCTACGAAAAAGGGCACAGACGATTCGCGAGTTTCTTCAACTTGCAGATCAACTAGGTCTTGAGGGAGAGGTTGTTGCAAGCGGGGTAGAGCAGCTGCGCGACACCGGTCCGAAGGATCTGAAACAACTACGGGGGGCGATGGCAAATGTGTCATCGTTTTTGCTTTCTCTGAGGAGCGAGGCGGGCACGACCGAGCAAGAGATACCGACCGTGGCCGCTATTCAACAGGAAGATGCTCTGCAAAACGAAGCGGCAGTGGCCACCCAACCGGAAATTCCTGTGCATATACCAGAGGCGCAACACCTTCCGGTATTCGACGTGCCAACACTTGCGTATGATGAGAAGCCAGTTACGGTATCACCTGAAATCGAGAAACTGACACTCCCTGAGTACGAAGATGTACCACAGAGTGTGGTTGATGCGCTTGAAGAGCAACTGACTGACATTGGAGAGGTCACGGGTTCGGTCACAGAGGCGGGGTTATTCGTATTACGGCGGTTGACCAAGTCGAAAGATATCGAGCTGGATTCACTTCAAATAACGGATATCAATCATATCCTGACAATCATTTCCGAGTCTACCTCGTCAGGAAAGCTTGGTGAAAGTACGCGTAACAAACTTGCGCTCCTATTGTCCGGTGTTCCGAAGCGCGAAATCGCCGGTGCTGAGTCGGCCGTGAATAATACGTATATGTCTATCGGCAAGGTGGGTAAGGCGACCGCATTGCTACAAAAGTTGGGGATTGACACTGCTACTTCGACAACCCAAGAAGTAACCGTGCCGCCCGTACAAAAAGAGGTTCTAACGGAAGAGCTTGTCGATGAGATTATCCATAACGGTATTCATCAGCCGGAAATCGTCTCACGGGACGAATGGACGACGGCGACGACCGATCGGTATGAGAAGCTGACGGACGCTGCGGGATTTACCGATTCACAAGCCGAGCAGCTATGGGATTGGATTCACTTTTCCGACGATACGTCCGACAAAACACTTGGGGAGGGCGCTAAGTCGGCGCTTGATACCCTTCAGCGTCGATACCTCGATAAATCACAGCAGGAATATTTCAAGTCGATACCACGCCAGAACGTCGCGATGCGCTGCTTATTGATTCGGGCGATGGGTGTATTACCGCTTGAAAAAATTTATGAAAAAATGGCGTCGGTGAAGTCTGGTGAATCTCCTCTGACGAAAATGCTTGCTGAACGACACATCGTAGCGGGCGTCTTACAACTACTAGTGAAAGAATAGGGAGAGGTCATGAGTATTGGTATAGAACGCGAACGAATCGTTAAGACGGAGCTAGACTACGCACAAGAGATGGCTGACTGGTTTCCTGATTTCCTATATGGCGTCGCAGACGAGCCTAGGGCGCTCCCGGATCTATCTGTGCAGCGTTTACAGCGCCAATTCGGAGAAGGTGACCCTGCAACACAGATCACGGTTATTCGCGATTCCCTCATGGCGTTTCCCGACGAGCATCAATCCAACCTGGCACTCTACTTTTGTGGATATCCGGATGATGCACTCGATGTATTAGCAGATAGCACGTCACCGCTTATTCGTTCTATTGAAGAACTCGACCGACGCTTTACGCCGCCACAACCTCTTAAGGCTGAAATCGCCGTCGTAGAATATAGTGAACAGCCGTCTGCGCCGAAGGTAGTGCCAAAGGAGACCCGTAAACAACTTGCCGCCCGTGCGCTTGCTGAACAAACGACGGCTCGCCACCGGCGTATGCTGAACTCGGAAGTGGCTGTAGCGGTAACAATCACACCCGTGGAGCCAGAAGATGATGGCCCCCTTGCATGGCAAGCCGACGCTTTGTGCGCACAAACCGACCCAGAGGCGTTCTTTCCCGAAAAAGGCGGCTCGACTCGTGACGCAAAGAAAATTTGTGTAAGTTGTGATGTTCGTGATCGATGTTTGGAGTATGCCCTTTCCCAAGATGAGCGTTTTGGCATATGGGGCGGGCTGAGCGAGCGTGAGCGCCGTAAGCTCAAGCGACGCGGACAACCGCGTCTGGGCGAAGGTTCGCGCCGAAGCGCCTAGGCGCCGCTGCCGCTACTGAGGTGATATACTAAAGGTATGAAACGCCTGGCAGTCATTGACGGAAAATCTATCTTTTATCGCGGATATTACGCTATGCCTGGGCTCGCGTTACCCGACGGCACCCCCACGGGAGGGGTGTTTGGCTTTGCCTCTATCGCCATCGAACTGATCAAGAAGCTCGAGCCTGATTATGTGGCCGTAGCATGGGATAAGCCGAAAACGAACATTCGTAAGCGGCGTGAAGTGTACCCCGAGTACAAGGCTGGCCGTAAACCTGCGCCTGCGGATTTTTACGCACAGGTGCCTATTTTGCATGAACTGCTCGACGCGTTTGGCTGGCCGTTCTACGAGCTCGATGACTACGAGGCTGACGATATTCTCGGTGCTTTTGCGAAGCAGGCGACCGAAAGGGGGATAGAAACCTGCTTGCTGACAAGTGACCTGGATGCCCTTCAGCTGGTCGGTCCGTTAACGAAAGTATATGCCATTAAAAACGGCCTCTCTAATATCGAGGAATTTGACGTACAGGCTTTTGAGGCGAAGTACGGTTTGGAAGTCGAGCAGTTCCTTGATTTGAAATCACTGAAAGGGGACTCGTCGGATAACCTGCCTGGTGTTCCTGGCATCGGTGAGAAAACCGCCATCAGCTTGTTGCAAGAGTATGTAACGCTCGACGCGGTATATGAGCACCTCGACGATATAAAACCGTCGGTAGCAAAGAAACTCGAGGCTGGAAAAGAACTTGCCTATATAAGTAAGGAAGTCGGTCGCATCTGGACCGATGCCCCAGTGACTCTGGATTGGGATGTCGCGAGCGTAGAAGACACGGATCTGAACAAGGTGGCCGCGATTTTGAAGAAGCTCCAATTTACCTCATTGGAAAAGCGACTTCCTAAATACATGCAATTCGGCGTTGAGCCCGAGCAGGTGGTTGAGGAAGAAATACCGGCTTTAGAAGAACTTCCTTGGCCGGACAGCCTCCTTGTCGACGGTCCTGTCTATCTGGAGGTCATTGACGACGTAGTATGGGTGTCACTCGATGGGAAGAAGGTCTACCAGAAGCTTTTATCCGAAGTGTCCTCAAGCATTTGGCGGACTTTTGAGCTCGGGATGGTAGTCAGTTACGATATCAAGGATCTGTACCACCGCTTAGCCGATGCTGACGTTGCCGTACGATTCGGCACCGTTCATGATTTGCGACAGGGGGCGTTCCTGATTGATCCGCTTGTAAGGGACCGTTCTGTTGCCGCTATTGTCGGAAAGGAAGAACCAGCTCCTGCTGAACTTCTGGGCGGATATGTAGCTGCGTACGAAACGCAACGTGTAGCGTTTGAAGCTGAGCCGAAGATAGCAGACATCGCGCATTCATTTGATTTCCCACTTACGTACACGCTTTTCAAAATAGAACGTCGTGGGGTGAAAATTGACCCTAAAAAGTTCGCTTCGCTCAGTGAAGAATTAGGTGCGGAGCATCTAAAGCTTGAGCAAGAAATGTATGCAATGGCTGGATACGAATTCAATATCGGCAGCCCTGCTCAGTTATCGGAGGTCCTGTTTACCAAGCTTCAGCTTCCTACGACAGGGATAAAAAAGGGCAAGACGGGGTATAGCACCGGACAGGCGGAACTCGACAAACTTCGTGGCCAGCATCCGATCATCGAGCTGATTGAAAAGACGCGTGAATTGGCCAAGCTAAAAAATACCTACGTCGACACGCTCCCGAAACTTGCCGATCCGCATCATAGAATCCATACGACATTCAACCAGGACGTTGCCGCTACCGGCCGCCTGAGCAGCACGAATCCTAATCTGCAAAACATTCCTATACGGACAAAGCAGGGGCGTCGTATCCGTGAAGCTTTCATTGCGGATGGTGACAAGGTACTGGTCAGCGCTGATTACTCGCAGTTTGAACTACGCTTAGCTGCCATACTTTCCAACGATACAACCCTTATTAATGACTTCAACGGCGATGTCGACATTCACACCAAGACCGCTAGTGAGGTCTACGGGATTCCAATGGACGATGTCACGAAGGACCAACGTCGTGCTGCGAAGGTCATTAATTTCGGCGTGCTCTATGGCATGAGCCCACACGGCCTCGCTGCCAACACCGGGATGTCATTTACCCAGGCAAAAGAATTCATCGACCAATACTTCACCTTGCGCGCGCCGGTCCGCACCTTCATTGATGCGACGCTTGAAAAGGCGAGGACCGAGGGGTACGTCGAGACGTATTATGGACGTCGTCGACCAACACCCGATGTAAAAAGCTCGAACTTCATGGTCCGTATGGGTGCTGAAAGGGCAGCGGCGAACATGCCAATCCAGGGTACCGAAGCTGACCTTATGAAACGGGCGATGCTGCAGGTCGATGAGCGAATCGAAGGGCTCGGAGAACAGATACTACAGATCCACGACTCGATTCTTGTCGAATGTCCTAAGGAGAATGCCGAGAAGATAGTGGATATCCTTCAGGAGGTCATGGAGAATATCGCCCCTGAGCTTGCCATTGCCCTAAAGGTGGACGTGCATAGCGGTGCGACTTGGGGTGATTTGTAGTGATCAAAGCGATCATTTTTGATTGTTTCGGTGTACTCCTGGGAAATACCTACAAGCAGCGGGCGGCCCAGTTAGAACAAGATGACCCTGAAAAGGCCAAGGAGCTTCGAGCGATAAATCACGCTTCGGATATGGGTATCTTATCCCGTGACGAGGCGGCGCGCTATATGGCCGAGCTCCTTGATGTAGAGCCCGAAGAACTCCTCCAAGAGCAGGACGAAGGTGAAGTGCAGAACACCGAGTTGATAACTTTCATAGCGACGCTGAAAGGAAAGTACCAACTCGGTCTACTCAGCAATATCAATGGCCGTGAGCGGCTAGGTATTCGGTTTGAACCAGGTCAGCTTGATACACTTTTCAACACGGTAGTCGCTTCGGGCGACGAAGGGTACGTGAAGCCTCAGCCTGAAATCTATCATATTGTTGCGACGCGGCTTGGTGTACAACCCGAAGAGTGTGTCATGATCGATGATATCGCAGAGTTTTGCGATGGGGCTCGTGCAGTCGGTATGCAGGCGATTCAGTTCGTCACGACTCGGCAGTGTATTCAAGACCTTCAAGCAGTAATTGACAGGGGTGAATAAAAGGACTAAGGTAAACATATGGCCCACTACAGAACATCACGCATCCTACCTACAATCCTTACCATCGTTATTATTGTCATCGCCGTCGCAGGCTTAGTGGCTTTGGCGCGCGTCCTCTTCTTTTCAGAATCATCTACGGATCAAGTCGATGTCGATACAAGCCAACAGCAGCTTCTGAATACGTCTGACGGTAGTTCTGTGAGCATGACCGTGCGCGGCGCGATTGTTGCCGACGAGAACTTCCGTTCGTACCAGATTGTTATCAGTCCGTCTGCTCGGCAGATCGTCACTTACAAGGGGTACCTTGATACCGTCATTGAACAACGTACCCTCCCAAACAACGTCGCTGCATACGACGAGTTCGTTCATGCCCTTGATAAAGCGAATATGGTCGTTGGTACGCCGCTAGAAGGGGAGCGCAATGATCTGCGCGGTATCTGCGCCACAGGCCGTATCTTCCAGTTCAGCACGATCCAAGACGGAACGCCGGTTGAAATGCTCTGGACATCTACTTGTAGTGGTTCAAAAGGCTCGCTTCGTGCAAGCACCGAGCAATTGGCACAACTCTTCCGCAGTCAGGTTCCTGAGAGCGGACGGCTGATTAGCGCACTTGCATTGTAGGAGTAACACATGCCTGAATTACCAGAGGTAGAAACCGTTCGCCGTGGCTTGCATGGATTAATCATCGGCAAGCGTATCCTCAGCGAGGAGCACGATACTCCAAAGGGGTTTCCCAACTCGCAGGCGGATGTCGATGAGTTTCTTATTGGCGCTACGGTTATAGATGTCCGCCGGCGCGCAAAAGTACTGATGGTTGATCTCTCTACGCAGTACACATTATTGATTCATCTGAAGATGACCGGACAACTCGTATTCGTAGGGGAGACACGGTTCGGTGCTGGGCACCCTAACGATAGCCTTGTGAACGAACTCCCCGATAAATCGACCCGGGTGACGGTGGAATTCAATGATGGCACGAAGCTGTTCTTCAACGATCAGCGAAAATTCGGTTGGATGCGACTTCTTCCTACGGTAGAAATCCCGAACATAGATTTTATGAAGAAGGTAGGCCCAGAGCCACTGTCTGATGACTTTACACCTCAGGATTTTATTCAGCGTCTTAGTCGTCGAAAAAAGACGAATATCAAGGCTGCACTACTTGACCAATCGGTGGTGGCCGGGGTAGGCAATATCTATGCCGACGAATCGTTATGGGGGGCGAAGCTCCACCCGACCCGGCTTGTCGGTGGCATCAGCGAGAGTGACCTCACGGTGCTCTATCATGAACTCAGAGAAGTGATGAACCTGGCTATTGAAAAAGGGGGATCCTCCAACCACACCTATGTGAACGCAGAGGGGAAGAAGGGGAGTTACATGGACTTCGCCCGTGCATTTCGCCGAGAAGGTCTTCCTTGTCCTCGTTGCGGCACGCTTATCGTGAAGTCCCGTGTAGCCGGAAGGGGGACGCATACGTGTCCATTCTGCCAAAAGCTGTAGGGGGCACTGGTATACTAAGTAGGAAATGATCAGTCTTTTTACTGGAGATAACGACTTCGAGATCCGTGAGGTACTGGGCGACCTGAGGCGGTCGTTCGATGGTGCTGTAGAAAAGGTAGACGGGGGCGACCTGACGATCGCACAGTTGCCTGATCTTCTGATGGGAGTAAGCCTGTTCGCACCGACCCGGCTTGTCATCATAGAGGGTATTTCCACGAATACGGCACTATGGGAGAAGCTTCCCGAATGGTTACCACGTATCTCTGAGGAAATCCACGTCGTTTTCGTGGATGCGAAGCCGGATAAGCGTACGACGAGCTATAAAGCGCTCAAGTCTATCGCGGACGTCAAAGAGTTCCCCGCATGGTCCGAGAGGGACTATGCGAAGGCGGAGCAGTGGCTGCAACAGCGGGCAAATGCCCAGGGGGTATCGATTGATTCCCGTGTCGTGCGACATATCGTGCAACGGGTAGGGCTGAATCAGTGGCAGCTCGCTTCGGCGCTAGACACTATAGCACTGTTAGATACTATAACGACGGAAACTATAGACGGCATCATTCCTGCGGCGCTCTCTGAAAACGTATTCCAGCTCTTTGAAACGGCCCTTGAGGGCAAGCGAGGCGAAGTGTCACGCATGATTACCATCCTTGCCGTACAAGAGGACCCGTATGCATTATTCGCGCTCCTCTCCTCACAGGCAACTTCACTCGCCGCGGTGGCATTCAAAGAAGAGGGAAGTGACCCTGTGAAAGATTTCGCGCTTCATCCTTTCGTTGCAACGAAACTGACGAGGCAGGCGGGGCGGCTCGGACAGGCGAAAGTTGCCGAAGTGTTACAGCATTTCGCAAAAGCGGACGCTGACCTGAAGCGCTCGCGGGGCGAACCGTGGGTAGTGCTTGAGAAGTTACTACTGAGCTTTAGTTGATTGCCCGTATCTGAAAGTCTTGAAACTCGAGGCTCCAGTTGGCTGTTGTGTACGATCCTGTAGGGGTGCCGAGGTAAATGGCTTGGCCTGAAACACCCGCGGCCGTCGCGGTATTCGTCCATTCGACTTTTTGCCATTCGGTCGAGCCCGCTATCGTACCGTTTTGAGGTATGGCAGTGGTCGTAGCACCCCCGTTCATGACCCCGTATCGGGTGAAATTCGGTACGGCGGATCCGGTCGCGCGAGTATAGTACGACATTTTGTACACCTGACCGGATTGTATGGCAGACCAGTCGACGGGGATGTGCACGACTGCCCAGTTGGTGCTGGTCGTCGAGGTGTTGTTTAGTACGAGAACCCTTTGATTAGGGAGTGGGTCTGTATTGGTCCCAGCGCGCGGGGTGAGGGTCCGTCCTGTTCCTGTTTGGATGTTCAATGAGTACCCACCGCTAAAGTTAGGTCGCGTGACAAGGTTAGGGGCGATACCTACTTCGCTGTTTGCTATAACTTCACCTGGGCAGGTGCCTGACTGGACCTGGCCTGCGCTCGAACTGTAATAATACCGTATGGTGGTGTCCGCCGTCGTACCGACGTTGATACATATTCCGTTTGTTTCGCCTGCAAGGCTGAAATAATTTCCCGCTGTCGGCTTAATATTTGCCGGTAGTGTCGCGGGGTAGGTTTCTGTTGTACTGCCTGCTTTAGCGGCTTCCATCGCTTTGGCGGCGTTCGTAAGGTCCGCCTTGATGGCGGAATCTTTTGCCCTGTCTTGAATACCCGTATACGCGACGACACTAATTGCCGCCAGAATTGCAATCACCACTATTACGATGAGCAGCTCAACGATAGTAAACCCACGCCGTGTAACCATATGCAGTAAGTATAAAGGCTTAAGATATGAAGGGCAAACAAAAAGCCGCTGAATGCAGCGGCTTTTATGGGAAAGAAGGACTACTTAGTCGTTTTCTTCGCGGCAGGCTTCTTAGCCGGTGCCTTTTTGGTAGCAGGTGCTTTAGCTGCTACTGGCTTTGCAGCAGCCTTAGGAGCGGCTTTCTTGGCTGCGGCAAGTTTTACGCCTGCTTCCTTAGCAATCTTTGAGAGGAGCGCTTTACGGCGTGCTGCAGTGTTCTTGTTAAGAACGTTCTTCTTCACGGCAGTGTCGATAGCACTCTGTGCTGCTGAAAGGGTAGTAGCCGTAGGCTTCGCGTTGAAAGCTTTAACAGCGTCCTTAAGCGCACGCTTGGTGGCGACGTTTCGTTCGCGGCGTACGACGGTTTGTTTTGCGCGCTTGATAGCGGATTTGATAATTGGCATGGAGTTCCTTATTTCTTAGTTTGTTCTATCCAGTCAAAGGGTGATTATAGAGGAAAAACAACAAAAAGTAAAGAGGTGGTAGCGGATTTGTTGACGCCTCAAAACCCCTTATGCTATAGTGAAACAAAAGTCTACATAAGGACAAAATAAAAAACACCATGGATGAAATAAAAACGAAGCAGCAGGTAGTCGAGAAGATAAAAAACTCCTCGAAGATCTTAGTGACGGTATCGGATAGCCCTACCGTCGACGCTCTTTCAGCCGCACTTGCCTTGACCTTACTGCTCGATAAGCAAGAAAAGTACGCCACCGCAATTTTCAGTGGCCAGACACCACCTGCTATCGCATTCCTTCAGCCTGAAAAGACGTTCGACGAGACTACCGATAGCCTTCGTGATTTCATCATCGCGCTTAATAAGGAAAAAGCCGACCACCTTCGTTACAAAGTAGAAGGGGATGCCGTACGTATTTTCATTACGCCCTACAAGACGACTATCTCACAGGACGACCTTGAGTTCAGCCAGGGCGACTACAATGTCGAACTAGTCATTGCACTAGGCGTCGATAACCCGGACCACCTTGACGGGGCCTTGGAAAATCATGGCCAAATCCTCCACGATGCCGCTATTATCACGGTGACGAACGGTGACACGACGAGCGACCTCGGTGGGATTGATTGGCACGACGCGCAATCAAGTAGCCTGAGTGAAATGGTCGCTGGTCTTGCTGAAGCGCTTAAAGAAGATAAGAAAAAGACACTTCTCGACGAATCAATCGCGACTGCATTACTGACGGGTATCGTCGCCGAGACCGACCGTTTCAGCAATGAGCACACTACCTCGAAAGCAATGACCGTCGCTGCGCAACTGATGTCTGCGGGCGCAGATCAACAGCTTATTTCGACGGAACTACAAAAATCCCAAGAGCCAGAAGCACCGGTTGATGACGACACTAGCGATGAGGATGATAGTGACGACAGTTCATCTTCGGGCACCACCACGAGTGAGCAAAACGACGACGGCATGATTTCTATCAAAAAAGATGGCTTAAGTATCAGTCATGCAGGTGAGACCTTGGCTGACCTTGATAAGCGTGTCCTTGGTGAAGAGAAGGCCAAGGAAAAGGTTGAAGAAGAGATTGAAGCGATCGTTGAAGAGGCTAAGATCGAAGCGGAGAAACCAACCGTTCCTCAAAAACCGGCAATTCAGGCACAGCAGGAAGTACTACTTCAAGGTGCTGCGGTCGCCGGGAGCGCCTATGCACTTGATGATGCTGACGAGCCATCGTTCGGCGGTACACTGAACGCGACGACTGAACAGGCCGCCGATGACGCACGTCGCGCAGCTGAGAATGATCAGAACAAGACGATATTATCCCATGCGTATCTTTCAACAGAGCCAAATGCCGCACCATCTGCTCCCGCAGAGCCATCAGCGAGCACTCTTGTTGGGTTTCCAGGCACCCCAGACGTTGCACCCGGTTCAGTAGGGGTAAACACCGTATCGGAATCAACGTCGCTGAGTTCTGCCTACGCTTTTGATGAGCCAGCCGCCGGAACGCCTAGCAGCGAAACCGCAGAGTCGACACCCGACGCAGGATTCATCGTCGGGGGTGAAAAGGTAATTCAACCCCTCACGCCACCAATCGTTGAGGCGCCAGCTCCTCAGCAAGGTATTCCAATGCCACCCGCGCCGAACCCGACACCAACTGATTTGGGTCTCCCGCTTCCTCCGCCGCTCCCTGATTTCTCTCAGGGTGCCCCGGTTGCCCCGGCTATTCCACTTCCACCGACACAACAACCTCCTATTCTGGGTGATATCCTGACACAGGATCCTGCTGCGCCGCTTCCACCCGCTCAGCCCGTAGATGCCTACGCATTCGATGCCCCTGTGGCTCCTGTCATGCCACCGGTAGTTCCTCCTGCGCAGCCACCGACAAGTAATGACCCTGGCGAATTCAAGATTCCTGGCCAAGCGTAACGGCCCTTAGATAGGGTATAATAAGGCCTCATGAAAGAGGACGACGTACTATTGATTGATAAACCGGCTGGAATGACCAGTTTCGGTGTCGTTGCTCGTGTACGTCGCCGACTTTCGCAAGAGCTAGGTAAGAAGGCGAAAGTCGGCCACACGGGAACACTCGACCCGTTCGCTACCGGTTTGATGATTATTGTCACCGGTAAAGAGTGCCGTAACGCTGGTCAGTATTCAAAGCTTGATAAAGTCTACGAGGCGACGATCCGACTGGGGCAGACCAGTACGACTGGTGACCCTGAGGGTGAAATAACAGACACCTCGTCGTATCAGCCGAGCCTTGATGAGATACAGGCGGCCCTCGAGCGTTTCAAAGGCGAGATCAAACAGCGCCCCCCGATGTTTAGTGCTATAAAAATCGGTGGACGCCGTGCCTATGACCTTGCCCGAAAGGGGGAGGTAGTAGAAATTCCGGAACGTATCGTTACTATTTTTTCACTCGAACTCATCGACTATGCTTACCCTGAAATAACGATTCGAACCCATGTCAGTAGCGGTACCTACATACGGACGTTAGCTGAAGATATTGGCAAGGTACTCGGGACGAACGCGTATTGTTCGCAGCTGCGACGGACTATCATAGCGGAGTATGATATCTCAGACGCTACGACAATCAATGACTTTATGAACTCCTAGTTACTGCTTGCTTCAGTAGGGCTGCCAGCCGTGGTGTCTACAGGCTCGGTCGGAATCTGGCGGACGGTTTCTGGCATATCAGGTGCGGGCCTGCCAGGGAAGAACTTGGTACGTACCTTTTCTTCGATTTCTCGTGCGAAGGCAAGACGGTCGGTCATCGTAGCACGGGTGCTTGGGTCGCTGAGACCTTCGTGGAAAGATTCGTAAATCTTTTCCAGAGTCGCTATCATGTTTTCGTCGACATTGCCGTCAGCATCGACCGGGACACCGTTGCTTGTCCTGATGACATCAAGCAGTGTATTGCCGTTCGCATCTGGTTTGACGATATCGCTGTAGAACTTCGCAAAGGCGCCGTACTTCATGCCACCGAGGTTTTCGGCTGTCGTGTTACTCAACGTCTCAATACGAGCGATACTCTGGTCTCGAAGGAAGGCGTTCCGGACCTCTTCTTCGGTAGATCCTTTAGAATGGTTGCCACTGTTGAATTCGGCGAGGTAGCGTTGAAGGCTTAACTTAGGATCCGCCTGGATGTGGAATCCACCCTTAGCTTTCATCGTGTTCACGTTGCGGGCGACGACGGCGTCGACGACGGTTTGGTCAACGTACTCGTTCGCACGCATGTCGTCGAAGACTGTTACCTGGCCATCCGAAGCGGCGATTTCCAAAGCTGCCTCCAGCTGGTTACGTGAGATTCGCGCTCGGACAGTGTGGTCCCCGGAAGCTGCCTTTGTGACGATATTCTTGATCGCGTAATCCTTGACCGACATTTCGGCCTCGACCGCTTCTGTTTCCATGAGCGTAATGACGTTATCACGGGCATCTTTGTTCAATTTTGTAAGTGTCGCTACGGCATTAGCCTGAGCACGCTCACGGCCGATAGTAAGCAGTTCTGGGGTACCGTTGCCCTGAGCAATATCAAGCAGGCTTTGGTCGGTACGCATACGCTCCGAAATACCACGTTGCTGAACGTACTGATTATTTTGCTCACCTTGCTTCCAGGCAGCGGTGCGAATAACGTTCTCAGACATACGACGTTGAATGTCGGCAAGGTGCTGTTCTCCGGAGGTGTCATAGATACCTGCTCGGTAGGCGCTGAGCATGTGTCCGGATTCGGCGGTACCGCGTTCAACGGCGACCTTGGCGTTCTCAACTTCCAACGTACTGATATTTAGGCGAGAGCCCTTCGTGTTAGCATGCCTAAGAATTTGCGCCTTGTTCGTGTTTTCAATCGCTTCCTTCTGAAGTTGTGCATCGTGTGCATCTTCATGGAGATCATGGTAGGCACCAGACTTGTGGTAACTGTTTTCAGCCCGCTGCTTAGCGGTATCGAGCTTGCTTTGCAGGTTGCGACGGCGGTAGTCGTTTGCGCGCACCATACCCGCACCCCAGCGTGCAGGGTTCCTACTGCTGAATCCACCGGCGACACTCTTCTGTCGACGAAGTTCGGCGCGGTCCTGTGCCCACTTCTTGTTGCGGTCCAGGAATCCCTTGCTTGGGTTGTTGGCAATCTGTGCGATACGCCCCAGCAAGTTACCGCTCAAGCGAAGCAGGAGAGGGGTGATAACGAGCGGTGCGACTTGTACGGCCATTCCGAACAGTACCATGATAAGGTTGTCGCCCGCGTTCATGATAATAATCTGACCTGCAAGCTGCGCGCCGCCGAAGACAAGCGAGAAAGCAGGGAAGAATATTAACATGGTCATAAATAGATCGCGCCATTTGCCGAACCACTTTTCCGTGTTCGGAAGAAGATTTGCGACGAACGCCAGTGGCGCGATGATGATCAGCACAATGATGATCGCCTGGCGTGCGGCAAGAACGATCAGAACAAGCAAGGCAGTTAAGACGAGGAGTACAAGGAGCGGCACAAGCAGGTATACCGCACCGCTTGATACGGCGTAAATAGTACCCACTACGGCTCCGCCGCCGCCCAAAATCGCAGCGGCAACGACTGACCATCCGCTGTTCATGCCATCACCTAAAGTATTGTCGCTGATATGGAAGACGTCTTTCCGGATCGTTTCCAGTACGTCCTGTAACGAGTATCCGATGATGTTCGATATGTCGACTGCGACCGCTGAGATGATGAAAGAGATGTTTACGAGCACGGCCGCGATAACGAGGCGTGGGATAATCTTTTTTAAACTGTAGTTTGTCAGTCCGGTATTCGTGAGCTGTGAGTAGATAATAAGGAGGAAGGCGATGACGAACGCGATATTCGCGATGTTGCGCATGACGTTCCATGCTGTATAGAGGCCGTTATCCGTACCAGTTACGGTAAGGGGCTGCACCACCAAGAAACTAGCGATAAAGCCAAAGAGCGTATCCATGCTGTCTGCGAGGAATACAGTGACCGGGCAGATAATCCACCCAAGGCCACCCGTAACGGTACACGATGAATATGTCGATTCTTGACCTTCGGGGGTCATAACGATATCTTGTCGGTCTTTAGGGTTAGAAAAGGTCTTATCGCCCGCGTCGTAGTCATACTTTACGAATTCTGCGCTTGTCGCTGAAGGGGGGTCTGTGCCCGAGGCAAAGTAGATGAACCACGCCTCTTTGGCTGCGGCTTCTATATTATTAGGGGAGTAGTACACGTAAATTGCTGTACCCTCGGGAAGGCCATGGCTCGTACTGAATTCGTTAGGTGCTTTTTGGTAGACTTTCCCGTCAAATAGAATAGTATCCCCATTCCAAGTAGCCTCCGTAGCGGCATGTGTCGTCGTAGGGGTAAGGATTGCCCATAACAGTACCGTAACAAGGACGGCCAGGACAAAAGTAAGAATGCTTCGCACGGAGAACCCTCCGAGCGAAGGAAACCTCGCAAGTTCCATAACAGTTGAATTATACCACTTAACAGATAAAAAGTCAATGCTTAAGCATCATGTAAAATAAGCTACGCATGTTCAGCGGAATGTCAGCCGGCAATACCCCTTGAAACCTGTGCAAAACTCTGCTATAGTACTCCCTTGATGATTACTGCAGAGAACAAAGCAAAGGCATTCGCCCTAACGCAGAAGCACAAAACCGACGTTGGTAGCCCTGAGGCCCAAGTGTCAGTGTTAACTGTGCGTATCAAAGAGGTGACTGAGCATCTTAAGCTCAACAAGCACGACCACATGGCTCGTCGCGGCCTCGTGCAGATGGTAGGACGCCGAAAAAGGCTTCTCAAGTACCTTGAGGGCAAGAACTTCGAGGCTTACAAAGCCCTCGTCGCAAAACTAGGACTCCGCAAGTAGCGGAGTTCTTTTTTTATAGTTTATAATCTTCTACTATGGCAGCAACCGGCAAAGGGGTGATGAAGTTAAGCGGCAAGCAGCGCCTTGTCAGTTTGCTTCGTGTCGCGAAAATCAGCTATAAGGCGGCTCCCTCAATCCTCTACCTTCGGATCGTCAGCGCCATACTTGATTCCGTCCTTCCGTTAGCAACGACATTCTTCGCGGCACAAACTACCACCGAGCTTGCCCGCGCCTATAACGGCGAGCCGGGGGCAGGGGACGCAGCAATTATGTATGTGGTGTTGACGGCACTGTTAGGGGTGATCACAACCGCCTGGTCGAGCTTTGAGCGCTATGTCAGCCGCTTTGCCCGGTACAAGCTGGAATCCGCCATCAGCGACCAGCTTATCAACCAATTCCTTTCGCTGGACTACTGGCGCTATGATGATAAAGACACCGCTGACCTGCTTGATAAGTCCCGCAAGTTTTCTAACTTCTTCACCTATGTGTTTGATACGCTCGGTACCATACTAACGGGGATATTTGGACTTATTACGAGCCTGGTGGCGTTAATGTTTGTCAGTTGGTGGCTAGCGCTCATCCTGCTTATCGCGGTGGTTCCGGGCCTCGTAATTCAATACCGCTTGTCCAAACAGCGCGTCGAGCACTGGTCGAAAAACATGGATGCTCGTCGAAAGGCGAACTATATCGAATGGCAGTTGACCCAAATCAACCACATCGCGGAGCTTCGTCTCTACGGCTTAGTCAGATACCTTATTGATCTGCGCCAGAAGTATCGCGACAAAGATGAGAAGCAACAGATATTCATCGAGCGCCGATTTGTCTGGAAAGAATTACTTGCGAATATTATCGAAGCGATTGCAGAGGTCGTAGCGTTAATTTACATCACTACCCGAATCATCGCTCATGCTCAACCCATCGGTCAGTTTCTGTACGTTCAACAGGTGGTATCGCGTGGACTAGGAAGCATGCGCCAAGTCGTATCGAGTTTCATTAATATCGACGAGGATATCGCCAACTTGTTTGCGTACGATGAGTTCATGTCTCTTCCGACCCAGAAGCAGGCAAGTACACGGCTTGAAGCGGCACCGACGTCGATTGAAGTCCAGTCTGTCTCGTTCCAATATCCGCATAATGATCAGCGTATTCTTGATGAAGTCAGTCTTACGGTCGAAGCGGGTCAGCACATAGCGATTGTCGGTGAAAACGGTGCGGGAAAATCGACGCTCATAAAATTATTACTCGGATTGTACGAGCCGACCCAGGGCGACATAACTATCAACGGTATTTCAACCCGTAGGCTTGACCTCGAGGGCTGGCATGCACAGGTGGGTGTTTTGCAACAATCGGCAGTCGATTTTGATTATGCCACCGCCCGAGACAATATTTTGTTCGGTGACGTTGCACGACCAGCTTCGGAAGAACGGTACCAGAAAGCGGTGACGAGTGCGGAGGCGAAAGAATTCCTGGCGAAGCTTCCGAAAAAGGACGACACCTATATTTCGCAGTGGATGGAAGATGAAGATGGAGTTTCGGGGGTTGCGCTGTCGGGCGGGCAGCAACAACGCCTTGCTTTGGCCCGAAATTTCTATAGGGATAGCCCTGTTGTTATTCTCGACGAGCCAACAAGCGCAATAGACGCCCTTGCTGAGTCACGTATCTTCAAACGGCTATTTGAAGAAAAAGACAAACTTATCATCACGATCAGCCACCGTCTTTCGACCGTCCGTCGTGCTGATCATATCTATGTCATGGAAGAGGGTAAGATAGTCGAACAGGGTAAACATGCCGACCTGGTGCGTAAAAAAGGTGCCTATTACAAATTATTCGAAAGTCAGCTGTAATTATATGAATACATGGGAATCAGGCCGTGAATCAAGCTTGCTCGACGCGATCCTTGATGGGCGCAAGACCATCGAAGGTCGCTTGAACAAAGGAAAATTTGCCGAGTATGCGGTAGGTGACACAGTATCGCTGCGGCGCGATATACGCGGGGCAGACGGGGTCCTCCGCGACGGCCAGCCAGGCGCTGCGACGGTAGAAATCATCGCGATTCGCCAGTACTCTGATTTCTTATCTATGGTAACCGCTGAAGGGTTTGAGAAAGTGATTCCTAGTGCTCGTAATCCTCGGCAAGCGGCTGATGAGTACGATAAGTTCTATAGTCGCGAGGATCAAGCACGATATGGTGTCTTGGCTATCGAAATCCGCCCTATATAGCGTAGAATAGAATAAGCATGATACGGGTTAAAAAGAGTGGGTTTGCCCTTCCTACCATCCTGATCGCATCTTTCGTGATGCTGGCCGTGCTTGTGGTTGCCGTCCAATCGGTCGTAGCAATCGCGATGTCGCTTCAATCCCAGCACTTGAACCAGCTTGCCAAAGAAGCCTCTGATAGCGGGATCGCGATGGCGCGCGCCTGTCTGAAAGCGTCTGATAACCAGGTGACGTGGGTGGGGAGCGAACTTCGCCCGTGGACCGATTGTAGCGGAAACCCTATAAACAATTCATATACCGCGTGTCAGACCGATAGCGCATCGTCTGCTAACTGCTGGGTCAGCTACGAGGATGATGTCCGTGCCACGTTTACGGTTCCCCAGCCAACGATAGCAAGCGACGGACGGACGAAGCAAATCAATTCCAATGCGGTCGTACAGCAGATACGTTCCAGCACGGGCCTTCCGTGGCGCACGACAAACGGATCAAGTAGGGCACAATCAGGGTCTTTAAACGTCGTGAGAGTCAGTACGAGCCGATCGTTCGCTTGTAGCCTTTTGGATAATGGCCAGCTCTATTGTTGGGGGTACAACTTCCAAGGTTCGATGGGACCGTCTGCAACTTCCGATATTTCAGCGCCAAGTCGGGTTGATACAGCAGCCGCTTTCTCTGGCAAGACGATAACCAGCATCACCGAGGGAGGGTTCAGTGCCGGGCATATGTGTGCTGTCGCTTCGAACGAGGCGTATTGTTGGGGAAGTAATACGTATGGTCAGCTTGGTGACGGTAATGGTAACGGACTTTTCGCGATGAGCCCTGAACCGGTGAAAGTAGCAAACGGTACCGGTGAGGTAATGAACGGTCGTGTCGTCACGGAAGTGGTCACGGGCGACTCCGGCTCCTGCGCGATTGCCGGTGGGAGGGTGTATTGCTGGGGAGATAACACGTACGGGCAACTGGGAAATGGAAGTGCCGTAGCGTATAGCGCTAAACCTGTCGCGGTATCGGGTATTCCTACTTCCAGCACCGTAACGGACATCAGCTATTACCAGCACACAGTGTGTGCTGTCGCGAGCGGTACGGTGTATTGTTGGGGCTGGAACCAATGGCTTCAGGTGGGTGACGGCACGAATACGAATCGTTCCACTGCAGTGGCGGTCGGCGGCTTACTGAGTGGTCGTACGGCAACGGTCGTTCAGACAAGCCATGCCACTACTTGCGCTATTGCGAATAACGAAGTGTATTGCTGGGGAGTCGGGGGCGAGGGTGCTCTAGGGAATGCAGCCAACGGCGATGCGAGTACGCCGGTGAAAGTAGCGAACGGTGCAGGAACTGCCCTGAACGGGAAAATCCCTACTAAGTTATCTGCAGGCTTTCATTACAACTGCGCACTTACTTCGGAAGGGCGAGTGTACTGTTGGGGATTGAATGGCGGGTCAGGTGCGTTGGGCCGTGGTACTTTCGGCGGCACGACCAACGTCCCCCTTGAAGTAAGCGGCCTTGCGGCTATCGGTCAGGCAACCTATATTTCATCCTCGCGTGGCCAAAGCTGCGTGGTCATTGACGCTTCAACCTACTGCTGGGGCGAATTATATGACGGCCAGGAGCGCCTTGGCGTGCAAAGCCCGACAGCCGTCTCGACAAGCGGTGTTCTGAGCGGCAAGACCATTACCCACATTGCGGCGGGCGGCCCTTCTGCCTGCGCGACAGCAAGTGATGGAGTGATTGGCTGCTGGGGGAGCAACAACAACGGAACACTTGGGAATAACTCGAATACGAACAGTTCAGTGCCCGTCCAAGTTTCTCAGTCGTCGGGCCTTACAGGAGCGGCGAGTGATATCAGCATTGGCGACAATACGGTGTGCGCTTTAGCGAATGGCGCATTCTGGTGTTGGGGCCAAAATGCCGCTGGTAAGGCGGGTGATGGAACGCAGGGTGACAAGTTGATTCCTGCCAGGGTTTCGACCACCGGCGTATTGAGCGGTCGTACGCCACAGCAGATCCTTTCACCGTCAGGCGGCGTACCTTGCGGCGTCGCAACGGGCACTACACACTGCTGGGGTGGGTACGCCAGCGCACCAAGAGCTTCATTACTTGGAAACAATATGATTCAGCAAGCGAACGGGGGATATTATTCAACGACTCCTGTCACAGTAACACAGGAGTCGGGGGTGCTATCTGGTAAAACGGTCACCGCCTTAAGCGGTAATACACAGATATGTGCTTTGACTAGTGAGGGAAGGGTATATTGCTGGGGCACGAACGAAATGGGTCAACTAGGTATTAATACTTCCAGCGCCGGTTCTTCCAAACCAGTAGCAGTCTATACCGAAACGGGCGTGCTTGCAGGGAAGACGGTCAATGCGATCGCGAACGGTACCAATTTCGCCTGTGTCTCGACGACGGAGCCTAACATATATTGTTGGGGATATAATTTCGACGGGCAGTTCGGGAATTCAAGCCGGGAAAGCAGCTTGAAGCCGGTGCTGGTGACGACTTCGGCGAGCGCACTGAAGGGAAAAGCGATCACGAAGCTGAGCGCGGGCAGGTCGCATGTATGTGCGCTAGCGGGAACCGAACTATATTGTTGGGGATATAACGCCCTTGGGCAAGTCGGCGACGGTTCGAATACGACCAGGTACACCCCTGTGCGAATTAACGGAGGCGCAATAGGAAGTGCCGCTGTGACCGATGTCTCGCTCAACGATTATAGTACTTGTGCAGTAGCGAATGGCCGCGCCTATTGCTGGGGGAGTAACGACTACGGGCAGGTAGGAAACAACGCAAGCCAGCTCAGCGCTTCGCCGACGCCGACGCGTTCCCTTCGCATTCCTCCGCTCCTGCAGTACTAGCCTGTATAATAGGGGAAGTAGACAAGGAGGCCCCTATGGCATACGAAGGCACAAAGTTGCACGGTTTCAACCCACGCGACGAAATAAAAGAGCTTGAAATTATTGACGTTGAGGTAGGTACTGGTGAAGAAGTAAAACCAGGCGCGACCATCACGGCACATTACACCGGTGCGCTCGTAAAGAACGGTATCATTTTCCAAAGTAGTCATGATTTTGGCGACGCAATCACGTTCGGATTGGACCAAGTGATTAAAGGGTGGACCCAGGGTGTACCCGGTATGAAAGTAGGGGGTACCCGACGGCTGCTTATTCCTGCCGAGCTGGCATATGGCGCAGCAAGCCCCTCTAAGAACATTCCTGCGAATAGTGATCTTGTATTCGATATTGATCTCGTGGCTATACCGCGCAACAGTGCCTAAGTGTTTCGGCGCATGGTATAATCGGCAGTAATAAGCTACATAAACGTTAGGGGAGGGGTGTGGAACGAGCCGGCGTGAAACAAAACGGGTTTACGATCGTCGAATTGTTGATTATCATCGTCGTTATCGCTATCCTAGCAGCCATAACTATCGTTGCCTATAACGGCATCCGTGAGCGGGCGAACAGTTCGGCCCAGAAATCCGAACTAAGCCAGCTTCAGCGTAAAATACAGGTAGATGTCCTCGCGTTGAATGGCACTCCTATCACTATTAAGACGCCGATTGCTCGTAGTGTCGGAAGTTCAGGCTCTACCACGTTCAGCGCACCCCTTGAATCGGCTCAGGAAATCACGCTGTACGGGGTGTTTGATACACTTAATAACGCCGCAGCCTCTAACTGGTCGGGTATTATCTCCCTTCAGCCGAATAGTACGAATAACGCATTTCGTCTTCGTACGGGTGCAAGCGCCAGCACCTCCACTCGGGCCTTTTTTGCTACTTCAGCGCAGACTAATCAGGATCTTACGGATAGTACCGGTATTCTTGGCACTACCGCCCGTCATATCGGCTGGGTGACAGCGAACGCAACGACGATTTCCGCCGGATTCGACAACAACCCAGCTATCAATGCGGGATTAGCCGCGCACACTGGATGGAATTTCGAATCCGTCGGACACGCCTCGAACGGAAGTTACACGAGTGTGGCTGCACTCGTATTCCCTGAATATCATGATCCGCAGACCCGTGCGCAGATCATACGTTGGCTGAACAAAGAGTACAACGTCGGCTTATAAGCGGCGTTGCTATCTGCTATACTATAGAGGTCCACTAGGTGATTAAGTGCTGGATAGAGCGGTTCGCTTTCCGAATCCCTGTACCCGTTACTTACTCGCTTCAAAGAAAAAGAAGTGGACACACAACAATAAGGAGGTTCTTTATGCCAACTATCAATCCGTATGGCAAGGACATTATCAAAGTGACGACCGAATTTGAAGGCCGTCCATTAACATTGGAGGTCAACCGCGTCGGTTTCCGTTCGACAGGCTCCGTGCTCGTAACCTACGGCGATACAGTCGTCCTTGGTACGGCGCAAGTCGGTACGCGCCCGGTCGTACTGGATTATTTCCCTCTCAGTATCGACTATGAAGAAAAGTTTTATGCAGCTGGAAAGATCAGCGGGAGCCGTTTTATCAAGCGCGAAGGTCGCCCAAGCGACGAGGCGATTTTGATCGGACGCCTGATTGACCGTCCTATACGCCCGCTATTCCCTAAGGGGTACCGCCAAGAAGTACAGGTCGTCGCCAGTGTATTAAGCCTCGACCCGGCGTTTCGTCCTGATATCATTTCGATGATTGCTGCTTCAAGCGCCCTCATGCTTACAGGCACGCCGTTTGACGGCCCGGTTGCCGGCCTTCGTATCGGCCGAGTAAACGGTGAGTTTAAGGCTTTCTTGACCCCTGAAGAGCGTGAAGAAAGCGACCTTGACCTCGTCGTTGCTGGGATTGAAAGCGGTATCACTATGGTAGAAGCCGGTGCAAACGAAGTTCCGGAGGAAGTCGTCGCCGAAGCGCTTGCTTGGGCATACGAGCACTATCAGCCGGCAATCGCACTTCAGCGTGAACTCGCCGAAAAGGTAGCTCCTGTTGCCCAAGAGTACACCCTGGTGCTTCCCGATGAAGCATTGCAGGAATCTGCGAATGAGTGGGTCGAAGGAAAACTTGGCGCCGCGATCCGTAAGCCATACCCAGAACGTAACGAGCTGATCAACCAACTGCGTTGGGCATTTCACGAAGACATGGCCGCGAAGCTTGCCGAAGAATCTGGTGAGGACACCGTGAATTACCCTCGCGACAAGTACGACGAAGCCTTTACGAGCGCGGTACACAAGGACGTGCGTCGCGGTATCGTCGAGGATAAAGTTCGTCCCGATGGTCGAGCCTTCGACGAGATCCGCCCGCTTTCAAGTGAGGTAGGGGTCCTTCCTCGCGTCCACGGTTCATCGCTCTTTACTCGTGGTATGACACAAGCCCTGAACATCGTCACGTTGGCGCCGCTTAGTTATGCGCAGCTTGTCGACACGATGGAAGTCAATGACGGTGAACGTCGCTACATGCACCACTACAACGCCCCGGGCTATACGGTAGGGGAAGTACAACGCCTTGGTTCACCTGGCCGTCGTGAAATCGGTCACGGCTACCTTGCTGAACGTGCCCTGATCCCGGTGTTACCGAAAGAAGAAGACTTCCCATACGCTATCCGAAGTGTCACGGAAATCATGAGCCAGAACGGTTCTACTTCTATGGCAGCGACCTGTTCGAGTTGTTTGGCATTGATGGACGCCGGCGTGCCACTTTCCGCACCGGTATCGGGTATCGCTATGGGTCTGATCATGGATGGCGATACGCCGAACATCCTCAGTGACATCGCCGATGCCGAAGACTTCGCTGGTGACATGGACTTCAAGTCTGCCGGTACTGCCAAGGGTATTACTGCGTTGCAGATGGACATGAAAGTTCATGGCCTCCCGGTTGAAATCCTTAAGGAAGCGCTGTTGACCGCGAAGAAGGGGCGCGCTTTCATCCTGGAAAGTATGCTGGCGACCCTCGCGGAACCTCGCCAGGCGCTCAGTCCGTTCGCGCCGCGTATCGAAAAGATCAAGATCAACCCTGACAAGATCGGTGCGGTCATCGGTAAGGGTGGGGAAGTAATTAACAAGATTACTGCTGAAACCGGTGCCGAGATCGACATCAAAGAGGACGGTCTCATTACCGTCGCTGCCGCTGATACTGAAAAGATCGAACGGGCGTTGGATTGGATTCGCAGCCTGACCGAAGAGCCGGAAGTCGGCCGTATTTACGAAGGGAAAGTAGTCAGCATCAAAGAGTTCGGTGCTTTCATCAACATCCTTCCAGGTACCGACGGCATGGTGCATATCTCACAGCTTTCCGACGCTCGCGTCGAGAAAGTAGAAGACGTGCTTACCATGGGCGAGATCGTCAAGGTCAAGCTGATGGGAATCGATGAGAAGGGTCGTCTGAGCCTTTCGATCAAAGAAGCGAACCGCTAACGATACCCCTAAAAGGAGGATGCCCGCGAAAGTATACACTCTCGCGGGCATTCCTTTCCCGTCATGGGTCTGGTGTCAGCGTGCGCGCCACCAGGTCCATTCGGACTCGACGTCGAGGGTGCGCTGGGCGACCTTGATGCCGTTCTCTTCGGTGCGCTTCTCGCGCGAAACCACGACCGCGTAGGGCCGACGGTTCCAGATCTCGGCCTGGATCTCGTCGAACATCTCCTGCGAGACGCCGAGCGACAGCAGGATCTTCTTCGAGAGGCCCGGTCCGGAGCCGTCGTAGCCCAGCAGGGCGACGGGCGAGTGGACGATGAGTCGCCCGCGACTGTCGAAGATCACCACGCCGGTGAACTCGTCGTTCCAGAAGAACTCCAAGCGGGCCGGGAGGGCCAGCGGGGCGTTCCACTTGTTGCGCTCGACGTCGCCGCGGATCTTGTCCAGGGCGGGTTCCAGAGCGCGCCAGACCAAGAAGTCGGAGTCGGTCAGGGCCGGCAGCGAAGTCACGGTCTGGTAGATCGGTTCCTCGCCCGCGGGAAGCAGGCGCATCAGGGTGTCGGTGTACACCGAGTCGTACGGGAAAGGTGCGGTTGCGGTGGCGTTCATAGCCATCCCTTCTGTTGAACTTCGCTCACTACGGTCGTAGGAACATAAGCTTATATCTATTATAACACAAAAATGTAAAATAAGCAATATACCGCCTCTGTTATAATAGGACACTGACATGATTATTACTGCGACTATCCAAGAAAAATCGTTCGGCGACAAGGTCCTTTTCAAAGAGGCCTCGTTTTTCGTCGAAGACGGCGAGAAAGTTGGCCTTATCGGGCGTAACGGGGAGGGGAAGACGACGCTGTTTCGTATTCTGAGCGGGGAAGACAAAGATTTCCAGGGTGAGATGCAGTTTGGCCGCGGCGTGCAAATGGTCTCCACGCGGCAAGAGCACCATGGCTTCGAAGCGATGCCGGTGCTAGAGTATATCCTTCAGGACCTGCCTAACTTTGCCAAGCTCAAACATATCCTCGACAACCACCCGCTCATCATGGGCGACAAAATGCACCTTATTAACGAATACAGCGAAGCATTGGAGCAGTTCGATACCCTTGGGTACTACACGATCGAAAACGAAGTCGAAAAAATCCTCGATTCATTCCAACTAGGAAATCGTATCAACGATCCGCTCGGTGAGCTTTCCGGTGGTCAGAAGCGGTTGATTGAAGTAGCGAAGGTTATGCTCTCTAAAGCACAACTCGCCCTGATAGACGAACCGACGAACCACATGGACTATGTTGCCAAAGATAAATTTCTCCAATGGATGGGTTCAGCGAATGATGCCATGGTAGTGATTAGCCACGACAGGGACGTGCTAGAGAAGGTCGACCGTATCCTCGAGGTGAAAGACCAAAGGATTCTGAGCTATAAGGGCAATTACACTGACTATCTTCGACAGAACTCTACGTCGACCGGTTCCCAGATGAACGAATATGAGCTCGTGCAGCGCCGCATCATCAATCTTAAGGCGAAGGTTATCGAGTTTCAGCGATACAAAGAGAAGGCCCGTGATCCGGGGACTATCCAACGTTTTAAGCGCCTCGAGCAGCAGACCCGCGAAGAACTCGCGAAGCTACAGGAAGTAGATAAGCCTACTTTCTGGGTGGACCGCGAATCCGTTCAGGATATGGGTCTCAAGACGGGCGAGCAGTACCAGAAGTACAAAGCGAAGAATATCCGCCTTCATGGCGTGACGGGTGAAGAAGGCTTCAGTAGGCTCCTGGTAAACATCAGCGATCTTTCCTTGGGGTATGAGGCACCATTGTTCAACGGTGTCGGCTTTCAGATCCGCGAAGGAGAAGTAGTGGAGCTCCGCGGCCGCAACGGTGCGGGTAAGTCTACTTTGGTGAAGACACTACTGGCAACCGTTGGCGAACGGCCATTTACCGCGAAGGTATTTGACGGTGTCATTGACGTTGATAAAAAAATCCGCGTAGGGGTGTATGAACAAGAGACTGCCGGTGAATTACTCACTAAGACCCTCGCCGAAGCGATTGAACACATATTTTTATCACGGGATCTCAAAGTGGGTGATACGAAGGTTCGCCAACTCATGAGTGACTACTTGTTTACTGCCGGTGATGCGAACATTCCCGTACAGCAACTGAGCGGTGGGCAGAAGGCTCGGCTTCAATTGATCGATATGCTTGCAGATAGTCCGTCGCTTCTCGTGCTCGACGAACCGACGAACCACCTTGATCTTCCGAGTATTGAAGAACTCGAGCAAGCGTTGAACAATTACGCTGGTGCAGTGCTGTATATTTCTCACGATACCTACTTTAGGAAAAACATGGGCGGCGAAGTGGTGCAGCTCTAAGCACGTGTCGTATGTGATAGGCTAAAGAAAGAATGAGTACCCCTACCACCCAACAACAACTCGACGATCTCGCCGAAGAGATAGTGGCGAAAGATATTTGCCCAGACCTTAAGGCCCAGGCGACTCAACTCGTCATGGGTGATGGCGACCCGAACGCGGATATCGTCTTCATAGGTGAAGCACCGGGAAAGAACGAGGATCTTCAGGGTAAGCCGTTCGTCGGTGCGGCAGGGAAGTTCCTGAACGAGATGCTTGCGCAGGCCGGCATGGAGCGAAGCGATGTGTATATTACGAATATCGTAAAGTATCGTCCGCCGAACAATCGTGACCCCTCACTAGAAGAGAAGGCGGCATTTCTGCCGTACCTACTGAAGCAGCTACAGATCATTCGGCCGAAAGTGGTCATTACGCTCGGGCGCCATAGTATGGAGTATTTCTTACCAGATATGAAAATAGGGCAAGTGCATGGTGAGCCGAAGCGGGTACTATTTGGGGATGAAAAGCTGATAATTATGCCATTGTTCCATCCTGCGGCGGCCCTGTATAACGGTGGCCTCAGGCAGACACTGATAGACGATTTCCTTAAGGTGCCGAAGGTGATCGAACAACTCACCGAGAAATAAAGCAGCCCGGCATATGCCGGGCTTTTGGTAGGGGGGTGCGAGGGGGTAGCGAATAGCCACCCCCTCGCGTCATCATTCGCCGCCGCTGGTGCTTGAGCTGGAGTCCGAATACGAGCTCGTGCTCGGGCTTGGGTCCGACCAGCTGTGCGAGGGCTCGTACGAAGACGCGTGCCCTTGGCTGCTGACGCTCGAGTCGGAACGGTCTCGGTCGCCGCCGAACTCGCTCACGAAGCCGAGCGTCAGCAGCGGTAGGCCGGCCGCGACCGTGTCGCTGAACCAGTCCTTGGCGCTTTCGACGCCGCTTCGTGAGCCATCGTCGTGCGATGAGTCACTCTGTTTCGAAGACCCCCGGAAGGGGTGCCCCTGGAAGCGCCGCCGTGCATCCATGTGCGCGGCGATAGCAGCGCCGCCGGAAAGCCCCAGCAGGGTCAGCCCGACGGCCAACGCAATCGGTTTCTTTGCCATGATCCCTCTTTCCCTAACTTCGGTGCGAAGTGACAATATTATACTGATTTTTTAGGTAAAAGTCAATTTTGTAATTGCAATCGGTCTCGTAGTCTGCTATACTAAGGTCACTTGCAAAGGGGTAATAATTCAGAAACGTCCGAAAACCCCGCCCTTCGTATAGAAATTATTAATTAATGAAGAAACAGCTCTCACATAAGAAGCATTCTTTACAAAAAGGAGAAATATCAATAATGGGTCAACGAAGACTCGCAGCTCCACAAGCAGACGATACGTCTAAGCAACCACGCAACCGCCAAAATAACGGCCAACAGCGTAACAAACAAAATAACACCGTTCTCGCGAACACTCAGACCCGTAGGGGAGAAGTCTTCCGTGCGCAGCGTCGTACCAGCGACGACGTCAATGCCCGTGCTTCACAGCATGTTATCAACGTCCCGGTGAACAAATCCTTGTATAACGGATACGGCGGACGCCAATTTAGCATGGCTGATCAAAAGAAACAGCCACGTGCACCCGGTCCACGCCTCCGCGTGATCCCAATCGGCGGACTCGGTGAAATGGGTATTGGTAAGAACATGATGGCTATCGAATACGATAACGACATCATTGTGATCGACATGGGATTCCTTTTCCCCGGTTCAGATTACCCAGGCATCAACTATATCGTGCCAGACATTACGTACCTTCTTGAGAACAAACACAAGATCCGTGCGATCGTCTTTACCCACGGGCACCTTGACCACATCGGTGCGGTGCGCCACCTGGTCCACCAGATACCGGCGCCAATCTACGGCTCTAAGTTCACCCTCGCTATGGTTCAAAAGAACATGGAAGAGGCGACGAGCGGTTTCGAGCCTGAATACCACGTCATGGATCCGGAAGCGCACGAACAAGTTTTCCTTGGTGACAACTTCAGCATCGAACTTGTCCGCGTGAACCACTCGATTCCCGATGCGACCGCGGTCGTCGTCCGCACCCCAGAGGGTGTCGTTGTCGACACGGGTGACTGGCGTTTCGAAGACAACCCTGTCGACGGCGTGAAGTTCGACCTCGACCGACTGACAGAAATCGCAACCAAAGAGGGGATCACTCTTCTTCTAAACGAATCGACTAACTGTGAATCAGACGGTACGCACACCCACGGTGAATTTGATATTCAGGCAAGCATGGGCCAGGTCATGGACAAGTTCCCGAACAGCCGCCTGATCATCAGTGCCTTCAGTAGCCAGATCCACCGTATGCAGATCATCCTTAACGAAGCGAAGGCGCATGGCCGAAAGGTCGCTTTTGCCGGATATAGCATGATCCAGAACGTCGAAGTCGCCCTTCGCACTGGTACGATTACCGTACCGAAGGATGTCATCGTCAAGATGGAAGATATCGTGAAATTCCCTGATGGTAAAGTAACCATCATCTGTACTGGTTCCCAGGGTGAGTTCAGCGCCGTCTTGAACCGCATGGCGAACGGGTCACACAAGTATATTAAGATCAAAAACAGCGACCAGATTGTCTTCAGTTCGAACCCGATTCCTGGCAACGAGAAATATGTCACCCGTACGGTTGACGGTTTGATGCGTGAAGGAAGTGGTGTCATCCAGAACGGCAAGACACACCTTACCGGTATCGGCCCACTTCACCTTTCGGGGCACGGATATTACGATGACCACGTCAAGCTTTTGAATGCCCTTAACCCGACCTTCTACATGCCGATCCACGGTGAGTTCCACATGCTGGTACACAACGCAGAGTTGGCGGAAAAAGAAGCCGGTATCAAGCGCGATAACATCTTTGTCTGTGACTCGGGTGACGTCGTAGAGATCAGCCAGGGCCAAGCAAAGAAAGCTGGCCGTGTTCCAGTAGGCGGTGTCATGTACGACGACTCTGGCGAGATCGTTTCTGAAGTCGTTCTCAAGGATCGTATCCACATGTCAAACGAAGGTATCTTCGTCGTTGTCCTTACGGTTCAGAGGGGAACGGGTCGTCTCCTGACGAGCCCTGACATCATTAGCCGCGGGTTCATTTACCTGCGCGACAGCGAAGAACTCATGGGTATCATCCGCCAGTACCTGAAGCAGAAGGTAGCCCGTACATTTAACGGACGTAAGGCGGACCTCGATGTCGTGAAGAAGGAAATTAAAGACGAACTGACACACGTCCTTTACGACCAGACTCGTCGCACTCCAATCGTCATTCCGGTCATCAACGAGATTGGTGGCGGTGGTAAGCCGAACAATGGTCAGGGTGGTAACGGTGCGCAGGCCGAGGGTCAGCAACGTGCACCACAGAACCGTGGCCAGAACGGACAGGGTGGCAATCGACCTTTCCGTCGTCCGGCACCGAAGAACTTCCCAGCACCGGTAGTACCAGATAGCGAAGCGACTGAGCCAAAAGCCAAAAGCGACGCCCGCGGATACTAGCAGCCATGATAAAAATAACACCTCACAAGGTGTTATTTTTATTGGTCGAGGGGGCGTGATACTATGAATGTATGGCAGGACAGGTCGCATTACCCACTTTCTTACGACGACTGAACGAACAGTTCACGGTGGTGTTATGGATATGTCTTGGATCGCTCTTATTATTTGGGCTCATCATCCTCGCATTACCATTCGACGTAGACGGCACTGATGATATCGTGACTTCCGTCATAACTGTTCTCCTTATCCTTATAGGGCTCACGGCGGCAATCTGTATCCGCTACATGTTCGATCGTAAAGCACCCGGAGCTGCCTTTGGCAATAAGCCCTGGGCAGTCATCTGGCTGTTTCCTCTCGCGGTAACGGTACTATTTCTTCCATGGCTCCTCAGCGGCGCACTTGCTGACGAAAGCACCTCTGTCTTTATGTCTCTCGTATTGTGGCTACTGATTGCATATGTCGCATTGCTTCTCGGCTTCTTATTCATCCCGTTTGTTATTCTGCCCCTTGAACTGATAGGTCGGGGTATCCTGGCACTGATTAGCGGCCGCCATAAAGAGGCGGCACCGATGCTCGTTATCGGGCTGTACATCGCACTAGTGACGGCGTTCGCTTTCGTAGGGGCGTTCGCAATCGAGAATCCAGTCCCTGGAAAGCTAGGGTGGGGGAATGTTATTTTCGCTCTGATCGGGCTTCCGGCTTCGTATACGATAGAAAACCAAGCACTCCTCTGGGTAGCTCGTGCGATGGCGGTCGTCTTGATTGCCGTGCCTGTCGCGTACGCGCGCCTACATAGGCCACAAGCACCGACTGATCAACGAGTATCGCGCACGCAAGCATAAGCCTCTTGCAAAATGTGGTAAATTTTGCTATAATATAGTTATGGTATAAGAGGCCAAAGGGCCTATAATAAAAAAGATTATGGCTAAAAAGAAAAAGAAGAGCGCGTCGAAGAAGAAGGCACCGATTAAATCGGGTCCTCAGCACGTATTACCGGAAGGCTTCTGGTCCCAGGTTGGCGCTTTATTGATGATCGTGTTCTCAGTCATGATCGTCCTCGGGTGGTTCGGCCTCGGCGGTCCTGTCCTCGACTGGCTCAACATGGCAACGATGGCCATTATAGGCTACGGTGTATATGTCGTACCGGTGGTCTTTACCTATGTCGCGGTTGAAATCTTCCGGGCTGTAGATAACCGTATTCCGTTCGTCATGAAGCTCGCAACGGCGGTGGAACTTGTGTGGTTCGCCGGGCTATTCGGTCTTCTTGAAAATGAGGGGAAGTCCACCGGTGGATTTATTGGTGATTTAGTGAACGATGGAGTGAAAATGATGGTAGCCCCAGGGGTAGCAGCGTTTATCTACATACTTCTCATCCTGTTGACCGCACTGTTTATTACGCGTATCTCTCCGATAACTATCATTAAGAAGGTCTGGGAACTGACCCGCCGTGACACCACAGAGCAGGAGCAGAACGTCAAGGTCATGCGCAATGCCGCTGCAATCGACGCACCGGCTAAGAAATCAACCGCTATGTCTGATTTCAAGCTCAACGCGGGCGTACCAACCCTTGATGCCGAAGAGGCAGCCACAGAGAAGAAGCAGTCACACCTCAGTTCACTCCGAAACAGCGTCGTGAAAGATAAGGCCGCCGAAGACCGCGCCGCACTGGTGACGGTCAAAGACCCGAACTGGCAACCGCCGAGCATTGATTTGCTTGAGAAGAAACAGTCACCAGCCGATGCCGGTGATGTCCAGCAGAACGCTCAGATTATCAAAGACACTCTTGGTGAATTTAACATTTCCGTGGAAATGGAAGGTGCGAACATCGGCCCTAAGGTTACGCAATATACCCTTCGTCCACCAAGCGGCGTCAAGCTGACTCGTATCACGCAGCTCGAAACGAACATCGCCCTGAACTTGGCGGCACAAAGCCTACGTATCGAAGCACCGATTCCTGGTCAGAAGGCCGTCGGTATCGAAGTGCCAAACCGTCGCGCTGCTGATGTGCGTATGCACTCTATCGTTACGAGCAAGCAGTGGAACAATAATCACGAGCCGCTTTCGTTCGCAATCGGTAAGGATATCGCCGGTGACGCAGTGGTCGGTGAACTCAATAAAATGCCCCACCTTCTTATCGCCGGTCAGACCGGTTCAGGTAAGTCGGTCATGATCAACACGTTGCTCTCCAGTCTTTTGTACCGCAACAGCCCAAGCGAAATGAAGCTGATTCTGGTCGACCCTAAGCAAGTGGAAATGGCACCGTACGAAGACATCCCGCACCTTATTACCCCTGTGATTAACGAACCTGAAAAGACCATCAGCGCGTTGAAGTGGGCGGTCAACGAGATGGAGCGTCGTTACAAGCTTCTTGCTGAACACAAAGTGCGTGACATCAAGACGTACAACACCATGATCCAGAATGGTCGCACGAAAATCACTGTCCAGGACGAAGAGGGGATCGAACAACAGCATGAAAACGGTGCTATGCCATACATCGTGATCGTGATCGATGAGCTCGCCGACCTGATGATGGTTGCTGCCCGTGATGTCGAGGCCCTGATCGTACGATTGGCGCAGAAAGCCCGTGCCGTCGGTATCCACCTGGTACTTGCGACGCAGCGTCCGTCTGTCGACGTCATTACCGGTCTCATTAAGGCAAACGTACCGGCGCGTATTGCCTTTACCGTCGCTTCCCAGGTTGACTCGCGAACGATTCTTGACCAGATTGGTGCCGAGAAGCTTCTAGGGCAAGGTGACATGCTTATGTCGACCGCTGCACTTCCGAAGCCGAAACGTATCCAGGGTGCCTGGGTTACCGATGAGGAAGTCATCAAGATTACCGATCACCTCCGTGAACAATCACCACCGCAGTACAACGATGAAGTTGTTAGCCAGCCGGTACAGTTGAATGGTAAGGGTGGGGTCGTCATGGACTTCGATAGCGCTGGTGGTGGCACGGATGATATGTTTAAGGACGCCGTCCGCGTTGTCGTTGAAAGTGGTAAGGCATCGGCAAGCTTATTGCAGCGCCGTTTGCGTGTCGGATACGCTCGTGCTGCTCGCCTTATTGAAGAGATGGAAGAACAGGGTATTATCGGCCCTGCTGATGGTGCTCGACCTCGAGACGTATTAGTCTCAAGCCTAGACGAAGTTTTCGGCGGTGGCGGGTCTGGCGACGAAGAACCATTAAGCTAACGCTTTGTACGAATACGCACATGTACTACTATCATAGCTAATGATAGAATATGAAGCTTCTCGGGATGAGACACCTGTCTACCTTCGGTATCCAATCGATGCGATCATTCCAGACATGCCTGGACGTCCCATTCAGAACAACGAGGGCCTCGCGGAGGCAATGGCGTATGCCGAGGACCCATACAGGGAGCTTGCTCGCCATGCGCAGCTTCTTGGCCTTAAAGATGTTGAGAACAACCTTATTGTCCAAGCGCAGCGCAACGCGGCGTGGGCTGAAGCGGCCTATTATGAGAGCTTCGGCACGACAAAGCGAGAAGCAAAATCAGCGATGCGTCAGGCGGTGCGGTTATATGCCGTTTTTCATAATCCTCGGCGAGAAGAAAATATGCCAGCTCTTGAGTACTCTCGCCAGCAACTTGATGACGTGCGCGGGGCGGTGCGTGCCTTCGGAAGCGCACCAGATAAGATCAGCGCAGGCCTGAGTACGATCGTACACTGCGACAACACGCTCCGCGATGTAGTGGAACTGTACGAAGCGCAATTGGATAGCAAACAGATTAACCACGAAGAAATATACCGTCCGAAAGTCCAGCTGACCCTCGGCCGATTATTTAAAGCTGCCAAATTCCGACGGAATCTTTCTGCTGGTGAGATGGGGGAGTCTGAGTACCCGACGGCAACCGACGCCACGAAAGATTTGACGCTCGCGGCAGTCGCAGATATTGCCGGGTTGCTCGAATACACGCGTGACCTAGAGGCTGAGGGCGTATTGGATTGGTCTGGTGCGGAGCGGCTCTTTAGTGAGTATGACGTTGCGCGGTATAGTGTCGGCCGGCTTCGTGCCATCGGCCACCAGTTGACGCCGACGGCGGACAATCTTGCGGAACTTATTCATGACCTTGAAGACATTCCGGAACGATACGCACGCTTGTATGAGTTGCATCTGGCTATTGAGCGACAGCGGCTTGCGCGTTTGAGTTAGAAAAATGGTCATGCTACACTGGGAGTAATGCAGTGGGCAAAAAAACAAACAGGCTTTACTATCGTTGAACTGCTCATCGTGATCGTTGTGATCGCTATCCTCGCAGCAATCACTATCGTTGCCTATAACGGTATCCAAGCCCGGGCTGCGGAAACAACCATCCGATCCGATCTTCGTAACCTTATTAGTAAGGTAGAGGCGTACAAAGCTCAGCATCCAAGTAACGCATATCCTGACAACAACGATGCAGTGCTGGATACGTTGGGACTGGCAGCGACGAAGAGTCAATACGACACGACTTCCAATAACTTTCTATACTGTGGCTCAAACAGCACCTCGGCTGCTGCGTTTGCCGTAATAGCAAAAAACGGCAAGACCTACGTCATGGCAACGAACCGTGCTTTTGGTGAATATACAGCGAACCCAATCACAAACTACGCGGCAGTTTGTGTCGACCTCGTGGGGATAAATGTGCCACGGTACGGGTATGTCGCCTCACCAGTTACATGGAGGTGGATTGGTGGCTAATAAGGAGGTTTACCGGGGTTTCACCATCGTTGAGCTCCTGATTGTTATCGTCGTCATCGCAATCCTGGCTGCAATTACTGTCGTTGCCTACAACGGCATCCAGCAGAATGCCAATAACACGAGGCGCATGAACGATATTAAGGCAGCGGGTAAGGCGGTTGAGCTCTACTTCGCACAACATGGCTCGTACCCAACAACAGGCTCAGCGGCGACTGATGTCCGTACGGATAGTAATTGTAGTGTCGGCACACGTACCAACGACTGGATACCGAACGTAGTGCCACAGTTTGTTTCCGTACTGCCGCAGAGCGACGGAAAGAGCCCTAACGGGACGAACACAGGGTGTTACAAATATTGGAGTAATGGAACGAGTTACCTTATTTCTGCTTGGATCGCCGTTGAAGGGGGCTCTCAAACGTCAACAATGTACCGACGAGCCGGGTTCCGGGAAGCGGGGAACGGTGCGAGTGAACAATATTATTGTAACCATACCTCTATGGGCGGCATGGGCGCTGGCGCGGGGCCTTACAACGTTAACAACGACTTGTACAAGAAGTCCTATACTCTGACGAGCCCTACCATCCCTGCCAACGGCCTTGTGGGGACTTGTAACGAGACGCCACCGGCGGGAGCATAGACTATGCGCACGAAAGGTTTCACCATCGTCGAACTCCTTATCGTTATCGTGGTGATAGCAATTTTAGCGGCAATTACCATCGTTGCGTTTAATGGCATTCAAACGAGAGCACGAGATTCTTCCCGTGAATCGTCAGTCGTTGCGTTGCAAAAAGCACTTGAACTGTATAATGCCGAAAATGATATGTACCCAACCTTTACTGGATGTACGGATAATAGTGGCTGCGCCGTGTCCGGTCTAGCGGCACCTCTCGTGCCTAAGTACATCGGTGCGCTTCCGGCGGATCTCACCGGTGTATCGTACGCCCGTAACACCGGGGGAATCGGGTATGGATTAAATGTTCCGTATGAGTCTAAGCCGCGCTGCGTGGCCGGCACTAACCCTAATATGGGCTGGGGCTGGTTTACGTCAAGCGGTCTGTCGCGTTGCTAGCAAAAAAACGTGAGTACATTTCATAGAACATTAACGATTGCCTGTCATACTAAGGGCATCACCACTTGCAAACAGGGGTGACTTACGGTATAATAACTACTGTTAATAACTCAAGCTTGCCAACATGGAATTGGGCAAGCATCTGCCTAGGCAACTAACGCAGATACCAAAAGGAGCAAAGGTGAAAGAATACGAACTTACCGTTCTTATTCATCCTGATCTCGAAGCAGATTTGGATGCGCCACTTACAAAAGTGCGCGAAATCGTCACAAACGCCGGGGGTACCATCACCCGCGAAGACAACTGGGGCAAGAAGAAGCTTGCCTACCCAATCAGTCGTGTAGAATTTGGTGTATACGTATACATGGACGTAGAACTACCAGCTGAAGCACCATTGAAAATCAGCAACATACTAAACATCACTGATGAAGTTCTCCGATACCTATTGGTAAAGGTCGACCCTAAGGCTCGTGCAGCACTCGCTGAGCAAGCTAAGAAGGCTGAAGCTTCTGAAGAAACTAAAGAAGAAGCCTAAGGCTTTACACGAGAGGGAGTAAAGGGGAAACATCATGGCACGGAGTATTAACCAAGTAATTCTCATGGGGCGCCTTACCCGCGACCCAGAACAGCGCACCACCACCACCGGTAAGACAATCGCAAGCTTTAGTATTGCCGTAGACCGAGGTGGTCAAGATGACACAGCTGACTTTTTCAACGTAACCGCGTGGGAAAAGCTCGGTGAACTCGTCATGCAGTATCTCGCAAAAGGTCGTCGTGTACTCGTACAGGGCCGTTTGCGTCAGGACAGCTGGGACGACAAGGAAACCGGTAAGAAGCAATCTCGTATCGAGGTTGTCGCGACCGACGTCACTTTCCTTGATGGTCCGAATGGTGATGGTGGAAGCAGTGCCGGTGGTTCTTCTAACCGTAGTAACGACTCTAACTCAAACAAAGATGTCGTCATTGAAGACATCGATGACAAACCAATTGATTTAAGTGAAATTCCTTTCTAGAACTTAGAAAGACAGGAGAAGAATAATGGCAAAACGACTTAAGAAAGATACGCCTGCATACTTTGACTACAAAGATGTAAAGACTCTGCAGCGTTTCATCAACATTTACGGTCAGATCGAACCTATCGGTAAGACCGGTCTCAGCGCGAAGCAGCAACGCCAGCTCGCTGTTGCGATCAAGCGTGCTCGTCACCTTGCATTACTACCATTCGTAGCACAAGGGTAATAAACGATGGCTCAGTTGCAACCAACCGACCTTAAGAAGGGTGTTGTCGTCCAAATTGACGGCAAGCCTTTCAAGGTGATTGATTACAACCAGAAGGTGATGGGGCGCGGTGGAAGTATCGTGAACGTTCGCCTGAAAAACCTTATCGACGGGGCGGTTATCCCGAAGACATACAAAGGTCAGGAAAAAGTTGATTCAGCCGAGGTAACGAACCAGAATGTTCAATACCTCTACAAGGATACGGACAACTTTTACTTCATGGACCCTACCAGCTTCGAGCAGTTCCAATTGCCCGCTGATGTCTGCGAAGAGGCCGCGCCATACCTGAAGGAAGGTGATGGCCTTTCGCTCCAATTCTTCGAAGGGACGGTCATCAACGTAGAGCTTCCTAAGAACCTCTACCTGGAAGTGACCTACACCGAAGATGTCGTGAAGGGTGACACCACCAGTAGCGTGCTCAAAGACGCTACCCTTGAAACCGGCTTGGTGATCAAGGTGCCGTCATTCATCAAAGTAGGGGACGTCCTTTCCGTGGATACCGCTACGGGTGAATACCGCGAGCGCAAAAAAGACTAGAAGGGCTTGTGGGCATATACCACGAACTTACGAACAAAAATCGTCGGAGGGAATCTGCCGACGGTTTTTGTTTTTGTAATTATTAAGAGGATACTAAAAGTATGAAACGACGATTAGATGCTGAATTAGTGACCCGGGGGCTTGTTTCAAGCCGCTCTCAAGCTGAGAGCTGGATCAAAATGGGGAAAGTAACGGTCGACGGGAGTACTATTACTAAATCCGGCCATTTCGTGCGTGACGAAAGTGATATCAAGCTGAATACTACAGAACAATATGTCAGTAGGGCAGGGCTGAAGCTTGCAAGCGTCGCAAAGATACTGAATGTTCGTTTCAAAGATGCAATTGTCCTCGACGTCGGAAGTAGTACGGGGGGATTTACCGATTACGCGCTTCAGAATGGTGCACAAAAAGTGTATGCAGTTGACGTCGGTACTGATCAATTACACTCAAGCTTACAGGGCCATTCACAGATAGAATTGCATGAGAAAACGGATATCCGCGATTTCACTCCCTCACAGACGCCGGATATTGTCGTCATCGATGTTTCATTCATCAGCTTGCGCGACATCCTTCCGCATCTTGCCGCCTCTGTTGCAGGGCCGAACACAATAATAATGGCGATGGTGAAGCCGCAGTTCGAAGCGGGTCGCCACCAGGTGAACAAAGGGGTCATTAAAAATGATAGTGTTCGTCGTCAGATCTTGAAGGACTTTGAAGTATGGGCAAAAGGGCTATTCACGATTGTCGATAAGCGCGATAGCGATGTCGCCGGAGCGAAAGGGAACCAGGAGCGGTTTTACCTACTGCGGGTGCGTTAGAGCCTAGACCGGGGCGTATCGGCACGCTGTCGTACCGTCTCCTAAAGCTGTTTTGTTAATTGTGTTGAGCGATCCGATAGACGGACAGTCTATATTTGGCGCGTCAAAGATAACGTAGAGATAAATACCCGTGAAGCTTGGTGTAAGATTGGCATAGTTCACCGCTATCTTGGCGTTGTATTTCGGTGAGGCGCGTAGGTATGGTGCGATATTAGCTGCAAGCTCCGTGCCAAGTGCGACGTTGCGCCCCGCATCATTACAGTCAGGGTAGGGGAATACACAGGCGACCATGTTAGTCGGGTTGGAGTTATTGGTGTAGGGGGACGTCCCTTTTTCATTCACGTAAAGCGAATAAGCTTTTGCGTACTGCGCAACGGCTGCGGTCTGCTGTGTAATTCTTGCCCGTTGTTGAATACCGTTATACGCAATAATAGTGATTGCTGCGAGGATAGCGATGACGACGATGACAATCAGCAGTTCGACGATCGTAAAGCCTGTTTGTTTTTTTGCCCACTGCATATACATAATCAGTATACTGTATGTTCTAGGGTATCCCAACTGAATGCTGGGTTCTGGTAGGGCTACTTACTTACGTTAAAGCGGAACTCAACGATATCACCAGGCTTCATGACATAGTCGCGGCCTTCAGTGCGGAGTTTTCCGGCTGCTTTTGCGGCCGTCTCGCTTCCAGCTGTCATAAGGTCATCGTAGTCTACGATAGCGGCGGCGATGAAGCCCTTCTCGAAGTCGGTGTGGATCACACCGGCGGCCTGTGGTGCGGTTGAGCCCTGTTTTATAGTCCAAGCGCGGACTTCTTTCGGTCCGGCTGTCAGGTAACTCTGTAGACCGAGGGTATGGTAGGCGACACGAGCGAGCTGTGATAAACCTGACTCTTTCACATTATATGCTTCCAGTAGCTCCTGCGCGTCAGTATCTGCCAGCCCTCGAAGTTCTTCCTCGAGTTTCGCGCAGATAAATACGGATCCCGCAGGGGAGACGAGTTCTGCGAGTTCATTCTTTCGAGCCTCATCACCCAGCGTGAATTCGTCGACGTTGAATGCGTAAATAACTGGCTTAGCACTCAGTAGCTGCAAGCTCTGCATAAGTTCAGTGCTCAAACCGTCTACTTCAGAGGCTAATGTGCCTGTTTCGAGTGCGGATTGGAGCTTCTTCAGGGCCTCCACGTCAGCGCGGGCGGTAGGGTTCGATTTGGCTTCTCTTTCGACTTTAGGGAGGTGTCGCTCGACCGTTTGGATGTCCGCTAAGATCAACTCGGTATTGATGACATCGATATCTGCACGGGGATCCACTTTGTTGCTGACATGGGTGACGTCGGGGTTTTCAAAGGCACGCACGACATGCACGATCGCGTCGCATTCACGAATATTCGCCAGGAACTTGTTCCCCAGGCCTTCACCCTTGCTGGCACCTGCGACGAGCCCAGCGATATCGACGAAAGTCACCGTTGCGGGAATTACTTTGTCTGATGAATACATTTTTTGTAACACGCTAAGGCGGTCATCGGGCACGGCGATAATACCCGTGTTCGGTTCGATGGTCGCGAAAGGGTAGTTGGCTGCTAAGATGTTGTTGTCTGTTAATGCATTGAACAAGGTTGACTTCCCGACATTAGGGAGGCCGACGATTCCGATAGATAAACTCATATAGGAATATTGTACCATAACAGGGGTAGTTTGCGTATTTCTCGCTATTTACACTGTATGGTAGGGGTCCGGGCTTATTAGTTTGCGCTATATTCACGGGGGTGTTCGCCTATCTGGAAATATATTTCTTTTTTTCCGCAAATCGCTTACACTTATCATCAGTAATAAGCTGCATATTTGAACGGCAAGGGGGCATATGCGAAGCAAGAAGGTAGTAATTATTATCATCGCGGTTATTGTGATGGTTCTTGGGGGTGCTGTCGCTTGGTTGTTTGCTTCCGGCCGATTGGTGTGGGTTAACCCTGGCGCAGAGCAGATAACACTGTCGAAAATAGTCTGCGGTGACGATCTTGTTGAAACATACAATGAAGCATTGGTTCCACTGCGTCGTGATGGTGCCGAAGTGTCAAGTATAGATACCGAAGCCCTCAAGAAATTGCAAACAGAGGTGCGCGGTCGAGATGGGTACGCGGGTGATCCTACCTGCCAGACTATGCTTTTTTGGATTAGTGTCAACCAAGAAGACTATGAGGCTGCCGTTGATGCGAACGACGCCCTTAAGCGGCTATATGGTAACGGTATCTACGCAAACAGTGACTTACGGGTGCAAGACAGGCTAGGGGCCCATTACCGTTTCATAAATAGTATTGCTCCAGAGGAAAAGCGGACGGTCAATGGTTTTGGTGGCTAAAAAATACACCAGTTTCGTGGCGGCTATCGGAATAGTCTTTGCTGTCGTCATTGTCAGTTTCGTAGTGGCGCTGACCCAAGCACAAATGAGTAATATCTCCGCTCAAGGTGGCGGTGGTGCGGGTGAAGGCGGTGAGCCGACGACTGGGGGCTGTTCTGGTGGATGTGCAGACCCGGCATCTCAGAACGGGTACGGCTGGTATAGCTTCGACTCGAACGGGTCGGGACCAAGAGATTTCGCCAATGGTGAGCGATGGTCGGATGTGAGTGATCTTTGTAGGAGAACGGGGAACGACCGCGTCATGACGTGGCTTGCGCTCCGAGGAACGGGCGGACCAAGTAACGCTCGGGTATACAACTACGAATCTGACTGGGGTGGAACGTATATGGGCAATCAAGGGGGCCGATGGGTGCCAACAGGTACCGCCGAAACGATGTATAATTCAATCGACGACTCCTTTAAGAGAGATCTGACATGGGGTTATAATGTCGGCTGGTTCTGCTACAACGAGCGTAAGGAATGGACTATCAACGGTCAATCCTACATCATGAACAACGGCGGATCCCGACAACAAGGCTGGGACGCGCTTGTAGCGAAGCCGGGTGACCGACTTACCTGGGATCACGACCTTCGCAATAACCCTGAATCCGAGAACATGGATCGTAATGTAAGCGTTAACATCGATTATGAAGATTTTCTCTTATCGAACGGCAACAGTCTTGGACTGAACCCGCAGAGTGCCGGAAGCCATAGGGGAGACACGAATATACTCTTCTTCACGAACTATGGTGGCGGCCATACGGTTGTGCAGGATGATGTGGGCGAACGCCTCTGTCGGCGTGTCGCCTGGCAGGATAAAGCGTGGAATGACACGAGTTGGGGTCACAGTGTTCGGGCCTGCGCGCGAATCCCATACAGCTATTCGCTAGTGCCCGAAATCAGTAATATTACTGATAATGAAATGATTGAAAGCGAACGGGGTGTCATTTCCGTAGACGGCCTTGTCACGAACACAGGTGATACGAAATCGCATAGGGATATTCAATGGCGTGTGACGCAAATTAAGTTCGACCCGGGTACAACTATTAAGAACAAGGTCGGGGGTGTCTCTGGAACCGACGAAGACCCTTGTGCATACTTCACGAGTGGTGCTTACTATAGGTCCCGAGCCGTTTGTAATACGCTCCGCAGCGGCACTGATGACAACGGGTTCGGCTACCGCGAAGATAAAGACTTTAGGACTAGTAGCACGAATATCGGAAGCGAACCGGTAGGAACAAGGTTCTGCTTCGCTATGTCAATCAAACGTGGTTCTTCGGCGAGTACGAACTGGAAGCACTCCCAACTGTACTGTCTTATCATAAGTAAGAAGCCGAAAGTACAAGTTTGGGGAGGTGACCTTTTAGTCGGACGAGGAATGATTGGTTCTGACAAGATTGTATCTAAGGTCTCTACGAGCGTGACGAGTATTCAGAAGCCATCTGATCTTGTATATCCTGCTCCAGCAGGCTCTGTGGAAGGGTTATGGCGTACAGGTGTCGATGATAACGGCCGAAAGCTCCCTGAAAACTCATTTGATCCACACTGGCTCCTTACTCGTGTATACAGGCCCGGCGGTCAAACGTCCGATACGTGTCAGTACATAGATATCGGTGCAGTAAATGCGAATCTCAAGAAACTCCCACGGACCACGAACGACAATAGCCTCCAGGCCCGAGTGATTACCGAAGGGGTACAGGACGGTGTACGAAAAGCCGGTAAATATGAAAAAGATCCTACGCGCAATGGTGACGATTACGGTGACAGCGCGACGTATGTATGGCCACGCACCAGCTCCCAAGCCGGTTGGATCGGTCAGAACAAATGGGGGCGCAATACAAGCACTCCTTCTTGCGAGGAACCCACTAGGGCGTCCGATTTGCCTGATGCCCAGCTTATGGCCCAAGGTAACATTTATGTGTTCAAGCTCAAAGACGGATTTACGATTGATTCAAGTACGCAAATTGATCTTTCAACCGTAAGGGTCACGTTGCGCGGCGCCGCGGATAACCACTTACGCGTGTATGTGAACGGCAATCCGGTCAGCGATTGGCAGGAATTAAGTTGGGAGAACCCTAATTCTACGGCGACGATCGATATTGGCGGCGGAGCGTTGCGCTACGACACGGCGAACAGCCTTGAAATTCACGTTCGTACTACTTGGCCGCTGACGGGTCTGCTCATCGATGAGATTTCCGCGACGGCAATGGTGCGGCAGCCACTTGGAAATGTCTTCGGCTCATGGGCTGAATACGGGGTTATCCCTTCGGGTACAGTGACTGGCATGGCATCGGCTGCTGGATATGGGGGTGGTATCGATAATAATGCGCTGTGTGGCGTGAGCTTACTGACTTTTGCGAACGCTCGAAAGGGGACTGGGTGTTCGGCTCGAAGTGTCGGCTCCTACGACATCACTACAGCCTCACCGGCTGAGGCACTTGAGCGACGGTTTATCGCAGACAGGACGCTTCCAAACTATTCCAGCCCTACGGACACGACGAATATCTCCACACTTGCGGGTGGTCACGTTTACACTAAGTCTGGCGCCATACGGCTGACAGCGAGCGGTGATATGCCAGCCGGGAAGTGGGTGGTGATTAACGCACCGAATAGTACGGTCACGATTCAAGGAAATCTTCGCTATACGACAGGCGGCCTTAACTCGGTGGGCGACATTCCACAGCTCGTCATTATCGCCCGTAACATCGTCATTAACAGTAATGTTGAGTCTGTCGATGCATGGCTGGTGACTCGCGGGTCTGGTACAGAGGGCTACGTGAAGACATGTAACATCGCTTCGCCAAATGACCTCCGTTCGACAAACTGTAATAATAAGTTGACGGTGAATGGGCCAGTCATCGCGAATCGTTTACTGATGTACCGTACATACGGTGCGGAAGCGGGACAGCGCTCTGGCGACCCGGCAGAGGTATTTAACCTTCGTCCTGATGCGTATTTATGGGCCAGCGGCCAACAATCCGGGAGTGGGAAGATCCGTACGGTACAGACGACTGAACTTCCGCCTCGTTTCTAGTAATAATCTGCTTGCGCTTACGCTTATGCTTTGGGTATAATGAGGGACAATATGGCAGTACACGGCGTGGGCGACTTCTTTGCACTGGATATCGGAACAAATGCGGTTCGGGTTGTTCAACTTACCCCTGCGGGCCCCGATGCCTGGAATCTTAGCCATTTCGGCTACGCGCCGCTCGACGAAAAAATCAGCAGCTCATCCTCACCGGAAGCGCTCCGTCGACTTGGCGAGGTAATCATGACCGCGGTAGGGCAGAGCGGCATCAAAACTAAGAACGTCGCAATCGGATTGCCTTCAAGCAAGACGTTTACTACCGTTATCGAAGTTCCTCTTATGCCGGAGAACGAGTTGCGCAACACCATCAAGTACCAGGTCGACCAATATATCCCTATGGCGGTCAACGAGGCCAAGGTAGACTGGGCATTACTGGGAACTTCTTTGCATGACCCGAAGATGCAAGAAGTATTAATCGCAAGCACTGCTAACTCATACACCGAAGAGCGGCTGGAATTCATCGAGAGCCTCGGCTTGAATGTCATTGCCTCCGAGCCGGATCCGCTCGCAATGGTACGTTCACTACTCCCTGCGGGTGTGCCGGATGCGCGGCTTATCATTGATGTAGGTGAGCTATCAACCGACTTAGCAATTACTTTCGGTGACGCACCACGGTTGGTACGTACTATCCCTACGGGTATAAAGTCACTCATTAAGGCGGCGGTTCAAAACTTGAATGTCCAGGAAGATCAGGCTCGCCAGTTCATTCTGAAGTTCGGCTTGGCGCCGGATCGTCTTGAGGGACAAGTCTACCGGGCGATTGAAGGAACGCTTGAAAACTTCACCGCCGAGCTTACCAAGTCAATTAAATTCTTCCAGACGCGCTACCCAAGCACTCCGGTGGGGGCGATCCTCTTGTCCGGATATGGCGCGGTCGTGCCTGGTTTCGGTGACTATGTGAGTAGCAAAACAAGCATCCCTTCTTCAATGGCTAATCCTTGGCAACGTGTCCGCGTATCTCAGGCGGATCAGCAGCAGCTCATGTCCGTCGCCTATGAGTTCGGCGCGGTCATCGGCCTCGCGCAGCGGAGGAACAAGCTATGATAGAAATCAATCTTGTTCCTGACGTAAAGCAGGAACTGCTTAAAGCACAGCGCACTCGCGCCGTCGTTATTTCGGCCTCTATCATCACCAGTATTGCTGCCATTGGTCTGGTGGTGTTGCTACTAGTGTATATTTTCGGCGTACAACTTGTACGTAGTGCGGTGCTGGACCAGCAGATTACCGATAAGTCGGAGGAGCTTTCGGACGTACAGGACCTTTCAAAGATACTTACTATTCAGAATCAATTGAGCAAGATTTCCCAGTACAACGACCAGAAGCACATGCAATCAAGAATTTTCGATACTCTAGCTGCCATTACACCGCCCGAGCCAAACCAGGTATCATTTTCAAATATTACCGTTACCACAGCTGCTGGCCAGGATGAAGAAGCCGATGATACGGTTGGAACTGAAAGCGAAACAGAGGCTAGTTCTGAAGTAAATGATACGGAAGTGGTAGAGGAAGAGGGCGACGGCGCAGCTACTAACACTGGTGGTACATTGGTGTTGGAAGGCCAGACCCGTTCGTTCGATGCCCTTGAAATTTTCAAGAAGACCGTTTCAAACACGCTTATCCAGTACACGGAAGACGGAGAGACGAAAACGGTCAACCTCGCTAAGAACATCAGTACGACGGACGTCAGTTATGGTGAGGACGACTCCGGACAAAAAGTATTACGATTCATCATGACATTCGAATACGCCCCGGAACTTATGACTTCAAAGATCAAGACCGTCTCTTACAAGACGAGTATCAACGGCAACGTGACCGACTCATACCTTGGTATACCTCGCTTTACGCAGCGTGCGGATGATATAGAGGGGAACCAATAGTATGAACCAAAATGATGTAGCTATTCGCAAACGAACGCAGATCTCAAAGGCGAACCGAACAATGTTTATCTGGATTGCTGTGGCGTCCGCCCTTATCGGCGCGGCCGTCGTGGTAAGCATTTTCTTGGGTCAGAAACTTATCTATAACGAAAAAGTTCTTGGCGAAAAGCAAACTACCGTCTCGACATTGGACCATAACCTTTCAGTAGTCGAAGACCTGAAGACGGACGTTCAAGCACTTGAAGCGAACAGCGCGCTCGGGAGTGTGAAGGCCAACGAAACCGACCAGGCACTGCAGGTGGTGCTTGACGCATTGCCATCAGATGCGAACTCTCTCGCGCTCGGGGCTTCCCTTCAGAATAAAATCCTTTCCGGTATTGAAGGGGGGAGCTATACGATCGAGGCTATCAGTGTCATACCCGTAGAGGGTATCGAAGTCATCAGTGGATCGTCAGATACGAGTGACGCCTCAGCGTCGAGTGATTCTGGAAATAAAATCAACTTCTCCTTCTCCGTAAAGGGTGAGCAAGCGGCTTTGAAGCAGATTCTACAGAATCTTGAGCGTTCAATTCGTACTATGATCATCACGTCTGTCGTGTTCCAGGTGCAAGAGGGTGGATTGACTATGGATGTACAGGGGTACGCGTTCTATGAACCGGCGAAGGTACTTGAGTTAACTGATAAGAAGGTAAAGGCTGAATAATGAAGAAGACGGATATTGCAATGATCATCTTGATCGCCGCGGTAAGTGTCATGGTGGCATTCTTCGTAACGCAGGCAATCGTCGGTACTCCTTCAAGTGAAGAGCAGACGGTGAAGACGATCGAGCGTATCGATGAGACCGTCGAGGAACCTGATGCCGCTATCTTCAATCAGGACGCCATCAACCCGGCCGTAGAGGTGCAAATTACTACTGGTAATACGGAGTAGGCTCGATGGCCTTACTAACTGACGATATCCAAGAAAAGCTCACGCATCTACTCGTTGATGAAGGGTTGGTGAGTGCTGATGTGATTGCGCGCTCTAAAGAGGAGGCGAGCAAATCCAACAAACCGCTCTTTAGCTACCTTACCGATCAGGACATCATCGATGATGAACTGCTGACACATGCGATTGCGCAGGTGTCAGGTGTTCCGTATGTCAACTTGGCGAGCACGCTGATTGATCAGAATATCCTTTCGTTACTTCCAGAGGATATTGCCGAACGCTTTATGGCCGTACCGCTCGCCGAAGTGCAAAATCGCCTTGCTGTCGCCATGATCGACGCGAATAATGTCCAGGCGGTCGACTATCTCGCTAACCGTATTCAGCGTCCGCTGAAAGTATTTATGGCCTCTGAGGTCGGGGTGCGTCATGTCCTTGACCAGTACAAGACTGACCTTTCTAGCGTGAATCAGGCTGCTCAGGTGAGCCAGGCCGAGGCGAAGGCGGAAGAGGCGACTGAAGTAAAGACGATCGTCCAAGACTCACCGATCAGCCAAGCGCTGAGTAAGATCCTTGAGTATGCCATTAAGTCGCGAGCGAGCGACATCCACGTTGAACCTCTTGAGAACGCTCTAAAGATCCGTTGTCGTATCGACGGAGTGCTCCGCGAGATCATGCAGCTTCCAAAGAGTATCGAACCGGCGCTCGTCAGCCGCGTGAAGATTCTGTCTGAATTGAAGATTGACGAACACCGTATCCCGCAGGACGGTCAGTTTACCGTTAAGATCGCCAACAAAGAGGTTGACCTTCGTATCGCTATCAGCCCTGTCGTATGGGGCGAGCAAATCGTCATCCGTCTGCTCGATAAATCTGGAAACAGCTTCGATCTCGTAGAGATGGGGTATGCCGGCCGTTCGCTCCGTGCTATCCGCCACGGTATCAAGCGCCCGAACGGTATGGTGCTCACCTCTGGACCTACCGGTAGCGGTAAGTCAACGAGCTTGTACGCATTGATCAAAGAGATCAAAGACGACACGGTCAACATTGTGACGCTTGAAGATCCAGTCGAATACAAGATGGACGGGGTAAATCAGATCCAGGTTAACGCTGAAGTCGGGCTGACGTTCGCGGGCGGTCTTCGGTCTATCCTTCGTCAGGACCCTGACGTCGTGATGGTGGGGGAGATCCGTGACGCGGAAACCGCTAACCTGGCAGTCCAGGCAGCCTTAACCGGGCACTTGGTGTTCAGTACGCTCCACACCAACAGTGCGGCCGGGGTGCTCCCGCGTTTGCTTGATATGGGGATTGAGCCATTCTTGATTGCCAGTACAGTGAACACGATCATCGGGCAGCGGCTCTTGCGTCGCGTCGCGAATCGCCGCGAGACATACCAATCAAGCCCGATTGAAACACAGAACATTATGGCGACTGTCGGCCATCTGTTGCCGAAGACGCCAGAAGAAGTTGCGCGGGTTTCTGCTGATTTAGGGTATAAAGACCTACCATTAGCGGGCCAAAGCGCTTATACTTTAGTCAGAGGAATTGACACCCCTCAATCACCGCACGGCTACAGTGGTCGTGCAGGTATATACGAAGTGATGGACGTCAACGATTCCATCCAGCAGCTTATCATTAGTCACGCGACAAGCTCTGAAATCCAGCGCTTGGCGGTGTCGCAGGGGATGATCACCATGCGTCAGGATGGCTACTTGAAAGCGTTAGCGGGTGTCACCACATTAGAAGAAGTAAACCGTGTCACATCCGATACGGCATAAGGAATAGGGCGGGAAGATGAACAACCAAAACTTACGAATCGAAGTACTACTGGAAGAAGTGGTCAAGCGCCGCGCGTCCGACCTTCACTTACAGGTCGGATTACCACCGATGCTGCGTATCGACGGACAACTCGTACCGGTGGCCGGGTTCAATCCGCTCGACGAGGCGGCCGTGGAAACGCTCGTATTTGCCATCCTTGACCAAGACCAGCGGCAGATCCTTATGAAGGATAAAGAGTTCGACTTCAGTTTCGCGTTCGGAACCCTTGGTCGCTTCCGCGTGAACGCCTTCCACGAGCGAGGTAACTTGGCTGCGGCGCTGCGTCTTATTCCGAATGAAATAAAGTCGGTCACCGAACTTGGTATGCCACAGGTCGTTTTGAACTTCGCTGATTACCCCCGTGGTCTCGTGCTCGTGACTGGCCCTACGGGAAGCGGTAAGTCAACCACGCTCGCTGCGCTGGTCGACAAGATCAACACCGAGAAATCAGCACACATCATTACTATTGAGGACCCAATCGAGTTCACGCACAAATCAAAGAAGTCTGTCATCGTACAACGTGAAGTGCACTACGACACCTATAGCTTCTCGGCGGCGCTGCGCTCCAGCCTTCGTCAGGACCCTGACGTCGTGCTTATCGGTGAGATGCGTGACCTCGAAACCATCTCGGCAGCGATTACGATTGCTGAGACCGGTCACTTGGTATTCGCCACACTTCACACCAACTCCGCGGCGCAATCGATCGACCGTATGATCGACGTCTTCCCGCCACACCAGCAACCGCAGGTTCGTGCACAGCTTTCCAATATCTTGATGGCAATCTGTTCACAGCGGCTGGTTCCTTCTATCGGTGGTGGTCGTGTGGCGGCGGCAGAGATCCTCGTCGCTAACCCGGCAGTCCGTAACATCATCCGCGAAGGGAAGTCACACCAGCTCGACGCTATTATCCAGACAGGTGCCGACCAGGGTATGCAGACGATGGACCGTACCCTTGTCAGCCTAGTTCAGGCAGGTACGGTAACCTACGACAACGCCCGCGAGTACGCCGTCGACCTTGTAGAATTCGAAAGGCTCATGAGGGGATAATCCGTGAAAAAGTTCAGCTACGAAGCCCGTGATCAGGCGACCAATACGATTCAGAAAGCTACCATCCAGGCGGATTCTGAAACGGCTGCCGCGCGCCTGCTGATCAAGCAGGGCTTCGTACCGTTAAAGGTGAAAGAAGACCTTAGTGACGGGAGTTTCTTCTCGCGCATCACGGGGCGCATCACTACTAAGGATAAGGTCGTATTCACGCGCCAGCTCGCGACGCTTATCGGTGCCGGCCTTCCATTGAGCCAAAGCCTCCATACGGTTATGGAGCAGACGCAGAACAAGCAATTACAATCAGTTATTCAAGACATCTCTGCTTCGGTAGAGGGTGGTAAGGCTCTGTCCGACTCGTTCGCTAAGCACCCGAAAGTCTTTAGTGAGCTGTTTATCGCTTTGATGGCTGCCGGTGAGCTTTCCGGTACTTTGGACCAATCCCTCCAGCGGGTCGCTGCCCAGCAGGAAAAAGATGCTGCTATCGCAAGTAAGATCAGGGGGGCGATGACCTATCCACTGATCGTCTTAGTGGTCATTTTCGGAGTCATGGCATTCATGCTCTTTACGGTCGTTCCACAGGTCGAGACATTGTACGAAGACCTAGGTGAGCAGCTGCCGCTCCTGACGCAGATCATGGTGAACGCTGCGAACTTCATGATGAACTTCTGGTGGCTGGTCATCATCATCGTCGGTATCGGCGTCTATTTCGGTTTACAGTACATAAAGACAGAGGACGGGATCAAATTCAAGGACACCTTTAAGTTGAAAGTACCTCTTTTCGGTAAGATGTTTACTAAGCTGTATATGGGCCGTTTCGCCCGTACTTCGCAAACATTGTTGAGTACAGGGGTGAGTATGCTGGATACCCTCAACATCACAGGGAGGGCAGTCAATAATACTATTGTACAGAAAGCAATCGAACGTGCTGCCGATAAGGTTCAAGGTGGTAAGGCGCTTTCCGTCGCTCTTGAGCCCGAAGAAGTCATGACACGTCTCGTTCCGCAGATGATCAAGATTGGTGAGCAATCAGGAAAAATCGACGACATGCTCGGCAAGGTGGCCCAGATTTACGAAGATGAGCTGGACGAAGAGATCCGCACGATCTCTACGGCGATTGAGCCGATTCTCATGGTCGTTCTCGCGGTCGTAGCTGGTGGTATGGTGGGGGCGATCCTGTTCCCGATCTACAACCTGGTCGGCGGTATAACGGTATAAAAAAGCTGGACAGTAAAGCATAAGTGGTTTAGTATAATAGCTAAACGGTTTCTAATGTTCATACGAAAGGTGGGCTAACTCCAATGAACACAAGGCAAATAGAAAAAGGGTTTTCGATCATCGAGGTGGTCTTGGTCTTGGCGATCGCCGGACTGATTTTCCTGATGGTGTTCGTAGCACTCCCTGCGTTACAGGCAGGACAGCGTGACACGGCACGCAAGAATGATGTCAGTATGGTAGCATCATCATACACGAACTTCATTAATAATAACCGCGGCACGACACCTACCAACGCTCAGTTACGTACGGCACTCGGCGGAACTAATGACGGTGGTCCATTCAAAGAACTATCGGGTAACAGCGAGAATGTTTCAGTGAACGAATTCGATTCTACTCCACGCGTAGCCGATGAGGGAATCATCCGTATTTACCAAAGGGCGAAATGCGGCCCCGTCTCGGCTAACGGAAGCATCAGCTTGACTGCAGGTACTGCTCGTCAATTCGTCGTGACGACCCGACTTGAAGGAAGTAGCGCGACTGGCTACTGCCTCGACTCTTAGTAAGAGAGCTGCAATACAAACAGGGGCGGTTAATCCGCTCCTGTTTTCTTTTCATAAGTGCTATCATAAGAGGCGTGTACGAGCCTGTCATTTATATCGCACTTATCTTATTCGGCCTTTGCTTGGGAAGCTTCGCAGGGGCGACCGTCTGGCGCCTACGTGCTCGGCAACTTTCAGAGGACAAAAAGGCCAAAGAGCCATACGACAAAAAAGAGTTTGCGCATCTCAAGAAGCTTCTAGGGAAGAAGACGGCACAAGATCGTTCTCAGTGCCTTCACTGTGGGTATGAGCTGAAATGGTATGATCTTATCCCGCTTGTCAGCTGGGTGAGCCTCAAAGGGCGCTGTCGGGCCTGTAAAACACCCATAGGGCGCTTTGAACCGCTGATTGAGCTAGGAGTGGCGGCGTTTTTCGTTGCTTCTTATGCGCTATGGCCGTTACCACTTGAAACTCCATTACAGATAGCACATCTCGTTACCTGGCTTGTAGGCGGGGTTATCATGGCTGTACTCTTCGCATACGACGCGAAATGGTTCCTGCTCCCCGACGGGTATAGTAGGGCACTTGCCGTCGTCGGTATCATTGCCGTCGTCGTGTCATCACAGAGCATTGCAGACTATGCCAGTGCGTTCGGGGCCGTCGCAATCATGTCAGGGCTGTACGGGTTGCTGTACCTGGTTTCACGGGGCGCCTGGGTCGGCCTGGGCGACGTGAAGCTTGGTTTGGGCTTAGGGCTATTGCTTGGGAGCTGGGAACTTGCGTTCATAGCATTATTCCTGGCGAACCTTATCGGGTGCCTTATTGTCATCCCGCTTCTTGCGACGAAAAAACTGCAACGTACCTCTAAGGTACCGTTCGGGCCGATGCTTATCGCAGGTACGGTTATCGCTTGGTTATTCGGTCCGCAGATCGTGGCGTGGTACCTCGGTTTTGTAGCGTTTTAATCCATACTGCCTATGCTATAATGAGCCCTAGATATGGGCACTCGAGCATCAAAGGGCTTTACAATAATTGAGACCACCTTATTTTTAGCGATTAGTGGCCTTTTGGTGCTGATCATGCTGATAGGGACGGGGTCCACTGTGGCGAACCAGCGGTACAACGATGCCGTCCAATCTTTTAAAAGTCTTCTACAGAGTCAATATTCATCGTTGAATAGCGTTCAAAACGCCCGATCAAACGAATTATTATGTAATGCGTCCGCACGTCTTGAGGAAGGCGATACGCAGCAACGCGGTCAGAGTGACTGTTACATCATCGGTAAGTATATGCGTATCGATGGCAACGGAGCAATCGACATCTACACCGTTTTGGCAACGGACCGCACATACCTTGGCGTGGAGCCGACTGATTCGATTGACGCGTTGAAAAAGAAATACAATTTGAACGTATCGACTACCGAGGTGACACGTAGGGAGATGCAGTGGCAGACCAGGATTTCCTGGCCAGCCGAAGGTGATGGCGCAAGGAGTCCGCGTACTCCTCGGACAATGAGTATTCTATTTGTTCGCTCGCCGGACGACGGGCAACTCTATACTTTTACTAACTCGAATATTCCCGCTAGTGAAGCCGGCATCACCCAGGCATTCCTCAAAGAGCAAATGCTTATCACCGGAAACAGTATTCCAGGCCAGGGCGGGCGTACTATCTGTGTCGATCCAAGCGGATGGGCGGTTTGGGAAGCGACGGCGGTCACCTTGAGGCCGTATGCAGCCGGTGCGGGCGCGGTGGCGGTCCAATCGAATACCGACGCGGCAAACGCGGGGGCAGGGCAGCGATGTTAGCGAAGCGGTCATTTACCAGGGGGGATACTCTTATTGAGGTTTTATTCGCAATTACGGTCTTAAGCGCCGCTATCGTTGGATCGCTTGCGATTATGAACAAAGGTACTCAGGCTTCAATCCAGGCCGTCGAGACTACTATCGTGCGTCAGCAGGTCGATGCGCAGATTGAAACGCTTCGATTCTTGAATGCCTCATATGTGAATGCCTACTACCCGGGCTATTCGCCGAATGAAACGACTACTCCAGCGGGCGTGTACGACAATATCATCCGCAACGTTGGTTCGAGTACACCGACCCGGTTCAGCTCGGAAGGTTTGATAGAATGTCCGGCTGTACCTAATACGGCATTTGTCTTGAACACTAAGCAGGCGAAGAAGCGCTCCTACGATGCGGAAGTATTTAAGCCTGCCGACACCTATGCGCAAGTCACGTATTCAGGCACGACCATCCGTGAAACAAGAGGTATATGGATAGAAGGTGTCCGCTCTACGACCGTAGCTGGTACAGGGTATACCGACTTCCACATCCGAGCCTGCTGGGCAGCGCCAGGTATGAACGTACCACGGACGATTGGGACGATCGTGAGGTTATATGAACCGCGTAACTAACACCTCCCGACACACACAAGGGTTTACGCTCATCGAGCTCGTACTCGCGATGTCGTTCATATCCATCCTGTTGATCACTATCGCAACCACCGTTATACAGATGAGCGCTACGTTCAGTAAGGGGATGGCACTGAAAGAGGTCAACCAAACGGCCCGCGAGCTTGACGCCGACCTAACCCGGACATTCGCTGCCTCCGAACCGGTCTCTCTCACTTCGGGCAACGGGCAGTATTATGTCAATGACGCAGGGGGGAGACTCTGTCTGGGAACTTTCTCCTATATTTGGAACACGGAAGAAGCATTGAGCGGCGGGGAAGGAAAGGAGCGGGTGGTGAAATATGCGTCCGGTGCGGGTGCGGACCCGTCAAAGCGGCCGAACGTCAAGATCCGGTTCCTTAAGGTGCCAGATGGAAATAGGTATTACTGTTCCGTAGATGGTGGTGCACCTGTGGCTTCGGTCGTTACGGTCGAGGACGCAAAGGTCGCTACTGAATTAATAGAGGCCGGTGACCGGAAATTGGGCATACAACGTTTCACTGTTTCTTCATTGTCTTCAGCATCTGACACGGCTACCG
>JBIISZ010000009.1:0-37948 GCA_044340745.1 Saccharimonadales bacterium (SeqCode)
GCAGTACGCACGTCACCGGCTCGTCATCAATACGATTATTATTAGCGTCGTTTCACTGCTCGTGCTTGTCGGACTTTCGTGGTACCTACTGTACCCGGCGCAAAACACCAGTGAGTTTATGTATCGGTTGACTCGTGTTATCCCTGTACCTGTTGCGTCCGTCGATGGTCAGCAGGTCCGATATAGCGATTACCTCATGAAGTATCGGAGCGCCGAGCACTACCTTGTTGAGAAGGAGCAAATCGATATCAGTACCGATGACGGGAAGCGTCGCCTTGAATTCATTAAGCGTGAAGCGATGAACGATGCGATTGCCGATGCTTATGCGATCAAGCTCGCAGAAGAGAAGGGAATCACGGTGACCGACGGCGACCTTGAAACCTATCTCAAGGCGCAGCGTGAAGAGAGCGATGTCACCGAAACTGTATATAACACGGTCATCGAAGACTACTACGGCTGGTCACCAGAGGAATACCGTGAGGCAATGAGAAGCAAGCTGCTTCGCCAAAAGGTATCCTATGCCACTGACACGACCGCTACGAAGCTTTCAGGTGATATCGAGGCACAGGTTAAGGCCGGCACGACCGACCTCAAGCTCATTGCCGATGCTTTGAACGCCCAGACTGCCAACAGCGTCAGCTTCTGGCCGGCGACATGGGTACCGAAAGATAACCGTGACGGCGGGCTGGCAGAAACTGCCGCCAAGCTTCAAAAAGGCCAAGTATCCACCGCTATCAAGACGACCGCAAATGACGGCTACTATTATGTGAAGCTTGTCGACAGCAACGATACGCAACTTCAATACGAGTACCTCCATATTCCACTCGCACAGTTCGACGCGACACTCGCGAAGCTAAAAAAAGACGGAAAACAATCAGAATACATCACGATTGAAGAAGTCAGTACGCAACAACAGCAACAATAGAAAAGGGGTGAGTATGTTCAGTGTTCCGCAATTAGGATATGACTACGATGCGTTAGGTGAGTACATCAGCGCGGATATCATGCGCCTACATCACGATAAACACCATCAGACCTATGTTGATAAGCTGAACGCAGCCCTCGAACCGTACCCAGAGTTACAGGGGCAGCCAGTTGAACAACTTTTGCGTTCAATCAATCAGATTCCTGAAGAGATTCGTATGGCCGTCAGGAATAACGGGGGAGGACACTACAACCACTGCCTCTTTTGGATCTGGATGTCGCCAAACGGTGGTGGCCAACCTGGTGGTGCGTTGGAAGAAGCACTCGTTGAAAAGTACGGAAGTTTCCAGGCGTTCATTGATACCTTCAATGAAAAAGCACTCGGGCTCTTTGGAAGCGGATGGGTATGGTTACAGCCTGACCTCGAAATTATGACGACACCAAACCAAGATTCACCACTTCTGACCGGTGGCGAAGAGCCGCTTCTTGGACTCGATGTCTGGGAGCACGCGTATTACCTGGATTACAAGAATCACCGCGATGACTATGTCAAAGCCTGGTGGGGTGTCGTCGACTGGGCTGTCGTGACGGAACGCTACGACCGCCTGAAGCCTTAGGCTTCTAGGTAGGGGTCTCATCGAAATCATCCATCCGATAGGCGAGGACCGTATCAGTCGCTGCCGAATGAAGATCTTCAAGAAATGATTCAGTATTGATGAGCGCTTGCTCTTGGATGACCCCGCCTGTAGCGCTTGAGCTGGAGCGGCGTACCTGCGTAACTTCGCCATCGGCGTCTATTTCCAGACGAACCGCACCGGTGAAGGTATCGGCGCTATCGAGTCGAAGGGTATCTGGGTCGTAGGTGATCGAGTTGATTTCGATAGTCGAGGTCGTTTCGCCAAGCTTCGGAGAACCATCGCTATTCCTTGGGGTATGTGAGTACAGGCTAATCGTCTTTATCGGAGTAGTGAACCCGTAATGAGACCAGTTAAGGCTGTCCAGGTGAAGAATCCCCGGCTGTCGCACTAAAGGGGTGTGAAACTTTTTCGGTGCCTCGCCGAAGCTGAAGTGGCGCAGGAGTTCCTTACTTGAGGTGCCGTCTTCGTTTACCATGGTGTAGCCTTTAAGGGGTGTCTGCTTGGGTTCGGGTATTTCGGCAGCGGTACGAAGAATAGCTAGAATATCCGCATTCAGCCCTTCGGCGCTTTCGGCAACCGATTCGAACTCACGGCGGTAGCCCTGCTCAAAAGCGAGATCGATAGCGGTGTTAGCGAGCTGCTCTTTCGCGCCACGCTTATGGCGCCATCGTTCCCAGGCGTTTGCTGAGTCGGGGAGTGGTGTGCCAGTAAGGCCAAGTTCGTATGCTGAAGGTTTTTTAATCATATATTTGTTTTAAGAATGTATAGTACTATATGTATCACAAAACTCTTATTTTGTCAACTTTAACAGGGGTGAATTGAGAATGTCCCTGGCGGACCCTCTCAACTCCCGGAGGAGGAGGGTGCCCGTTCAGGATGCGAGCTTGTAGAGGGTGGTGGTTGCCAGGTGGTAACCCCAGTGTGAGGCCAGGTGTTCCTACACATACCGGTAGGCATGATAAAAAACAATACCACGTAAAGTGGTATGTGTCTATAAGTTCTTGGCGGGCCCGACCGGATTCGAACCGGCGATCTCCTCCGTGACAGGGAGGCGTGATAGGCCAGCTTCACTACGAGCCCACGTAGTTTTCCGAAGATTCACATCCGCGGCGCTTATGGCCTTAAGCTCGTACAATAGTAGCACTTTTATCCTTCCTATGCAACAGGGGAGAAACGGTTTGTTTTCGACGAAACGCTCATGCTATACTACGCTTATATGCAGTGGGTACAAAAACAAAAAGGCTTTACGATCGTCGAACTCCTTATTGTGATTGTCGTCATCGCTATTCTTGCCGCTATCACTATCGTGGCTTATAACGGTATTCAAAACAGGGCAAAAGCCAGCGCCGTACAATCGGATGTCGTTAACCTTGTAAAAAAAGTTGAAGCGTTCAAGGCGCAATCTACGACAGAAGCATATCCTGCCGACCTTGCAGCTATGGGGTTATCGTCGGCGAGTGCGGAGTACTATTATAGCGGTAATGACCGTACGTACTGCGTATCGAAGGTGAACGGTGATATAGCGTATAGTTATCGCAGCGCGCAGCCGGGAACGGTAGAGGGAGACTGTGGGAGCTCTGGGTTAGTAGCGCGATATTATCTTAATGGTAATGGCGACGCTGCTATTGGTGGGACGCTTGCTTCTTTGACGGCAACGACGGCGGTAGCCGGGCAGGATGGCAATGGTGCTGGTGCTCTGAACTTTAATGGGACGACAAGCCAGGCGGTAGCGCCAAGTGCCTTCGGGCTAGGGAATACAAATCTTTCACTCGCTGCCTGGGTGTATAGTGGATCGGCGACCAACAAGGGTGCGTTTGTAAAGTTGGGTAACGTAGCTGGTGCTAACAGCTCGACGGGTGGTATAGGACTAGGGATGGGTACGGTTAACTTTGATAATGCCGGTACGAATCTGATAGCGATTTACGAGAATGTCCGATGGATAGTCAGTACCGGCACGATTACTCCTAATACCTGGGTTCATGTAGCCGTTTCAATTGACGGCAGTGGGACGCCGTCATTCTTCGTAAATGGTGAAAGAACGGGAGTTTACCCGGGAACTGTTGCCCAGGTGCCATCGGTACAGAGTACGGTTATAGGGGGGTATGGTGGTGCACGATGGTTCACGGGTCGTATCGACGACGTACGCATATATAATCGCGCGGTAACCGGTGGTGAGTTCAAGGCGATGTATGCCATGGGTGCACAGTAGTTTTCTACGATAAATCATACCGTTCATCAAAGTGTCAGTGTGCTATAATTACTTAGGTAAAAGCGGGGGCACCATGCCGTTATAGCTCAGTTGGTAGAGCGGCGCTTTCGTAAAGCGTAGGTCTCCGGTTCAAGCCCGGATAACGGCTCCATCATTATATGCTTAGAAACACTATTAAAACTTCCTTCAAGGAACTCATCACTAATCGGTACCTTACCGTACTGAGTAGTATTCTTGTTCTCTTAGCGATCGCTTTCATCATATATATCGCTTTGGCGGTTCGCCCGAGCGAACTGCAGCTTGTCACACACTACACCGCATACGGGGTGACGCATTTATATCGTGACCAATGGTTCTACTTGTTGGCATTCGCAGGATTCGCGGCACTGGTGGCATTCTTTCATGTCTCGCTGGCTATTAAGGTATACCTGACGAAAGGCCACCCGTTGGCTATTATGGTGGCCTGGCTTGGTATAGGGATCATCATTTTCGCCTGGATTACCGCACTGTCACTTATCAACGTGTGGTCACCGGTGTAAGGGGCATATGAACCTTCCACCCGATTTCGAACTTCCACTGGGCAAGCGCTCCCGGTTTTATCGTTTCTTCGAGATGGTACCAGCGTTCGTTTCGTACGGGGCCTTTTTACTTCTTATTGTCCTTTCGTTCGTCTCGCCGCTACTCGCAGCCATTTATCTGATGTTCATCCTGATCGCGCTACTAGTGCGCGCAGTGGGTATTATGTATCATACCTTCCGCGGCCATAGTCGGCTCATAAAAGCACAGCGGGTCGACTGGGCGGAGCGTTTAGGTGAACTGGAAGATCCAGAGAAATTCTACGAACAGCGCAAGGGACAGCGGGCTGAAAGCTACGGGATGGTGCAGCACATCGAGAATCTCCGCCTTATGGGGGCTGATCCGGACCGATTCCCTAAGCCATCAGAACTGTATAACTTTGTTATCGTGGCGGCCTACAACGAAAGCTACGAGGTGATCGAGCCGACGATCCGCTCGGTAGTAGAGACGACCTATGATAAGCGCAAGTTGGTCGTTGCTTTGGCGTACGAAGAGCGTGGCGGTGCTGAAATCGAGGCGACAGCCCAACGCCTCGCAAAGAAGTTCGGGGGCACGTTCCATACCTTTATTACTGTTAAGCACCCCCGTGATTTGCCTGATGAAGTCGTCGGGAAGGGGGGGAACATTACGTATACAGGAAAGTACTTGCAGCAGTGGGCTGCTGAACAGGGGATTGAATACAAAAATGTCATGATTACCACCCTTGATGCAGACAATCGTCCGCATAAGGCATATTTTGACTACGTCACGTATGAATATATCGTTAACGAAGATCGTAAGCACTTGGCGTATCAACCGATTGCGCTTTTCCTGAACAATATTTGGGATGTTCCAGCGCCGATGCGTGTCTTGGCGACTGGTAATACGTTTTGGAACATTATTAGCTCGATGCGACCCCATTTGATGCGTAACTTCGCTTCACACTCGCAACCGATGGATGCTCTCGTAGAGATGAACTGGTGGAGTACTCGTTCTATCGTTGAAGACGGCCACCAGTTCTGGCGTAGTTACTTTTACTTCAATGGTAATTACTCCGTACACCCAGTGTATATTCCAATCTATCAGGACGCTGTGCTCGATAATACCTACCTGAAAACCTTCAAAGCACAGTTCATTCAGCTTCGGCGATGGATGTATGGTGCGTCAGACATCCCGTATGTCGCGCTTCACCTCTTTACGAAACGTCGTAAGGTCGCTTTTTGGCCGGGGTTAGTGTGGTTCTTCCGTGCACTAGATGGCTACGTGACGGCCGCTTGTGTCTCAATTATCGTTGCGGTTGGTGGGTGGATTCCACTTCTGCTGAACCAGCAGGCATATCGCGATGTCGTGGCGCATCAACTGCCTGATACAGTGAGCCTCGTGCAGCAAATTGCCTTAGTAGGGTTGATCGCGATGATTTATCTGTCATTCAAGCTACTCCCGCCGCGCCCTGAGCGCTATAAGCGGAGCCGTAACTTCTGGATGCTGGCGCAGTGGGTGATCATGCCGCTGACGACGATCGGGTTTCTGTCGTTCGCAGCAATCAACGCCCAGACACGATTATTGTTCGGGCGATACCTGGTGAAGTTCGACGTGACGAACAAGGCCACCGTCGCCTCCCGTGAGGCCTTAAAGCACGCGACGAAGAAAGACAAGGCAACTCGGGTGAGCGAACTGGATCTCGATAAACCTGAAAACGAAACAGCCAAGTAGCCTGTCGTCGTATATAAACGATAGATAAAAAGAAACCCCTCGGCAATGTGAGGGGTTTCTTGTATGGTAACGAGGATTAAATGGTTCTAGCCCTAACCTCGCGCTTAATTTCTTGAAGCGTTTTATTGTACTCAAAGCCGAGCGATACTCTTTCAAGTGACGAAGTTTTTGCTGGTGTATGAGCGGTAGTATTGTGGGTTTTAATCTGTTGAGTGTTACTCATATCCTTATATTAGCATAACCAATATATTTTGTCAATGGAACAGACTTTCGTGTGGAATACCATGCATGATATACGGATAGGAAAAGGTATAAAATATCCCCCGTGGAAAACTCACGGGGGAGGGGGATAAACACTGCTTACGAACGTGTTTAGAGGTGTTCGACGTACGTACCTGAGGTATCGGCCGCTTCGATGAAGGTGCGAATTTTTTGGTAGGTCGGTCGGTGGTCACTGAGCGCTTCTATCTCATCAAGGGTGACCCAGCGTGCGGATTCTATTTCAGCGTTGGGTACCGATGGGGGATTTATAGGGGTGGCTAGTTCGACGATGAAGCTGAAGTTGAAGCGGTCGAGGTGGCCGTTCTTCGGGGCAGTATAGATAACCCCGAGGAAGGTGCAGTCTGCAGGCTCGACGGATATCCCTGTTTCTTCCATTACTTCTCGGACGGCGGCGGTAAGAGGGGATTCGCCTTCATCTATGATGCCACCGGGGAATGTCCAGTGATCTTTGTAGCTTGCTTGCACCATGAGTACGTGGTCACGGCACTTTAGCACCAAGCAGGCGCTCATGATCTTAGCGGGGAGGGTCTGCTCCCAAGCGATGTTCTCGGCATCGGTGAAAATATGGCTCATAAGGGGAGTATATACAAAAAAGAACTTCCGAGGAAGTTCTTAAAAATCTATCTGGTGGGTCCTAGAGGGCTCGAACCTCTCACCTCCACAACGTCAATGTGGCGCTCTAGCCAAATGAGCTAAGGACCCGTGAGCCTATTTATGGTAACAGAATAGAGGTGAATAGACAAGAATCTCTATTGGTAATACCGGTATTTTAGCTTATACTGCAAGAAAAGCATAAGAAACATACATAATGAGCACTGAACCAAATACCCCCGACAGATCACGGGTCCCGCAACGTCCCTCGGTTTCGGTGCCGCCTCGGAACCCCGCTCCGGCAGTAGGGGGCATTACTTCTCAGCCAACTGCAGCAGCCCCTGTTTCGTCACCAGTGAGTACGACCCCGTCCGTACCAGTGGACACTTCTACTCAAGTACCGACGCCAATTGCTTCACCGCCAGTGTCGCCGTTAAGCCCATCGATTGCCGCCGAAGGCCGTAAGGTATCGCTTCAGCCTTTGCACGAAGCCGATGTGCTGCGGGAGCGGGCGCTTGCCGAGGAGGCGATTGCAAAGCCAGTGGAAGAAAAGCCTTCAGTAAATCCCCTTGAAGTTGACCTGCCGCCGATAGACAGCGATAGGCAGGCGAAGGTATCTGTTGACCTGCCTCCAGTAAAAGAGGAAACTCCAGCGCCGAAGCGCTTCCCGTGGGTACGGACGTTGTTGATAGGGTTACTGTTGCCGCTGCTATTCATGGGGGGAATTATCGGTGCTGCGCTGCTCCTTGTCACGAGCGGCCTTCGACTTGACGTGGCTTTGATTGTTTTCATGGGGCTACCCTATGTATTAATGCTGATTCTTGCGGTCATAGCCAGCATACTGTTCAGTAAGATGAAGGTACGGCACCCTTTCTTCCTGGCTATCGGAATCATCGTATTCTCCGCCGGAGCGATAGAGTTGGTCGGTACGATATCTTCTACGCCGCTCGGGTTACTTTGGGGTTGGGCGGGTTCGGCAGATCCTATGCAATTAGTTCGAAGTTTGTCGCTGCTTTTGGTGCCGTTCGTCGGACTGATTGGGGCGGCGTTGCTGGTATTGCCAACGAACGTGCTCCGTGAGAAACTCCCGGCGTTCGTAACGGTTCTTATATATATCACCATGGTGGCGGCTCCGTTCGTGGCGAATTATATCGTCGAACAGAACAAGCCGACACTGGAAGAGGTCATGCGACAGGAGTATTCACTCAGGGAATATGGCACTGAAAAGAATGACACGAGCGCTACGAGCGGGGAAGACTGGCCACTGTTGCCAGCCACGACATACCCCAAGTACGAGACTGCTGAAATCGAGAAATGTCTAGAGTATGGGTTTGTCGTTGCAGGTGTGAAGGACTGTATTATGGATTGTGTCCAAACCATCAACGATGCCTGTGTGTCGATTTCATTCAAATCAGGTAAGCTCCAAGACGAGCATGCCCCGTATCTGTTTAAGAACGATAAATGTGACGCATCAAGTATCGGCTATGTCATGAATAACGTCGTGACTGGTGAAAAATTACCGGCAGTACGATTAACGGATTGTACGGCGCTCAGGACTCCGAACGGGCGAACGGTATATAGCGAGGTTCCTTTCACGTATGAATCGCTTACAAGCGCATATGTAGTGGAGAAGAGCGCTATCGTCGAGTTCACCTTTAGAATGGCGATGAAGCCGGGCGGAGCTGCGACAGTCGATGAAGCGACGTTTAATCAGGCCCGGAACGATTTCCTAGGGTTCATCGATACCTTCGAGTTCGTGGCCCGTAACTAGCGTTCGCCTAAGGGGTTGTGCTATACTACGTCTGAACGATGAAGCGGCCCAACCACCCGCCGAGTTCCGCGGAGGCTGCCTGTGCGATAACGGGCTTCATAAGTAAAACGTCCGGTGGAACCGTCCTCGCCCTACATGAGGACCCGAGACATGCGATTGAAGGCTTTAAGTATATTGAACCCGACATCGCATGTTTCTTTTTAATAGCGGCCCCTCGGGGCAGAAGGGAAAACCTATGAGCGAGAACCAAGAATATATTCACGCGATGCGCCACAGCTTGGCGCATATTACCGCCGGGGCAGTAAAGAAGCTTTGGCCGGCTGCGAAGTTCGGTGTTGGTCCGGTCGTTGATAACGGCTTTTATTACGATATCGATCTGGGCGAGCAGAAAATCTCTGAAAGCGATTTCAAGAAGATTGAGAAAGAAATGCGCACGATTATCAACCAGGCGCAAGATTTTGAGCGGTTCGAGATGCCGGTTGATCAAGCAATCGACTGGGCTCGTCAGAACGGTCAGCCGTACAAGGAAGAGTTGCTGAACGACTTGAAGCGCTCAGGAACCACGATCGCGAAAGATCTGGATGCAGATGAGCTCGGGCTTGCGACTGACGGGAACGCCGCTATTGAAAACGTATCGTTCTACAAGAACGGCGAGTTCGTCGACCTATGTCGTGGCCCGCATGTTGGTAATACGAAAGAAGTCGGTGCTTTCAAATTGATGCGCGTCGCCGGTGCGTATTGGCGTGGCAAAGAGGGAAACGCTCAGATGCAGCGCCTGTATGGTGTCGCTTTTGCTACCCAGGAAGAGCTTGATGCTCATCTGACCATGCTCGAAGAAGCCAAAGCACGTGACCACCGTAAGCTTGGTCGTGACCTGGATTTGTACACAGTTTCTCCACTTGTCGGGGCAGGGTTACCACTCTTCACCCCGCGCGGGACGGTTCTTCGAGATATCATGGCGCAGTATTCGAACCAGCTTCGTCAGAAGTACGGCTTCCAGAAGGTGTGGACGCCGCACATTACCAAGAAAGACTTATACGAGACCTCAGGGCACTGGGCGAAGTTCGGCGACGAGCTATTCCTGGTGACCAGTCAGGAAACCAGCGACAGTTTCGCGTTGAAGCCGATGAACTGCCCGCACCACACTCAGATTTATGCTTCGCAGCCGCGCAGCTATAAAGATATGCCAGTCCGTTTCCTTGAAACAACGACCGACTACCGGGACGAAAAGACCGGCGAGCTTGGCGGGTTGAACCGTGTACGCTCTTTGACGCAAGATGATAGCCATGTCTTCGCGCGGCCTGACCAGATCGAACAGGAAATCAACAACCTGCTCGCATCGGCCCGAGAATTATACGAATCTATCGGTATGAAGCTGCGGGTACGTCTGAGCTACCGCGATGAAAGCGAGGGCTACCTTGGAGAGCCTGAGCTATGGGCGTCAGCGCAGGATCAGTTGAAAAAAGCGGTCATTGCCAACGAACTAGACTTCTTCGAGCAAGACGGAGAGGCGGCTTTCTACGGGCCTAAGATTGACTTCATGGCGACCGATGCAATCGGGCGTGAACACCAAGTAGCGACAGTACAGCTTGATTTCGTGCAGCCGCAACGGTTTGGCCTCACGTATACGGACACCGAAGGAAACGCCGCACAGCCAGTGATGATTCATTGTGCGCTCCTTGGCTCAATCGAGCGGTTCCTCAGCGTATTCATTGAACATACCGCAGGCTGGTTCCCATTCTGGGCGGCGCCAGAGCAAGTGCGTATTTTGACAATCAATGAGACGGTCCTTCCGTATGTCGATGAGGTCAAAGCGCTGCTGGGTACAGCCGTGTTGATGCAGCCGGTCCGGTACAATGAAGTACGATTTTCTGTCGATGACCGTAATGAATCACTTGGCAAGAAAATCCGAGAAGCGACGACCGCTAAGATACCGGTCCAGTTGATTATCGGTCCGAAGGACGTCGAAGCGCGCGAGGTCAGCGTACGCACCCGTAGCGGTGAAGAAAAAGTGGCACTCGATGCACTCGGGGATTATTTGAAGGGACTGTAGTATTGACTGCCTCAAAGCCGATCATAGCCGTCGATATCGATGATGTATTAGCATCAAGCGCGGCGGCGTTCGTCGCCTTCAGTAACGAGCGTTGGGGAACGAACCTGACGGTCGACGATTATACGGACGATTGGGCGACGTTCTGGAAACTTGATCGTGCAGATAAAGGCTACGCTGCGCTTGTCGATGGACGGGCGGCCGAGTTCTTCGCGCACGCCCTGCGGCCGATGCCGCACGATGTCTCAGCCTATGATGTACTGGTGCGATTGAAAGAGCATTTCGATTTGATTGTCGTCACAGCTCGGCGGCTTGATACGAAAGGCGATACGGTAGCCTGGATACAGGAGCGCTTCGCTGGTATCTTCGAGCACGATAAGATTTACTTCGCCGGTTTCTACGACAACCTGACGAATGACTCGGTCAAAGTGAATGTCAAAAAGGACAAGGGCGAGTTATTAAAAAGTCTCGGTGCGCAGTATTTGATTGACGACCAACCGAAGCATTGCAACGGTGCGGTGCGCCAGGGGATTACAGCACTCCTATTCGGCGGGTATGCATGGCAGCATACGGAGCCGGTCGATGACAGTGTGATACGGGTAGCGAACTGGCAGGAAGTAGGGGAGTTTTTCGATGCAGCACAAAAACGAATTTCGTAGCAAGGTCGAGCAGCTGATGGCGCAAGTACCGGCTGGTCGGGTGACGACCTATGGTGACTTGGCGGCGCTCGCCGGGCATCCCTATGCGGCACGGGTCGTCGGCGGGATGGCGCATTATGGCGACCCTGAGCTTCCGTGGCACCGGCTTGTGAACCGCTTCGGCGGCTTGGCTGCCGGGTACCATGGTGGGCGGCATGCACAAGAGCAACACTTGGCTGCCGAAGGGGTGACTTGCACGGATCTAACGGTAGATAACTTTAACGAAATACGATGGCGACCTCTGTAAATATGAATAAAAAAAGTGTTCAATACCCCAGTGTGCCTGAGATACCCCTAGTAGTGATAGTTGGCCCTACCGCAAGTGGCAAATCGTCACTAGCGATGCGCATCGCCCAGGAATTTAGTGGTGAGATCATCGCCGCAGACTCCCGTACTATCTACCAAGAGATGGACATAGGAACCGCTAAACCGACTGCCGAGGATAGGGAGCGGGTTGCTCATTGGGGCCTTGATATCGTACGGCCTGGTGATACTTTCACGGCAGCTGATTTTAAAAAGTATGCCAGTGAAAAAGTTGCTGAAGTGCGTTCCCGTGGCCATGTACCGATCCTTGTGGGGGGTACAGGCTTGTATATAGATGGGCTACTTTTCGACTACCAGTTTGGCATGCCCGACCCGACGTTACGTGAAAAACTTGAACGATTATCGCTCGATGAGCTAAAAGCCTATTGTTATACCCACAACATTGATTTGCCAGAAAACCACAACAACCGTCGTTATGTCATGCGTGCCATCGAACAGGGAAGCGTAAACACCAATAGAGGTACGGAGCCACTTCCAAATACTATTATAGTGGGAATTACAACGGAAAAATCTATTCTGAGGCAACGAATAGAGCAGAGGGCCGAACAATTGTTTGAAACCGGAATGGTCGAAGAGGCAAAAATATTGGGCGAAAAATATGGCTGGAATTCAGAAGCGATGACAGGAAATATCTATAGGCTCGTGCGTCGTTTTTTGGACGGAGAGTTCGACGAAGCCGAATTACAGCAACGATTCGTCACGTCCGACTGGCAACTCGCAAAACGTCAGTTAACCTGGCTGAAGCGTAACCCGTTTATTCACTGGAAGACGCTTGAAGAAGCATACGACTTCATTGTAGGTGAGTTAAAAGGCGAAAAGGTTCGTCACTAATAGTATGGTAGGTTACGGACTTTTCTGTGGTCCTTCTTCCACCCCCGTGATATGATAAGAACAGTAAAATTGATCAAGGAAATAGGGGAATGATTGATAAATTATTCGGTTCAAAGACTCGGGTAAAGCTATTGCACCTCTTTATGAGTCACCCTGGACAATCTTTTTATGTGCGCGAAATCACTCGTCTTATTGATGAGCAAATTAATTCCGTGCGTCGCGAACTTTCCAATATGTTGGAAGTCGGTGTTATTACAAGCGACACTGCCGATAACAAGTTGTATTACCAGGTAAACCAACGCTACGAGTTTTACACCGCGCTTCGGGCTATCTTTGCTGGCGAACAAATTACCGCCGGGCAAGCGGCTTCGGCGATAAACGCAGATGGTGCCAACGAGCAACATCTTACTATCATTAATGAGATCCCGGCATTGCGGCTTGCTATTCTCGCAGGGGTGCTGGTGAAGGGGTCCTTATCACCAGTCGATGTCATGCTTGTCGGAAGTTTGCCGGCGGCGAAAGTAAAGAACGCTATGGCGATGATCGAGAAGCTTGAAGGTCGCGAGATAAACTATACGGTGCTATCGTATGATGAATTCTATTACCGATTAAGCGTCCGCGATAAATTCATCACGGAGATCCTGGCGAACAAGCATAGCATTGCCATAGATAAAGATAACGTACTGAGCGACAGTAATAGTAGTAAGGAGTAGTCAGATATGTTTGAAGTTGAGTATAAGGGTGGAAACGGAGTCGTGCTTTCGACGAAGAAGGCCAGTATCGTTGTTGATCCTAAGGTTTCAGTCGTAGGCCTTAAGGATGTATCAGTAAAAGATGCCATCGAGCTTGCCACGGAGGCGCGATTCGCCCTTAATTCCGAAGATGCCAAGCTAGTAATCGAGGGTCCGGGTGAATACGGCATCGCCGACTTCGATATCCGCGGTATCGCCGCCCAGCGCCACCTTGATGCGGAAACCGAACCGAAAATATCGACGATCTACCGTATTGATACGGGTGAGTTCCGCGTCGCGGTCATCGGTAACATTTATGAAAAGCTCAGTGAACAGCAACTTGAAGAGATTGGTATCGTTGATATCGTTATCATACCAGTAGGTGGCGGTGGATATACGCTTGATGCTGTCGGCGCTGCTGCGATTATTCGCCAGATCGATCCAAAGATCGTCGTGCCGGTACATTACGATGACAAGGAGCTGCAATACGAAGTTCCCCAGGCTGACTTCGATGAAATCGTAAAAGAACTCGGGGCTCCCGTAGAAGAGCAGGCAAAGTTCAAACTGAAGAACGCTGCGGCACTTCCGGCTACCGTTACTATTGTTAAGATAACACGATCATAGTCGCTTACCGGGCGGGCTATTCTCGTGTATACTCTTAAGCAGTATGGTGGGTACAATGCGTAAAGGTTTCACGATAGTCGAGCTACTGATTGTCATCGTTGTGATTGCAATCCTTGCCGCTATTACGATTGTTGCGTATAACGGGATCCAAGATCGTGCGAAACACACCTCGATGGTTTCGTTTGTCAGTCAGGGCGTTAAGAAAATAACCGCGTACGCAGCGGAGCATTCCGATACGTATCCTAGCGACGCCGCAGAGGCGGGGTTGGTAAGTTCGGACGGCGTTACGTACGAGGTCTCTAGCTCGGCCAGGGGCTACTGCCTTACAGTCAAAGCCAATAGGATGATGTACTTTCAGACCAGCACGATGAGCGCACCGTCTCAAGGTACATGCTATGGGATACTTGCCTGGTGGCCGCTCAACGGCGACGCGAGTGACGCAAGCGGTAACGGGGTTAACGCTACGGCTATCGGAGCCGTTTCGGCGCAGGGTCAGAGTGGCGCTGCTAATGGAGCGTACCAGCTCGGTGAGACGGCGCAGTATATTTCCGTCGGTAACCCCTCAAGCTTCTCGGCGGTTCCGAGCCAATTTACTTATTCGATATGGCTGGCGAGGACGGGCACTACCGCAGGGAGCCAGTGGCCTGTCATCATGGGTGCAAATGATACTCATGTTGGTTTCGGGATGCGAGCAAGTGGATATGGAGCGAGTATATATTTTGAGTGGGGTCTGTCCCCTTATTCAGGCTCTACTTTTGCGGGGTCGGGTGGAAACGGTTCGCTTGCAACAGCGAACGAGTGGCACCATGCGGTGGCGACGTTCAATGGAACGACGTTATCTTTCTACTGGGATGGCACACATCGGGCAACAAGCGGTTCGACGGTCATGAGGACCCCTATGTTGCCAATGACAATAGGGAGCTCTTCCAGTGGCTGGATTGGTAAAGTTGACGATGCTCGGGTGTATGGCCGAGCACTTTCGGCAGAGGAAGTACAAGCAGTATTTCAGGCCGGAGCATTATAAACAAAAACCTCCGCATAGAGCGGAGGTTTTTGTTTCGGTAGAAGAGGTTAGGCGAGGATGCCTTTTTTCTTCAGCGTGCGGATCGCCTGAGTGCTTAGGACCATGGTAACCTTTTGTCCGTCGACAGTGAATGTCTTCTTCTGTAGGTTCGGCTTAAACACGCGGTTGGTGCGACGCAAAGAGAAGCTAACGTTGTTGCCAAATTGCTTTCCTTTACCGGTGAGTTCGCATCGTGCTGTCATATTATTACTCCTTTTATAAGGACACTAGGCTTTATTCTACACTTTTTGACCCCAAGAGTCAATAGGGATAGCGCAGGTTAGGGCAATCACTGGTACAATAGATTCAATGACTATTCAAACACACACATTTAACGAATTGCCTGTTCGCGAGTACCATCAAGCGATTCTCGATGCGGTCGATACCCATCAAGTCACTATCGTCACGGCGGAGACCGGAGCGGGAAAAAGTACCCAAATCCCTCAGTACCTTGCTGAACATGGATATACCCGGGTTATCGTGACGCAGCCGCGCATCTTAGCTGCGCGTAATTTGGCCCAGCGCGTACGGGAAGAATGGTCTTTGCGAAATACGGAAGATGCCAGTGAAGTGGTCGGCTACCGTACGGCCCATGAACGCGATGATAGCTGGAGTACGAAAATCTTATACTGCACCGATGGTTTGCAGCTTGTCCGCGAGATCACGGGAAGCGGAATTACCGAGAAACAGGTACTCGTCCTTGATGAAGTGCATGAATGGAATGAGAACATGGAGGTGCTGGTCGCCTGGGCAAAGAAGCGCTGCGAGGAAGATTCTCGCTTCAAGGTGGTGATTATGAGTGCCACGATTGAAACGGAAAGTTTAGCTGCTTTCTTTGGTACGGACGCGATCATCGATATCCCGGGACGATACTTCGAGGTGACCACGCGCCGTGGCCAAGACGTGCTCAGCGAACTGTTCGCACAGATCGAGCACCGTGGGAAAAATATCCTTACGTTTCTACCGGGCAAAGCAGAGATCCAAGATGTGACTGATGCGATAGAGAAAAAAGCAACCGCTGCCAAGGTGCCAATCATTCCGTTGCATAGCCAGCTTGAGGCGGAAGCGCAGCAAAAAGCGTTCGCGAGCTACCCTTATGGAAAGATCATCTTGGCGACGAACATCGCTCAGACCAGCGTCACAATCGATGATATCGACATGGTGATCGATAGTGGATTAGAGCGCCAAAGCGAAGTCCGTAACGGGGTGGAAGGCTTGTTTATCGCGCAAATTTCCCAGGCTGACAGTAAGCAAAGGGCGGGTCGTGCCGGGCGTACGAAACCGGGGGAATATGTCCTTGCCCAATACGACACGATGCCCTGTATCGATTTCAAGGATCGACCGGCGTATGCGATTCCGGAAATCATGCGCAAGCATATTGATAGGTTGACGCTACGGCTCGCAAATGTTGGTATCGATATCGAAACGCTCGATTTTTACCATGACCCAAGTAAACGGGCTATCCAACGGGCAAAGAAAACCCTGACCGCGCTTGGCGCGTTGACACCGCAAGGCGAGGTGACTGACATCGGCCGAAAGATGGAACGTTTCCCTGTAGAGTCGAACTATGCACGTATGTTAGTAGAGGCAGACGCGTATTCAAAAGAGGTGCAGGCGAAACTTGCAGCAGCGATTGCCATTCAGGAAGTAGGCGGTATCGTAAAGGGAGGTACCCGCTATACTGGATGGAGAAAATACACCCAGCAGGCGAAGTCTGACCTTCTTGCTGAGTACGACGTGTATAGGGCGCTGCCGACGATTGCCGATGTCGAATACGAAGAGTTGGGGATCATTGCCAAGAATGCTGAAAAAGCCGAGGAAGTAATCGAGCGGTTGCACCAAGATCTTGCATTGACGGATATTCCTTTGAGTGCGATTGAACCAGATGAGGAGCCATTGTTGCTGCGTTGTATCACAGCCGGTGAGATAGATCAGCTATGGACGGCTATCGATGAGCATGGAACACTCGAGCATATCTTCAGCGGACAACAGCGCGAAATATCCAGCAGTAGCGTTGTGCGAAATCCAACACTTATTACAGGTACTCCGTTTGATCTGCAGGTACCACTGAGAAGCGGAGGTTTGGAGACGCTGCACCTTGTAACAGGGGTGACAGTAGTGAATACGGATATCCTTCTTGAGGTATCGCCGCACTTATTTGAAAGCAAACGTGGTAGAACTGTCTACGATCCGAGGACCGGTTGCCTGGTTGATCGTCAGCAGATACGGTTCGGAAAAAGGGTACTTGAGGGTGCTGGACACCCACGACTTGAAGATACGAACGAGAATCGAACTCTCTTCGCGAGGGAGTTTTCACGCTGGGCCCATGAACAGCTGGAACGCCAACGACGTCAGCTGGAGCGCTTTCACAAAAGGGTACCGTTCGTTTCGCCGCAGCAAGTCGAGCAAGAGTTTCGATCACGGGCGGGGGGTATCGTGGCATTGGACCAGCTTGAAGGCAGGGACAAGGAAAGAGTGGTCGCGCTTTCAAAACTTGAAACATATCTTGGTGATGATTTCGTCTACAAATTAGGAAAACCTCGCCGACAACCGAAACCACAAGAAAAGCGCCGTCGCGGTTGGGAACCGAAACACAAACGTAAATACGCCCGTGATAAGTGGTAGACTGTGCTCCGCTAGGCTATAATAGAGGGAATGTCACCAGATTTTATCCTTAACCTCGTTATCGTCCTTGGCGTGATCCTTGTGTCGATGACGCTGCACGAAGCGATGCACGCGTTCGTGAGCTATTGGCTGGGTGATGACACTGCGAAGAACGAAGGTCGACTCACGCTTAACCCAATCAAGCACATTGACCCGTTTCTGACACTTATTCTGCCTATAACGTTGGCGTTATTCCAGCTGCCTATATTCGGAGGCGCAAAGCCGGTGCCGTTTCGCCCCGACCAAGTAAAGGGAGGGGATTGGGGTGCCGCGCTCGTTGCTTTGGGTGGTCCGTTAACAAATTTCTTCCTCGCCTTCATATCATTTGGTATCTGGGCATTGGCAGGTGCGCCAGTGACGGGCCTCGCTTCCACGATCTTGTTGACGATGGTCAGCGTGAACCTCGGGTTCTTTATTTTCAACCTTATACCTATACCGCCGCTAGATGGTTCACGGGTATTGTATGCGCTAGCGCCGGAATTCGTACGAGCAGGTATGCGATTCATAGAACAGTTCGGCATCATTTTCGTGTTTATCATCGTCCTGGTAGCTGGCTCGTTACTTGGAACGTTCATGGCTCAGGCAATCTCGTTCTTCTTTGATGTGTTTTATACGATCTTCCGCGTTTCTTAAGCAATTCGGGAGTATAATAAGAAGTACCAGGGAAGCCCTCTAGGCGCACATGATTTTCCGATATCATAGATGAGGAAGACCTAATGATGGAGCTCCGTGGAGCTACTTTGCGGTCATCCACCTTGCATTTACGCGGGGAATATCATCACCGTCTAGGGCCCGCTTTCCTGGCCTAAGAATTATCCTGACGCCTCGGCTACTATTGCCGGGGCGCTTCTGTATCCCTATGCTACAATACCTATATATGCAGTGGGCACAAAAACAAAAAGGCTTTACGATTGTTGAACTCCTTATTGTGATCGTCGTCATTGCGATTCTGGCGGCAATTACTATCGTTGCCTATAACGGGGTTCAAGATCGTGCGAAGCAGTCCGCCGCCGCTGCCGCTTCGACCCAGGCGCTGAAGAAGGTAGCCGCATACGCAGCTGAGCATAATGACATATACCCTGATACCTTAGAGCAGGCAGGGGTAAGCGGGAGTATTCTTGGTAAATACCAGTATACCGTTAATAACAATTCAAGCCCTAAGGGTTTTTGCGTCACAGCAACTGAGAATGGCGTATCGTCGTATCTCGCCCAGAACTTTACCTACACTTCTTCAAGCACACAGACGGTACATCAGTCGGCGCCTCAAGCGGGCGTCTGCCCCGGGCATGTGACGTCGAACCAAACTTCAGCGACGAATTTCATATTGAATCCTGCGGTGCGGACAGTGCCAACGGGATGGGGCGCTTTGGCTTCAACCGGGGGTGCACCTTCAGGGGGGAGAGTTACATCGGTGTCTGGGCTTTCAAGCCTTGGTATTACAACTGCTTACAGGAATACGCTTGGGGGTACTCCGGGTTCGTGGTGGCGAGTACAGAATGACAGCGATGTCTCCGTTACTGCTGGCGATACCTATACCCTTAGTGGGTACATCCGCACAAACGTAGCAAGTAACACCGGGGTGATTATCATTTGGGAGAATGCGTCCGGCGCTACGATTTCAGAAAGCGGGGGTTCGTTCACGGCGAGTACGGCCGGAGGCTGGGCAAGGCGCTCGGTCACGGCGGTTGCGCCAGCTGGCGCGGTGACTGCCCGTTTCCACTTTGGCGCTAACTCTGCGGGAGCAGCGACAAACTATATCGATGCGACTGCGGCGATGTTTACCAAAGGAAGCGCCGTAGAAACGTATGCTGATGGCGACTCGGAGGGTTGGGTCTGGAACGGAAGCTCAAATGCCGCATCTTCTAGCGGCCCTGCGTTGTAGAAGGATTTATACGTAAGTGGTATACTGATCCCATAAAGAGGAAACATAAACACCTATGAAACAACGCCTGTCGGTCCGCGCAATTATTAATGAAGACGGTAAGGCTTTGCTCTTAAAACGTAATAATGGGCGACAAACAATTCTTGGTAAGTATGAGCTACCGGGCGGGAAATTAGCCTACGGCGAGCAACCGGAAGATGCATTACGCCGATATTTACACGACGATGCAGGACTTCATATTCAGTCGTCGCAACTGTTTGATGCGGTGACGTATATCGATTATGACGACAGGGCGATCCAGTATGGAGTGATCGTCTACCTGGTTACGCTCGCACCGCAACGCCACCCTATGAAGCTGAGCGGGAACTACAGTAAGTACAAATGGCACTCGATGTCAGGTATACAACAATCTGAATTGACTGATTTAACTCAATTGCTACTTGGTATCATTCAGCAAGAAGAGTTAACAGATAAGACACTTCCGGTGACGGATAACAATGCTGTAACAAAGTCTACGGAAGATAGTATAGTTATTTATTCTGATGGCGGGTCGCGGGGGAATCCTGGGCCATCGGCGGCCGGGTTTGTGGTGCTGAATAATCGCCAAGAAGTCATCGCTGAGGGGGGAGAGTACCTAGGAATCACCACCAACAATCAGGCTGAATACCAAGGGGTGCGTCTAGGGCTGGAGAAAGCAACTGAGCTTGGATACAAGAAGGTCGACTTCAAAGTCGACAGCATGCTGGTCGTGAACCAAATGAAAGGTCTCTATAAGATCAAGAACCGTGAATTATGGCCCATACACGAGCGAATCCGTTTATTGATGGAGAAATTCGAACGGGTGAGCTTTACTCATGTGAACCGACAGTTCAATCAACTTGCCGACGGAATGGTGAACAAGACACTTGACGCCCATGCCCGCGAGAAGAAGGCGACAGCGCCTCAGGATTCACATCCCTCTAGTGCCGCATAGTAACCGTACGGCGCTAGAAAATCGTCCTCACCCTTGGTATACTAGGGAACAGGCAGTCCGCTAGGCGACCGCTTGCCTTCAAAAGCAAGAGGAAAGTCCGGGCAGCATAGGATACGACAGTCGCTAACGGCGACCGGGGGTAACCCTAGGGAAAGTGCCACAGAAACAAAACCGCCTTGCAAGGGATGGCCTCGAAAGAGGTCAAGGCCGGAGAGGTAAGGGTGAAATGAGTGGGGTAAGAGCCCACAGCGTCATATGGTGACATATGGAGAAGGTAAACCCTGTCGGCTGCAAGGAGGTCAGCGCCAAAGAGTGTTCCGCTCGCTGACCGATACCCGCTTGAGTGTATCAGCAATGGTATAACTAGATAGATGGTCGTCCTCGACAAAACCCGGCTTACAGGTTGGCTGCCAATAAAAAAACCCTCGTTTCCGAGGGGATTTTTATATAAGGTGAGTAAATACTATTTCGTAGCAGCTGCTACGATAGCTTTGAATGCCTGTGGTTCGGAAACCGCGAGCTCAGCGAGAACCTTACGGTCCACTTCGATGTTCGCAGCCTTGAGGCCGGCGATGAGCTTACCGTATGTTGTACCTTCAAGGCGTGCAGCCGCGTTGATGCGGGTGATCCAGAGGGCGCGCAGGTCGCGCTTACGGTTGCGGCGGTCGCGGTAGCTGTATTCAAGTGCACGGGTAACGGCTTGCTTTGCAAGACGGAAGCTACGGGTGCGGTTATGTTGCATACCTTTGGCTTGTGCCAAGATTTTTTTGTGGCGATTGCGTGCTTGGACGCTTTTCTTTACTCGCATGTCTTAATTCTCCTTATAGTCGTAGGCGGAACCGAAGTTCTCTTAGACGCCCAGAGCTCGCTTGATGTTCTTAGCGGTACCACCGGTAACGGTGGCAGTAGTGTTGATTCGGCGCTTACGGCTCTTGCTTTTTTTGGCAAGAAGGTGAGCACCAAAGGCGCGCTGGCGGGTAACTTTACCAGTCTTGGTAACCTTTACTCGCTTTGCAGTACCTTTGTGGGTCTTTAGCTTTGGCATTATTTACTCCTTATTACGACGCTGAGGTTGCGTCCGGCCATAGTTGGCTGATGCTCGAAAACGGCTTCGTCTTCTAGTAGGGTGCCGATACGCTCGATCATGACGTACCCGAGTTCTTTGTGCGCGTTCTCGCGACCGCGGTAGAAGATCTGGATACGGACCTTGTGTCCCTCTTTCAGGAACTCGCGAATCTTACGCAGCTTGATGTCGAGGTCGCCCTGTCCAATCTTGAGACCGAAGCGCATTTGCTTCAGCTCGCTCTGCTTGTTGTTCCGCTTGTTCTTCTGGGCTTCTTTCATCTTCTGGTACTGATATTTGCCCCAGTCAACGATTTTTGCCACAGGAGGGTCGGCGTTCGGAGATATTTCAACCAAGTCCAAGCCGGCTTCCTCTGCGGCTTTAAGTGCATCGCTGCGACTCATGATGCCGAGTTGTTCGCCTGACTGTCCGATAACGCGTAGTTCGTTTGCACGAATCTGCCCGTTGATGCGAGTGGATTGGTTTATATACTCTCCTTTGAACTAGGGATTACCCTAGCTTTTACCTAAATTCAGCCGCTCCTTTTTGAAGAGTCGGCCGTTCTGAGCTATTACTCAGGAGTTATTTTACCAAATTAGAGGAGAGATTACAAGGGGTGGCATGATAGCTAAGCAGAGGCAATGGTTGGTCGGCTTGCTAGCTGCGAATCCTAGGCCTCTACCCGCGGTATTGTAAAGCTTCAGCGACATGGCTTCCGCGTACGTCCGGGCTTGCTTCAAGGTCCGCGATGGTACGTGCGACACGGACAGTCTTGAGATATCCACGCGTGGAAAGGTCGAGCTTCTGGACGGCATTGGAAATGATCTCTTTGGCCTCATCTGTAAGCCTGAATAACGTTTTTATTTCAGATAGTGTAGCAAAAGCATTGTAATAGTTGCTACGATTATACCTACTTTTTTGAGCCTCACGCGCGGTAATAATACGGTTTTTCACCTGTAAGTGTTGATTTTCTGTCAACGAAATTGCATCCAAAAAGTGTTCATTTGATGTGCGTGCAATGGTAAGCTGTAAATCTATACGGTCAAGTAAGGGGCCGGAAAGTTTCTTTCTATATACCTGTATTTGAGCCCCTGTACATGAGCAGGGTTGGAGTGTATCACCCCATAAACCGCAAGGGCAGGGGTTCATAGTGGCAGCGAGTAAGAAGCTTGCGGGGTAAGAGACGTGCCTATATACCCGTGAGAGCTGTACGGTCCGGTCTTCGAGGGGTTGGCGCAACGCTTCTAGTGTTGCTCTAGGGTATTCTGGCAGTTCATCAAGGAGAAGAATGCCGTTATGGGCCAGGCTGATCGCCCCAGGGCGTGGCCGTAGGCCACCACCGAGAAGGGCACTACGAGTGATACTGTGATGAGGTGCCGCAAGGGGTGGGGTGGTAATGATGGTGTCGTTAAAATCCGTCAAACTATGCAATTTCGTGACCTCTATGGATTCTTCGGGCTCAAGAGGTGGAAGTAACGAGGGGAGTACCTTGCATAGATGCGATTTACCTGTTCCAGGCGGTCCTGAAAGGAGTATGTTATGCCGACCGGCAGCGGCGATGGCAAGCGCCCGTTTCGCCTGGCTGTGACCTTGGATCGAATCGATCGTTAACGGGGGAGCGGATTCGGCTTCTTTTGTCAGTACGGGCGTAGGCTGTGCAGGGCTCACGCCTGTCTTTAGAGAGATAAATAGCTCCTTGAGCGTTGAAACCAGCACGACTTCGGCCCCTTTTAAGAGGTGGGACTGGTTCTTATTGGCCGCTGGGATGTATATACGCGCCGCACCGAACTGCAAGGCGGTCTCGACTATGGAAATAACCCCTCGGATAGGCCGTAGAGAGCCGTCTAAGGCAAGTTCGCCTGCAAAAATACACCCAGATACGTCGCGCTGCCTGAGCTGACCACTCGCGACAAGGACGCTCAGTGCGATAGGGAGGTCGAACTGCGTGCCGTCTTTGGGTAATTCGGCAGGGGCAAGATTGACGATGACTTTGCGGGCGGGAAACTCCAATGAAGAGTTGGCAATGGCACTTCGAACCCTTTGGCGCGCTTCGTCGATCGCTTTGTTGCCCATACCTACTACCTGGAGCGAGGGGAGACCGGCTTTTATGTCGGTTTCTACCTCTATTATTTCACCATCGTAGCCCGGAAGAGCTACGGAATGTACGACGGCGACCTGTGTGGTATTTCCCATATCCTCACTATAGGGGGTGAACCCGTAGAAAATCATGAACTTTTATGATAAAATAACAGATGTACGTGGGGCTGATACAGCTTCGACGGAAGGATCTTAACAGGATATTTTGCAAGCCGTTTCACACCCGTTAGGTGTTTATTTAATTGCAGACAAATTTGCAACCGTAAAGGCTAAGTTTGCCGAGTTCGCTAACGCGTTCAAGGCAAACACCTTTGCACCAGCTTTAGTTTAATTACTATAGCCATCAGTCTTCCCGATGAAGCATAGGGGAGCTGGTGTCATATCTATGCTTCTTACGATTCTCAGGGGCAGCTGCCTGATAATCGGATACTTCACAGCGAGACGACTTTCGCCATGTTCGCCTTACTCTTAGGCGGAGGGCGTCTATAACCTTTTGAGTAAGGATATGCTTGTAGACGAATATCAGGTTACCTTTTGGACCCGGGGGCAGTACCCGGCAGCTCCACCACGTTGATCATGCACCACCCTACATAAGGGTGGTTTTATTATTTCGGAACATAAAAGAAGCACCTTTCGGTGCTTCTTTTGCATAACCGCCTGCGAGGAACGGTCATGCATCGTGGAGTTTTTCGTAGATGTTTATTTTGGGTTCCTGTATACTTTTTTTACTCAGGAACTACCCCTATAATAAGGTTCTATCACGCTTACGTCAATACCTTTTTTAAAGAATCTTTGAGTAAAAAATACCACGTCAAAATACTCACCTGGACACGCTATATATTGTGCTTATGCTACAATTATGTGCATGAAACGACCCTATGTGGCAAAAAGCGGATTTACTATCGTCGAAATAATCATCGTCATTATTGTCATAGCAGTGCTGTCGGCTATCACAATCGTGTCGTACTCGCAAATTACGACCGATGCACAGAACGAAGGCGTTAAGAATGATCTACAGACGGTCGCGGGTGCGATCAAGAAGTATAAAGCTTCTGCGGGGGGTAACCCGGCGTCCTTAACTGCCGTTGACGCGAAGACGACTTCCGGTGCGACTTTTACCTATAGGCGTGATTACTCAACGGCAACATTCTGCCTTATGGGGACACTTAAAAGTAAAACCTTCTATGTAGAGGGTGATGACAGGTCTGTTCGGGAAGGGCAGTGCCCAATTATCAATATCGCTAACAACCCTAGTGGAGAGTCAAGTTCCAGCGGCTTGTCTGGGTACTCTAGTGGTGTCGTCAGTGCACCGAACGTTGGATCAGCGAATGCGGTCAGTGGGACTGACGTATTTCAGGCAGTGACAAACTCGACAACAAACGGACAAGGAGGCATTTTGGTGGTGACAACGAAAGTAGCGCCAAGTACGAGGTATACCTGTTCGATGTCGTTCAAGGCGGGTGATACTGCCAGTGTCGGCCAGTCCGTGGTGTTTTCTGGCCGCGGTGCGCTTCCTAACGGCAACTACGGGGGAGAGGGATGGGGCTCACAGACGGTGACATTATCTTCAACGTGGCAAAGGCTGAACAGTTCGTTTACGACACCTTCAAGTATCGGCACACTCTATGTGCAGTTCCGGCTACCGACTGCTGCTTCGGGAATTACTATTCAAGCTGACGCTTTGATATGCACCGAAGGCTCAACGGTCTATAACTACGGTGACGGCAGTAAATCAGGCTGGGAATGGCTTGGAAGCACGAACTTATCACCGTCCAAAGGTAGTCCATTATAGTATTTTACAACGTTGATAAAATATCAACATAAATATATTTCATCTGTTATTAAAAGGTACTACTTTATAAAAAGTGCTGTTTACAACATAAAAGCATAAGCGAAGTATTGACTAAAACGAGGTGCCGTGCTATAGTGAATACAAGCTTTAAGAAACACAAAAATACATTCAAAAAGCCACCACAACACACCTTAACAATTCGGACCTTATAAGGAATAAGACCACTTTTTTGACGGAAAAGTCGGTGACGTCTCCTAGTAAAAACAAAAGATTTATATTGCCTTGTTAAAGGGTAACGCACCTTCGAATCTTTTAAAATAAACACAAACACTAGTTGATGGCATCACCGATGCTCCGCCAAAAACATCCGCTCTCTTATAGAGCGAATGCCAAAGCGTTTGTCCTTTCAGTACCTTTTCGCGCCAAGTAAATCCTTGTTTTCGGGTTATGAGAGACCCCATTAGAAAGCAAGCACCAAACTTGGCGTGAGAACGCGGAACGAAGGCTATGAGTAAACGATAATGCCCCGGGTTTTCCCGGAGCGGTCAGATAGTCCAGAGTGGTGCGCCGTTCATCGGTTCACACGCCCTAATAGTTGTTTTAAGCGGCGTTTGCTGTAACCTGAACACATAGGCGCCACCACTTGGGCTCCACGAAACATAAGGAGTATGCTACAGTAACAGGGATGTTACCTCGAATTGTTGCTACTCTCTCGTTGGCCGGGTTATGCGTTGTAAGCGCGATGCTGACGTTCACGTCGCCAGCCCAAGCCGGTCCATTTGGTCTCCTTGTTATTTTTCTAGCAGCTTATCTAACCTTTGTGGGGATGATAAGCTTTTTTTTGTTTGGTATGCAGCGCCTGGTAGTCATGGTATCAAGCGGGGTGACCCGTCGCAAACCCCTTAAGCAGATGCCGTTTCGTAGAGCGTATTATTTCAGTACCGTACTTGCGGCCGCTCCGGTCATGTTGATTGGTTTGCAATCAGTACGATCGGTCGGGGTCTACGAGCTGGCGCTTGTCATTGTTTTTGAAATTGTCGCCTGTGTCTACGTCAGCCGTCGCATGCGCTGAAAATAGGGAAAACACCACATATTTATTAAGTCTCTTATGCTATAATTTCAGATATGAAACCTGAGAATTCTCAGAACACCCCCATTGGTGCCGAACAGCTTCCTATGCCACCAACTATCGGGCCGGAACAAATTCCGAGCCTGCCGCCTTTAGAGACGGGGTTGGAGCGAGGCCAGGAGCGTGTCGAGCAGGCCGCTGAAGCGGGTGCCCGGGTGAGTGACGCGGCGAGCGCCGCTCAGGCAGTCGCCGCCCCGTTGCCCGTGCAGCCGCAGCTTCCTGTTGCCGACCCGCAGCAAGTAGTGACAACAGCAACGCCGCTGGTCGCCGCCGATGAGGATCTGATCGAGAAGGAATGGGTCGACAAGGCCAAGGAGATCATCGAACAGACCAAGGATGATCCGTTCGCCCGGACCGCCAAGGTAAACGAGCTCCAACGTGATTACCTGCAAAAGCGCTACGGCAAGGTAATCGGGGCAAGCGAATAGCGCGGCCATAACGTAAAAGAAAAGAGGCAAGGTGTTGGGAGTCATAATCACGGTGGTTGTTGTCCTGCTGATAGCAGCCGGTGTGGGTGCCTTTGCCTATTTCCAGTACCGCAAGGTAGTGCGCGAAGCGAAAAATTACGAGCGCGGCCTGAAGATGGTGCCGCTCTATATTCATATCCCGCCAATCAGCTCGGACATCGAAGGCAATGGGCGGGACGAACGTGACCTGAACGAAGAAGTGCTTAGCCAGGCGCAGGTCATGTATAACATTATTGCTAGTACAGCGACCAAAGGCTTTAAGACACGGGTATACGGGCAGCGTCATATCTCATTCGAGATCGTCGCTCATGAAGGGCTTGTTCATTATTACGCAGTTGTTCCAGTCGTTCTTATCGATGTGATCAAGCAGGCTGTCGCCGCAGCGTATCCGTCGGCACGTCTTGAAGAGGTGAGCGAGCGGAACATCTTTAACCCGGCGGGGCGTTTGAGCGGCACGATTGGTGGTGAATTTACTTTGAAGAAAGACTTTGCCTATCCGATCGCGACATACCAGGAGTCAAAGCGCGACGCGACGCGTGCGTTATTAAATGCATTATCTGGAGCAACCCGTGAAGACGGTGTCGGTATTCAGATTCTTATCCGCCCGGCTGAGTCCGGTTGGTCGAAGGTTTCAGCTAGTCTTGCTGATTCGATCCGAAAGAACAAGGGGAAGAAGTCGGGTGCCAAGTTGGTCATGAACGGCGTCATGGAAGCCCTTTGGAAACCGCCTGAGTCTCAGGAGGTGAAATCCGAGGACAAGCAGTTGAGCTCGGTCGAACAAGCATCTGTCGACGCGATCGAAGATAAGACCCGATATCCTGCGTACGAAACGCTGATCCGTGTGGTCGCTTCATCAAGTACCGCGGCACGCGCCCAGGCAATCATGAATAACGTCGTCTCGGCGTTCGCTTTGTTTGACTCGGCACAAAATAACGGCTTCAAATTCACGGTATCGAAAAATTTGGAAGAATTCGTGACCGCATATATATTCCGATTCTTCCCTCAGGAAATTACCCAGAACGTCTTAAATACAGTGGAGCTTGCGACGATCTTCCATCTGCCGAGCCAGCATTCGATCCCGACATCGCAGGTGCAACGCCAGGCAATCAAGCAGGTAGATGGCCCGACACAACTTATGGACGAAGGGTTCCTCCTAGGAGTCAACGAGTTCCGAGGTACGAAGAAGCCGATCCGACTTGGGCAGAAGGATCGTCGTCGCCACGTATATATGATTGGTCAGACTGGTGTTGGTAAGACTGGTTTCCTTCAAAACCTTGCGTTCCAGGATATGATGGACGGCCGTGGCTTTGCGTTTATCGACCCGCACGGTGACGTGGTAGAAGAATTGCTCGGGATGGTACCGAAAGAGCGCGTGGAAGATGTTATTTACTTCTCGCCAGGCGATATGGAGATGCCGGTGGGGTTGAACCTGTTCGAATTCGACAATCAGGACCAGCGTGACTTCATTATCCAGGAAACGATCGCCATGCTGTATAAGCTGTATGACCCAGGCCACACAGGTATTATTGGCCCGCGCTTCGAGTCGTGGTTCCGTAACGCCGCCCTGACGGTCATGGCTGACCCGAACGGTTCGTCGTTCCTTGATGTGCAGCAGGTGTTCATCGACCAGGCGTTTGCCGACGAAAAGATCAAGCACGTTAAAACGCAGACCGTGCTCGACTTCTGGAACAAAGAAATGGCACAGACGACCGAGTCGGCGAAGGGCGAGATGCTCGGATGGTTCGCAAGTAAGTTCGGTGCGTTCCTCGCGAACGACATGATGCGTAATATCATCGGGCAGACGAAGAGTGGCTTTAACCTTCGCGAGATCATGGATAATAAGAAGATCCTCCTCGTGAATCTTTCGAAGGGTCGTACGGGTGAGTTGAACTCGCAGCTGCTCGGTATGATTTTCGTGATGAAGTTCAATGCTGCAGCTATGGGTCGGGCGGATATGCCAGAGTCAGAGCGTCAGGACTTCAGCCTGTACGTGGACGAGTTCCAGAACTTCGCGACTGATTCGTTTGCGACGATCCTTTCTGAGGCGCGTAAGTACCGTTTAAGCCTTATCTTGGCGAACCAGTTTATGACGCAGCTGACTGATCAGATCCGCGAAGCGATCCTTGGTAACATCGGAACGGTGATTAGCGGACGTATCGGTATTACCGACGCCGAGGTGTTGGTGAAGAAGTTCAGTCCGACGTTTGATGCCGAAGACCTGACCCGGATGCCGAACTTCCAGACGATTGCATCGGTGATGATTCAGGATGTCCCGTCATCAGCCTTTAGTATGTCGTTGTTGCCACCGCTCGGTGAGTCAAACCCGCAGCTTCGTGATGCTTTGAAGAAGCTTTCGGCGACCAAGTTCGGTAAGCCGCGAGCACAAGTCGAGCAGGAATTCTTTAAACGTATGGGCGCGGGTGACGAAGCGAAGAAGGCAAAGATGGATGCGTTGAAGAAGGCCCAGGAAGAGCGAATGGCCGCTTTCCGTACTGGCGGTGGGGCAGGGGGTCCAGCGCTCCCTGGTGCACCTGTATCGGCTGGCCTTCCAGGGGCGCAGTCGAGCGGGGCACCGATCGCGCCGATTGGTGGCCTGCCACAAGGCCAGCCAGCTATGGCGCCGAAACCGGCGGCTCCACCGTCCTTCTTGGACGAGTGGCTCACGAAGCGTCAACAGATAGTCGACCAGCAAAAGGGAGCGCCGCAACCTCCTCAGGCTGCCGCGCCTAATCCTGCGTTCGGTCCGACACCTTCACCATTCACGCCGCCTGCACCACAGGCACCACTTCCACAACCTGTACCTCCTGTCGCTCAAAAACCGCAGGAAGTGTCGGTTAGTTTGAAGGCGCCTGCAAGCCCTGTGGCGCAGCCAGTAACTCAAAATGGGTCAGAACCGACAAAGGTACCTTCGGCTGCGCCTGCGGCCCCTGCCGAGCCGGTAGAGCCAGAAAAGTGGCATGTACGCGATGAGTCTGCGAATCCACACGACGATGGGATATCGATAAAGCTACGATAAAAGAAAAGGCGCCAGGAGCGCCTTTTACTAGGTCTGATAGTTACCTAGCCTTTTTTACCGGTCACCATTACTTTGAAGAAGTCATATAGTGTACCAAGGGCCCAGCCGATGATGAAAGCGGCGATGGTCTCGAAGCCGGACAACTGGTATCCGAAATGCTTTGCGATCAGGTATACCGCTAGTACGGCGATGAAAGCGACCACTGCACCGGCTAAGATAGCGTTAGGGCGGGCGACAGTGCTACCGATTGCCTCGCTGGTCTTCTCGACGAAAGGCGTATGGATGAACTTGCTGAAAGCACGCTTCGCTGGTGGAAGTTCCTCTTGTACTTGCTTCATATGTTGCTTAAAGCTTGCTTCACGCTCTTTCTTGCTGACGACGCCGTGGCGGCGTTTAGCAGGCGAGGAGTTCTCGCTGGCTTTCTTTTTCTCGGCACCGCCACGCTCAACGCTGACCGCTTCTTTGAGGGCTTCGATCTTTGCTTTTTCGGCTGCTTTTTCACCGTGCTCGATTGTGCTTTTTTCGGCAGCGCGTTCGAGGCTAGCTTCAACCTTCAGATACGATTCAAGTTGTTCAGGGGAGAGCTCTTGAGAGTTCTTCTGCTCTGGTGACGGTGTTTGTAATTGTTCGGCCATTAGATGGTACCCCCATTGATATCACGACGGATCAACCGTACTTCGGTGCCAAGTTGTTTCGAGCGGTAGTAGAAGAAGACGACGATGGCGAAGACGATACCTGCGAAAATCATGTTTTCAGCAGGACCGGTCGTTGGAAGCTCGGTGACGACTTGTTCAACGACCTTAGGTGTCGCGCAAGTAACCGGAATCACGACGTAAGCGCTTAAGAACGTATTTTCAATCCGACAGTCGTATGAGCTTGGGTCGCTGAGACCTTGCGGTGTCGCAGGGATAGTATCGAGGATTTGAATCGCGAAGGTGCGACTATCTGAAGCGCCTGGTTGCAAGGTAACGGCAGGCCAGGTGAGGGTTTTCTTCTGTTCGTCGAACGTTCCGCCGCCTGTGTCGATGACCTTAGCGTATTCGAGGGTATCGCTCAGGGTGTCGACGAAGACGAATTCCTTAGGTGAACCACCCATGTTCTTCGCGGTAAGGGTGAAGACGATGCGGTCCTTTTCTTTCGCAGGCACTGTCGTAGCAGCGACGTTGCCTTGGGTCACGTTCTTGGCGTCTTTGCCTACTTCGATTCGGGCTGGCGGCGTGGTACACGCGACTGGCACAGTGACGGTCTTGTCCATGAATAGGTTCGTCATCTCACACTTTGTCTTGTTTGAGACAAGACTCGGGGTCATTTTGACTGTATATTGTTTTGACACACTTGCGCCTGGTTCCAGCCTGACGCCGGGCCATGTTAACGTCTTGTTAGTACTGTTATAGGCACCCCCGCCGGTGTTTGTCAGACGTGAGAACTCGAGTACGTTAGCCAGGCTGTCTTTCATATCGATCGTTGTACCGGTACCGCCGCTGTTACGGGCGGTGACCGTATAGGTAATGACGTCATTAGCTTTAGCTGCCGACTTGGTGGCATCGATGTTTTGTGTGGTGTTCAAAGCTGACTTGCTGGCTTCGACCTTCGCTGGTGGCGGAGGAGGTGTCGGAGCGACAGGGAAGTCGTTAGTCACGAGGTTTCCGCAGGCTTGCATGATGGCGAACCATCCGATTTTGCTTGAATGTCCGACGTACGCCCATATCTTGGTGTTCGGGTCGGTTCCCCATACAGATGAGGGTCTTCCGTAAATAGTGGCTACCTGAGCGAAATTGCTATCGGTAATATTGATCTGGGTGGAGCCTGCTCGGTTTTCAAAGCCATAGCTTTTTTTCGTACCCACGGTGTACTGGGTGAAGGTCGTATTGGTGATTTCTTCACGAGTGATACCGAAGTAATTGAAGATGTCTTTTAATCGTCGTTCGTTACGGTCGTAAGGGCCAAGGAAGTTATTTAGCGAACGGTTTGAGCCGAGCCCAAGACCACCGGGGATAAAGTCGTTGTTACTGGATGCGTTTGCAGGCTCAGGTGCCTGGAATACCACGAGGCTCTGTACGACGAGCGCAAGAGCGACGAAGACCAGTCCGAGACGTCGTGTCGCTTGTTCCTTACGGAGACGCTTCGCGTAAAAGCTAAGTTGCCCTACGAGGGCTGGACTAAAGGAAAGCTGAGATACGATCTTTCTGAACATGGTTTTTTATTTTTACTAGGGTTTACCTCTTGCTATATACATTAGCATAATAAATATGTTCAATACAAGAAAAATTTGAGACTATTTTTTGTTCGCTTAAGGGGTGTGGTTGCGTTTTGCCGATTGTGATATAATTAATGCCAGACAACGGCCGGTGGGTGCCAAGAGAATATTCCGAAAATAGGGGAGAATAAGTTAGAAATGGCTCAAAAAACAGACAACAGCTACGATGGTTCTCAGATTCAGGTCCTCGAAGGCCTCGAACCTGTTCGTAAGCGACCAGGTATGTACATCGGAAGTACCGGATATGACGGTGTACACCACCTTATTAAAGAAATTGCTGACAACTCGATCGACGAAGCGATTGCTGGCTTCGCGAGCAAGGTAGAAATCACCATCCTTGATGACGGTGGGATCACTATTACGGACAACGGTCGTGGTATTCCGGTCGACAAGCACCCTAAGACGGGTCTTTCTACCCTCGAGACAGTGCTGACCGTCCTACACGCCGGTGGTAAGTTCGGCGGCGGCGGATACAAAGTATCTTCTGGTCTTCACGGTGTGGGTTCAAGCGTGGTGAACGCCCTCTCTAACCTTATGATTGCGGAAGTCGTACAAAAAGGGCAGCTGTACCGTATCGAATTCGAACGCGGTGGGGTAAAGGTACCGTTTAAGAAGGTCGGCAAGACTGACCGTCCGACCGGTACGAGCATCACGTTCTACCCTGACGAAACAATTTTCAAGGAAACCGTCACCTTCGATTACAAATGGGTCGTCGACTATATCCGCCACCAGGCATACCTTACGAAGGGTATTTATCTTTCCGTATACGACCAACGCACTAACGAACGGGCTGCTTTCTACTTTGAAGGCGGTATCCAAAGTTACGTCAAGCACCTGAATATCGGCAAAGAAGTCGTTTCCGACTCGGTATTCTACGTCGAGCGCCAAGTCGAAGACTCGATGGTGGAAATCGCCGTACAGTATAACGATACGTTTATCGAACTCGTGAAGCCGTTCGCGAACAACGTCTTGACGCCTGATGGTGGTACGCACCTCGTTGGGTTCCGCACGGCGCTTACCCGTGTGATCAACGACTACGCCCGCAAGGCAAGCTTGTTGAAAGAAAAAGACGACAACCTGACGGGTGATGATATCCGTGAAGGATTAACGGCAATTATTCTCGTGAAGCTTCCTGACCCTCAGTTCGAAGGCCAGACCAAGAACAAGCTAGGAAACCCTGAAGTTCGCCGCTATGTCGAACAGGTCATGAACGAATACTTTGCGTACTACCTTGAAGAAAACCCGGAAGTCGCGAAGAAGATTGTCGGTAAAGCACTCCTCGCGGCCCGTGCTCGTAAGGCGGCCCGCGCAGCCCGTGACAACGTGCTTCGCAAGGGTGCGCTGGACGGTATGGGGCTCCCTGGAAAGCTCTACGACTGTTCAAGCAAAAAGCCTGAAGACAGCGAAATCTACATTGTAGAGGGTGACTCGGCGGCCGGTTCGGCCAAAGAGGGCCGCGACAGCAAGACGCAGGCTATCCTGCCGCTTCGTGGTAAGGTGCTCAACACTGAGCGTGCTCGTCTCGACAAGATGTTTGCCAACAAGGAAATCGTCGCTATGATCCAAGCCTTCGGCGTAGGGATTGGCGATGCATTCGATATCAATGGCCTCCGTTACCACAAGATTGTCATCATGACCGATGCCGATGTGGACGGAAGCCACATCTCGACGCTTTTGTTGACCTTCCTTTTCCGTTACATGCGTGAAGTGATCGACGGCGGGTATGTATACCTCGCGAAACCACCGCTTTACAGCATTAACCGTGGCCAGAAGAAGCAGTACGTCTACGATGAATCTGCGCTTGAATCAGCTTTGAAGGAATTGGTGGCACAAAAACAAGAGCGCGGTACGGCTGTCGACGATGAAGCTGACCTCGTAAAGCAAGCCGGCGTGACGATCTCGCGCTTCAAAGGGCTTGGTGAAATGGACGCTGACCAGCTATGGGAGACGACCATGAACCCAGAGAACCGTGTGCTCAGCCAGGTACGCATCGATGACGCTGAGCGTGCAGATGCGATCTTTACGAAGCTGATGGGTGACGAAGTATCGCTTCGTAAGTCATTCATTCAGACACGAGCGAAAAATGCCAACCTTGATGATCTAGATATTTAGGGATAAGGAATAGTTATGGACGAAGACAACACACCACTGAACGAAGATCTGCCGATCGAAGGCGAAATCGTAGCTCCTGAAGAATCCGGCGTTGAGCAGCGCACACTTGAAAATGTCATGGAAGACAGCTTCTTCCGTTACTCGATGAGTGTGATCATCGACCGTGCGCTCCCTGATGTGCGTGACGGCCTTAAGCCGGTGCACCGCCGTATCCTTCACTCGATGAACGTGAACGGAAACCGAAGTAACGCAAAGTTCGTAAAGAGTGCGCGTATCGTCGGTGACGTGATGGGTAAGTATCACCCGCACGGTGACTCGGCGATCTATGACTCTATGGTCCGTTTGGCACAGCCATGGGCACTTCGATACCCACTGGTGCAGGGCCAGGGTAACTTCGGTTCGATGGACGGCGACCCAGCAGCGGCAAGTCGTTACACTGAGGCTCGGCTTCAGAAGTTCTCAGACGAACTGCTTGCAGACATCGAAAAGCAAACCGTCGACTTCCGCGATAACTACGACGGCTCCGAACAGGAACCGGTCGTCCTTCCAGCGAAGGTACCAAACCTGCTTCTCAATGGCCAGATCGGTATCGCTGTGGGTATGGCAACCAACATTCCTCCGCATAACCTCGGTGAGTTGGTAGATGCCACAATCGAATTGATTGATAACGAACACGCAACGCTTGATGATATCCTCAAGCACGTCAAGGGTCCTGACTTCCCGACAGGCGCCGTCGTATACGGTGGTGCGCCGATGAAGCAAGCCTACCTGACTGGTCGCGGAAGTGTGACGATGCGCGCCGTCGCGAACATCGAAGAGACTAAAAAGGGTCGTCACCAGATCATCGTAACCGAAATCCCGTACGGGGTGAACAAGGCAACGCTTGTTGAGAAGATCGCCGAACTCTATAAAGACAAGAAAATCAGCATTAGTGACCTACGTGACGAAAGTTCCCGCGGTAAGGTCCGTATCGTCATTGAAGTCAAGAAAGACGGATACCCTAAGAAGGTCCTGAACCAGCTGTACAAGTTAACTGCACTCCAGAGTAGCTTCAACTACAATATGCTTGCATTGATCGACGGTATTCAGCCAAAGATCCTTGGTATCCAAGAGATGCTCCAGGAATTCGTCAAGCACCGCCAGCAAGTAGTTCGTCGCCGTACAGAGTTCGAACTTCGTAAAGCCCGTGAGCGCGCTCACATCTTGGAAGGCTACAAGATCGCTCTTGATAACATCGACGAAGTGATCCGTATTATCCGTGCCAGCAAGACAAGTGATGAAGCTCAGAAGAACTTGATCAAGTCATTCAAGCTGTCTGAGATCCAGGCGCAGGCCATCCTTGCGATGCAGCTCCGCCGCCTTACCGGTCTTGAACGCGAAGCGATCGAGAACGAGCTGAACGAGTTGCTTAAGGCGATCGCCCGTTACGAAGAAATCTTGGCGGACGAGAAAGAGATCCTGGCTATCATCAAGACAGAACTCCTTGAAATGAAGGAAAAGTATGGTGATGACCGTAAGTCTCAAATCATCAACCACGAGCTTGGGAAATTCAGCGATGAAGAGCTCATTCCTGAAGAAGAATCAGTCGTACTGCTGACGACCGAAAACTACATCAAGCGTACGCTTATTACCGAATATCGTCGTCAGCACCGTGGCGGTAAGGGTAAGCGGGGTATGACCACTAAGGAAGAGGATGTCATTGACCAGTTGATTCCTGCGAACACGCACGACTGGCTGTTCTTCTTTACGAACAAGGGTCGCGTCTTCCGCTTGAAAGCTTACGAAGTCCCTCAGGCGAGCCTCGCTGCCAAGGGTGTCGCAGCGGTGAACCTGCTCGCGTTGCAGCCTGAAGAGAAGATCACTTCTATCATCAAGCACGCTAAGGACGCCAAGGAAGACGGCTACCTGTTCATGGCAACTATCAAGGGTACCGTTAAAAAGACGCCTTTCAAAGACTACGCGAACATCCGTACGAACGGTCTAATTGCGATCAAGCTCGACGAAGGTGACGAACTCCGTTGGATCAAGAGTACGACAGGGAACGATGACGTGATCATCTCAACCTCTGCCGGCCAGGCGATCCGATTCGGTGAGTCTGACGCCCGACCGATGGGTCGTGCCGCCCGTGGTGTGCGTGGGGTACGCCTCCGCCCGAACGACAAGGTCGTCGGTATGGATATCGTTTCCAATAACGAAGGTAACCTCTTGGTAATTAGTGAAAACGGATACGGCAAGGTCACGAAGGCCGCCCAGTTCCCATCACACAAGCGTGGCGGTGTCGGTATCAAGGCCGCTATCGTCACTGCGAAGACTGGCCCAATCGTCGCGGTCCGCTCCCTTGAGGAAGATACGGAAGAAATCCTGCTGATCTCTAGCAAGGGGCAGGCAATCCGTGTCGGGCTGAAGGACATTCCTGTCATCGGCCGTACGACCCAGGGTGTGCGCATTATGCGTACTGGTGAAGGCGACAAGGTGTCATCGTACGGTTTCGTACCGAAACAACCAGCAGAAGAAGAGGAAACTAAAGAAGGGTAGGCTATGGAGTTCGTGTCACCATATATCATTGCCGGTGCTGCCGGGTGGATTGTATCGCAGTTTGCAAAATATGTGGTGGCTAGCTTCAAAGCCGGTCGTCCCGCCTCGGCCCGACAACTATACCTTTCCGGTCATATGCCAAGCGCGCATAGCGCGACAGTCATCGCGGTCCTGACGGTCATCGGTCTTATCGATGGTGTCGAGTCGGGATTGTTCGGCCTGGCGCTCGTGTTCGCCTGTGTCGTGCTGTACGACGCGATGATGGTTCGCCGCTCATCGGGCGAACAGGGGATTGCCCTGACGGCACTGATGAAAGAACAGAAGAGCAAAGTACCGCTTCCACGAGTGGCACTCGGGCACACTCCACTCGAGGTGACGGTCGGTACTTTGATTGGATTTCTCGTTGGAGTCGTCGTCTATCTCATTGTCGGAAGCCTTTAGTTGTTGAAAAAACATCTACTAATTACCGCTAAGGTGTTGACCTAAGGGAAAATTTGGCGTATAGTTGGTCAAGTCTGGTCGACAAGGTACGACGCAAAAGCTGCACAGCTGACGCAGGAACCTCAATCGACACCATCAACGTGGAGTTGAAAAAAGGACGTAGTGCGCATAGGGCGCCAAATAAACGAACTTTGACAATTTAGTAGTGCAAATCTTGATCTAGTAGCGATACTAGGTCATATCATCGTCAGTTAATTATGTATATTGAGTCTTGTACTGTTGAACAGTACATTTTTATGGAGAGTTTGATCCTGGCTCAGGATGAATGCTGGCGGCGTGCCTAACACATGCAAGTCGAGCGGCAGCGCGAGTAGTTTACTACTTGGCGGCGAGCGGCGGACGGCTGAGTAACGCGTGGGAACGTGCCCCAAAGTGAGGAATAACTGCCCGAAAGGGTGGCTAATGCCGCATATGATCTTCGGATTAAAGGATTTATCCGCTTTGGGAGCGGCCCGC
>JBIISZ010000010.1:0-32473 GCA_044340745.1 Saccharimonadales bacterium (SeqCode)
GTGACGACGTAGGTGTAGCGTACGCCGTTGTAGTTGGCATAAATCGTGTCACCTGTGGTCAGTTTGTCGAGTTGGGCAAAGATGAATTTGTAATCACCTGGGTCAAACAGGTCGTTCGAGCTGTGGCCAGAAAGGACGGTATTTCCTATCTCGCCCGGATGGCTGCTGGCGCCAGGAATCGAGAAGTGTGCCACACCCTTTTCCATGGCAGCCATTTGGGAATTATTATCTGGGCCAATCCCGTATACTGCCGGAACATCGACGTTGATCTTCGGAATAATCAGACGCGGCTCAGGGCCGACAGCCGTACTGCCGGTCGGGTCGATGACGATGTTTTGCGGGTCAATAGCGCCTGGTGAGACATAGGCACTTACTGAAGCGATGAAGAACCGGTTGTACTGGATAAATACGAATATCAATACGACGACGAGTGCCGCGGCTATCGGCATGAAATGACGGCTGCGGCGGATCTTGCCGGCGCGCGTCTTTACTTTGCTCAGAAGTTTCTGGCGGAGTTCGAAGAGTGCTTGGTCTTTAGAAAGCTCTTCATTCGTCCGTTCAAGGTCGGTCTGCTGGGTGAAATACCCATCAGCCTTATTCGTCGTTTCCTTCTTCGCGGAAGCATCCAAAGCCTGCTTAGCGGCCTGCTGCTGGGTGTAGTAGGCTTCGTAATATTGCTGGTAGTAGTTCTGCCAGGCGCTGTGGTACGCTTTCCACTGCTCAGCTTGCGGCTCAGCATGTTGCGCATGCGTACGGTGATATGGGTTCAGCTCACCTTCAGGGGACGCCGCAGGTTGAGGCTGGGCTTGAGGTGTGGGTTGCGGTTCCGGCTGCCGCTGCGCTACCGGGCTGTCGCCATACATAGCGCTAATCTGCGTACGAAGTACGTTCGCTGCCGCTGCTTGTTGAGTGTCATCCGGTTCCCGTTGAGGCACGGATTGGCGAGGTTCTGGCAATCTCCCGCCCTGATTGCTACGTTCGTCTGGATTCATATCTGTATTCTTACTGCGTTTTATTGTACAATACTTCAAGTATAAGGGCGAGTGGCGGAATCGGTAGACGCGCTAGACTCAAAATCTGGTTCCAGCAATGGAGTGAGGGTTCAAGTCCCTCTTCGCCCACCAAAATAGCGCAAATAAATACCCGTCTTTATAGGCGGGTATTCTTATGAATTAATTGCAGTCGCCGCCGCCTCCAAAGGCTTCCCCGGGCTCCACATCCAATAACTGGCAATCTTCGTTGCTGTGTCGCCTCGCCAAATAGCCATCGGGCTTTCCCATGGCGTAGTGACAACTTCCCCGCCGTGCGCGATGATGAGTTGCTCGCGGTGGAGTACGGCGATAGAAACGGGGTACGTGATTGTAAACTTGTGCAACGCTTCGACTAAATTCGTCAGTTGCATACTGAAGGTTAGGACTTTTGGGTAATAGACGGCTTGAAATAGTTTCTGTAGCTGTGCGAACGAGGCGACTAAAAATGTGTTCGGCCTATCGACGAGTAGCTGCGCGCTATTCTTTACGAGGTCGATTGCATCGCGGGTGATGACGAGTTGCCCATCGTATTCCTGAATAAATTGCTCGTATAGGATTGCGGTCTCACTGCTGCGGCCGGCATCGCCAATCATCAAGATACTATTCGACCATGCGCCGATGGTTCGTAGGTCGTTCAGGGCATCTTTACTGAGGCTTCCAGAGGGATTGGTTGGAGCGAACAGCGTATCGGTGATGGCGCTTGGTATGGTGCGCTTCAAAACATCGGGAAGGACGACCCGCGCCTGCCCTACCCCTGTGCTATGGGTGACGGTATACGCTTCGGCTACCCCGGCGAATCCGAGTTTGTTGCCACCAATGATGCCAAGTTTACCGGCTTGGCCGCGTTGCTCAGGCTTATTCCATTCAATATCAGGAAAAAGCGGCGTGTCGGCAGATTGTTTCTTCCAGTATGAATAATCCATAGTTCTAGTGTACGGCAAGTTGTTTGGCGTAGGCGATCATTTGTTCAAGTCGCTGCTCGGCTATTTCTGGTGGTAGGGTCGGCGCTTCGTCGCCGCGGGCCAGCGCGATGATGGATTCCGTGCCGAAGACGAGTGAATCGGTGTCGCCGACATTCTCGATAAAGTGTAATTGTTCGATATGCTGCTGTGCGTAGGTTAATGATTCGATCGCTTCTGGCGCCCTGGCGCTGATTGTATCTGCCCTATCGCCAAGGGACTTCTTAATAAACCCTTTCCAAATTTCTACGGGGCTGACGACATAGACTGGCGCGAGGTGCTCGAAGCGCGCCCGGCGAAGCATCGGGACGCTGTCGCTGACGATTGGCCCTACATTATATTTGCCCGGAAAATCGTCGAGAAACGTGGCGTAGATCGCCCCGGTATCGGGTATGACCGTGTAGTTGACTACCTCGTTGTTTTGGATATCTTCGATCAACCCTTCGGTCGTAACCCCTTCGTCGGCTGTCTTGAACCCGACAGGGTCGCTGGGCTTACGGTGGCGATTTGTGGTGGTGTTGACCGGTAGGATGGCCTTGTCGAGCCGGGTCACCCACTCTGTGTAGACGGTCTTCCCCACCCCTACCGGGCCGACGATGGGCACTAAATGCTTGCCGCTGGCGTACAGCGCGTCGGTGACGCTTTGGTTAGCTTCGTAATCTGGGATATGGCGGTGTAATTCCGCAAGTTGTAAACGGGTAATCGGGTTGATTTCAGCGCTTTGGGTCATAGTTCTCCTAAAACCCCACCACTTCGTTACTGCTATGGGAAAGTATAACATCTGACGCATCAAGCTTGAAGTCGGCAGAGATTTTCTTTCCCTCAAGTACCTGTGGCAACCAGTAGGGGTCGTCCGGCCACATCGTCTCGTACGGAATTGCCGAAATGGCGAACCATGTTGGTGCCATCTCTTCGGTTTCAGTCGGTTCGCCTGTCCATTCGGTCGCAATAAAAACGTGGACATGCATCAAAGTCGGTTCACCTTTGAAATATTCGTCGAACCGGATGTCTGCTACTTTTTCATATACGGTCGGGGTCACGCCGATTTCCTCTTCGGCCTCACGAATCATAGCCGCCTCTACCGTCTCGTCAGCCTCGACTTTCCCACCGACCCCATTCCAGCGACCTTCGCCGAAGCCGCGCTTTTTCATTGCCAGAAGCACCTGGTCGCCTTGTCGCAGGAAGAGCAGTGACAAGGTCTTGATGTGCACTAGGCGTCTACCTCGATACTGACCGGGCAATGGTCAGACCCCATGACGTCCGGGTGGATTTGCGGGTTGGTAATGCTATCCGCGATACCCTTGCTGGCGAGCCAGTAATCGATACGCCACCCGACGTTGCGGGCACGGGCGTTCGCCCAGTGGGTCCACCAGGTATAGGCAGCTTCTTTCTCTGGGTAAGCGGCGCGAAACGTGTCGACGTAGCCGGCTGCTTCGAACTTGTCAAAGCCTTCGCGTTCCTCATTCGTGAAGCCATGTTTACCAACGTTTGGTTTCGGGTTCGCCAGGTCGATTTCGTTATGGGCGACGTTCAGGTCACCACAAAACAACACCGGCTTCGTCTTTTCCAGCTCCTGGAGGTGTTCAAGGAATGCCGGGTCCCACTGCTTGTGGCGCAGTTCTAGTCGGCTTAAATCACCTTTCGAGTTCGGCGTATACACGGTCACGACCCAGAACTCTTCGAATTCAGCTGAAATGACTCGCCCTTCTTTGCTTGGGTCGCCGTAACTATCACCGGCCAGGCCATATTTTTGTGCTAGGTCATCGGTAAAACCTTTAATCACTTGAAGGGGCTCGACTTTGCTAAAGATTGCGGTGCCACTGTACCCTGCTTTGTCGGCGCTATTCCAGTATTCGTGGTAGCCTTTCAGATCAACTTCCGCCTGTCCTTCCTTGGCCTTGGTTTCTTGTAGGCACAGTACGTCCGGCTGGTGCTCGGCGATAAATTGTTGGAACGTGCCTTTGTTGAGGACGGCGCGGATCCCATTAACATTCCAGGAATACAGTTTCATGCATCTAGTATAGCGTAGAACTTCTTCGGGGTGTAGTTGCGCCGCCTCTTCAAAGGGTATATAGTAGCGGCATTCTCTGTCCCAAAAATGAGAGGAAGCACATGGGTGAGACACACGTCGAGGCGCCTCCCGCCCTCGATATCATCGATTGGATCGTCGGTCTCCCTGAGTACCGAAACCGCGCCGATACGCCGTCTGACAGGCGCAAGAAGAAGGAGCTGTCGGGCGCGTACGGCGCGAACAACGGCAATATCAAGGTCGAGATCACGGAAGCCTTTCTGCTGAAAGTGCGGCGTAGCCACACGACGCAGCCGCTCCGCTCAGGTGTCGCACGCCGCTCCGGCGCTTCGGCTGAAGCTCGGAACGACGATGTGATCGAAGTGCCGGAGAGGAGCGAGCTGTACATCTTCAGCAGTTTCATCCACGATGGCAAGGGCGAGCCAAGGGCTGCCCGTGAGTCGCGCTGTGTGGCAACCCTGTTCCTGCCGGGTGGCAAGGGGCAGGTGTCGGTGTACACCACGCTGCGCTGCGCGGTGCGCAACATCTGACTCGCGCGCTTCTGTTCGACAGAGAATGGGCCTAGCTACCTTCGGGTGCTAGGCCCTCTTCTCTATCATGAAGGCATAAGCATATTGCTTTTTTTGCAAAAATATGATATGATAGATTCCTATGAAGTTATATTCGGACCCTGAGAGCGGAAAGCCTATCATTCCTGCTCGCGACCAAGCCCTCCAGCAGGGGTATAGCGAAAGCCACGCCGATCACGTTGCGCGGCTATTTGATGAGGATGTTTCAGAGCTGCCGAAGCCTATTCCCTATGGCTCGAAAGACGCCCGACCATGGGTCGCCTATTATCAGGAACTTGACCCAGACTATGAAGGGACCGAATTATCTCGTACTCAAGAGCAAGCTATCATGGAGCGCATCCAAATCGGTATTGCTGCCCGAGAGCAGTTGCCCGAGGATATTGAAGACCCAAGTTTGCTGACCGTAGAGCAGCGATTAGATTACTCTCTTCATCTGCAGGGTGAAATTGCCCGCCAGGCTTTGTTCGAATCTAATATGCGTTTCGCAAAGTATTATGCCCGTGAATCCGTAGGAATTGGACACCCGAAAGTACAGGCTGCGCTCACTACTGCAGCAAGTCGTTCCCAAACTGGACGATCCGCAGGAACCTATAAGCCACTGAGGTCGCTTAAATCACCCTATGCCGACCTTGAACACCGAGAGCAAAGTGCTTTAGAGGCGCTTTGGAAATTAACGGGGACTGCGAAACCCGGCTCTAAGGCCCGATTTATCGCCTACGCCGGCTGGAATATCCAACAAACAATTGAAAGGGATATGAGCTGGGAAGAACATAACACAATCCGTTTAACCGACGGCATGCATGGTCGCCTGGGAAGCTATTTACGTGACTGGTCAGAAATGGTCACTACTCCAGGGACTGATGAAGAGCTGGAGCGGCTTATCGCTTTGAGTGAGCGCGTTGATTTCCCTGACGACTTACCTACCCGAGTTGAGGGTGGTATCGCCGAACTGAACGACCCGTACAATGAAGATGATGTTCCGACCGAGTTAGCCGAAGTGTGGGCTGATGAACGGGTCGATATCGAGAGTTCCGTCGACCGTGGGCTTGCCCGAGCGGCGATACAGCGCGTACTTGACGACACCCTATCGGAACGAGAGAGCGGCGTAGTAGGCCTTAGGTTTGGTATAGAAAAGTATCGTATGCACAGTGGATCAAAGAGCGCGAACTCTCACAGCGAATATACCCTCGATGAAATCGGTGACGTATTCGGCGTCACCCGCGAGCGTATCCGTCAAATAGAATCCAAGACGATGGCAAAACTCCGTCACCCTTCCCGCTCGGAGAAGCTGAAGGATCATGCTGATATTGACGAGCCTGAGCGTGAATCGTCCGAGTATGTCCGTATTCCGACCGAATCCTACACCGCTCACACTCCCCATAGCTACTATGAAAAGCCTGTCGGCTCACTGCCGGGCGAACGTGAATATGACCAGACAGGTCGAGCAGGCCTTGAGGCGTGGCAGCTCTTCGCCGGTGAACGGTGGGACGACCCTGTTCGAGTCCTTCCTGAAGGGATCACTGAAGAGGAATACCGTGAAAAACTCGGTAAGCTAATCGAAGTGATCGATGGCGCCGAGGGCTGGCACTTTGACACACGGACGGATGCCCGTGAAAAGCGCCCGTATTCCATGGGGCTTATGAACCGGCTGGAAAAGATCCGTGGTGAAACGTCATTATCTACTGATGACGTCGAGCTTATCTGGGATATCTTCATGCAAAGTGGCTTCAAGCGCCTCGAAGAAAAGCTTGGAGAAAATATGTCCTATGACCGCGTTGGAAAATTTTTTTCAGCGATCATTGAGAACAGTTTGACGCTCGAATCGGATTGGCCGCTTACCCTTCGTATTCCTGAAGAAGCGTCTGGGAAAATCAATTACCTTGCGAGTCGCCTGACTCGTGGTGACGTGACGATTATCGGTACCCCTGGAAGTTATGTAGGAATGAGCAATGGCGGCCTTACCCATGTAGACGTACAAGGTGATGCTGGGAACTTTGCGGGCGCGTACCTTAAAGACTTCGCTTCAGTGCATATTAGCGGCAAGAGTGGTATACGATTCGGCGAAGGTTCGAAAGACAATGCCTGGCTGAAAGCAGAATATGCCGCATCGGTCAGTGAGCAGATCGGCGACGATGTCAGTATCGAAATCGCCAGCCGCGCCGCTTAAATACGGACCGTCTGTTTCTGATCGCGCTCTTGATCGCGTTTCTTGATTGCTTGGCGCTTGTCGTAATTCTTCTTTCCCTTACCGAGGGCGATGACTACTTTGATATACCGACCCTGTGTCAGGAGGCGCAGCGGGACGATACTCATTCCCTGCTGTCTGCGGTCCTCTAATTCATCAATTTCGCGGCGGCTCGCCAGAAGCTTACGGGCAGTCGTATCGACGGTCGTTTCATTGACGCCTTTCGTATTGAGCTTCAAGCTAAAGCTGGCGTTGTTTAGCCATAGCTCGCCGTTACGAACAGTGACGAACGACCCTTTCAGCTGTACGCGGCCATCGCGGGCGGCGCGGACTTCCCGTCCACTCAGCACGATACCGACTTTCAGTTCGTCGCCGAGCGCATAATCAAACGACGCCCTTCGGTTCAGAATGGCGGACGGTTTCTTGGCTGGCTTCTTTTTATTGGCCATAATAGCCTATTGTAACAGATTACAAGAGCGCGTTGATGGCGTTTATCAGGTTCTTCGCGGAGCTCTTCCAGCTGAAGGTCCGGATGTGTTTCAAGCCAAGGTCGATGCGTTCATCGCGGAACTGCTGAGAATCGAATTGCTTCACGGCTTCCGCGAACGCTTTCGGCTTTGACGGGTTGAAATAGACCGCCCCTCCGGCACCGACTTCATGGAAAATAGGGATATCGCTAGCGACTACTGGCACGCCCATGGCAAGTGCCTCGGCAACGGGAATGCCATACCCCTCATCGTAGCTGGCGGTCGCAAGCACGGCGTTATTAGCAAGCAGCTGTTCATATTCGCTGTCACTCACCCCGTTGTGGAAGATGACATGTACGCCTTTAGGAATTAACCGTTCCAGCTCGGCCTGGCGCTTCGGGGTGATTCGGCTCAGAAGGTGCAAGGTGCGCCCTGGAAGCCATTTCATACCGACGATCAGCGTCTCGGCGTTCTTGTAGGGCATGAACGATCCCATGTAAATAATGTTCTTGATCGCGCCCTCGTGGTGAACAAGCTTCTGGTTGAATACCTGTGGTGCGTTGGCGACCGTGACGAGCGGCCGCTTCGTCATATCTGCTTGCACGAGGTCGCGTTTCGACGTTTCGCTGACTGTCGCAATCAGGTCCGCTTGGTTCAGTAAGATTTTCTGAGGCAGATAGCTCATGTGGTACAGCCGCCACCCAAAACGCACATGTGCCGGCAGGAACCGCGGCGGGGTACGGTGGCGATAGTAAATCATGTCATGGATCGTCAGGACGGCTTTGAACTGCTTCCCGGCAAGCCCCATCGTCTGCATCGGCGAGACGACGACGTCCGGCTTGAACTCGTTCAGTACTTTGGCGGTCCATGGCTCTTTGAATGATGTCGGCGCATGGATCATGACGGTTTTTGCCTTTTTTGGCAGCCATTTCTTCTGCCCTTCCTCACTGATAATGAACGTTACATCAGCGAGCTCTGCCAATGCAGTCCCAAGCTCAGCCGAATAGCGGCTGACGCCATCGTGGTAATCGGTGCGCATATACCGCGCGTCAAAGAATAATTTCATCTTATAGAAATTGTATCATGGTGCGGAAGCCTGAGTGACGTCGTGGCTTCGAGGGAGACTCAAAGCGAAGTGCAGCCCTTAAAAGACCTGCCCGAAGCAGACTTTTAAGGCGCGTAACGGTCTCCCGGAAGCCACGACGTCACTCAGGCTTATCCACTATGCTATAATCACCTATAAGATTATGAAGATCCTTATCGCGTCGGACCTCCACTACCCGACTATCAATGGCGTCGCAACATTCAGTCGTAACTTAGCGCGTGGTTTGGCGGCTATGGGCCACGAAGTGTTGGTCATTGCACCAAGCCAGACGGGCAAGAAATGTAAAGAAGTAGATGGCAACCACGTTATCGTCCGTACCGCCTCTGTGCCCTTCCCTTTTTACCAGAATTTCAGAATTTCATTGAATCCTGCCCGTGAAGTCCGGAAGATCATTCAAGATTTTGACCCTGACGTCATTCATATCCAAATGCTGATGTGGATCGGACAGGCTGCGATGCGTTACGGTAACAAAATGGGTATTCCGATTGTCAGTACCAACCACGCCATGCCGGAAAACCTCATGGATAACCTCAAAATGCTGGCGCCGGTGTCGCGCCCGATCAACTACATCCTCAAGGCGTATGGGGCCCGCTTCCACTCGAAATCAGATTTCATTACCATGCCGACGCAATCAGCGATTGACATGTTCAATGCCAACGACCGCCTCGGCGTACCGATCGAAGCGGTTTCGAACGGGATCGACCTGACCCGTTTTACACCAGGGAAAGCACCGGATGACCTCTACGAGCGCCATGGTTTGCCGAAAGATACGCCAATCGTGACGTATGTCGGACGGCTTGATGCTGAAAAACACCTGCCAGTTCTTATGCGGGCATTCGTTCAGGTGAAAGAGGCTCTGCCTGATACTCACTTACTTATCGTTGGTGACGGTACCGAGCGCCCGGTATTGAAAGTACTCGCCAAGGAACTTGGGTTAGAAACATCGGTTACTTTGACGGGCCGTGTCAGCGATGAAGATCTTGAGAATTTGCATAAGGTCGGTACCGTGTTTGCTATGCCTTCCCCTGCCGAACTGCAAAGCATCGCTACGCTTGAAGCAATGGCAAGCGGGCAGCCAGTGGTAGCTGTTGATGCTGGTGCGCTGCGGGAACTCTGCCAAGACCAACGCAACGGGTACCTCTGCGAACAGGACGACGATGCGATGATCGCCGACGGCTTGATCGCAATTTTGTCAGATGCCGCGCTGCGTGAAAAAATGAGCCAGCAAAGCCTAGAAATTGCTAACAGTCACGACCTCAAGACAACGCTCGAACGATTCGAAGAAATTTACAGCGGATTAGTAAACGCCTGAACCAGTTTGGCGACCTTTTCCGGCGTCTCGTAATGGGTCAGGTGTCCGACATCATTCAATACCTTCAGACGTGCCTGAGGGAATTTTTTTACCAACCCGTATTGGGCGCTGAGCGGTGTGATGTCATCAAGCGAACCGGCGATTAATAAAGTCGGTACGGGAATGCCCTTAGCGAAGTCGCCTACATTGTGACTGACGGATGTCTTGAAACCCTCTAATACCGATTGTGGGCTATGGAAGCGGCTGAAATACTGGTCGTGTTGGGCATGAATGAAGGTCCGAAGACCTTTGTCGTTCGTTTTGGCCATAGTTACGCTCATCACGCGAACGATCAGCTTCGATGAAAGCCATTTGTCGGCCGGTTTCGGGGGGAGCTTGGCGCCAACTTTGTAATAGAAGATGGCCAGCTTGGTCATGACCTTTTTTTGCCCCTCAAGCGCCGGTGCCCCGATGGGGTTCACTAATACGAGCCGCTGGATAGTCTTTGGATATTTCTTGGTGTATGCGGATGTGATGATACTGCCGAACGAATGACCTAACAGCAGTGGCGGCTTGGCGAGCTTCTGTGCGCTGATGAAACGGTGCAGCCACTCGACATATCCGTCAAGGTCGTAGCGTTTCAATTTCGGCCCACGCCCGAACCCTGGCAGGTCAGGAATGATGATGTTGTAGCCCTTCAAGTACTTCGCGATCAAGAGTAACCCGTGGTGTGTGCCGCGGAAGCCGTGAATCATAATAAGGGTCGGTTTGGTGGTGGAAGTCGGTTTATTCACCTTCCTATTATACCTACACTTTGAGCTATTGTGTTATACGCTACATCTAGCGTTTTTTGTTGCATTTGTTGCCTAAAAAGGACTATAGTAACCAGCAGTATGGCAGGGCAAACACAAACACAAGGGGAACTGATTGATTTCGGGCCGAAACAGCTCGAATACGTACCGTACGGCGCGATTAACGAGCTGCGCCAAGTGCGTACTCATTACGATAAAGATGCGATTGCGGAATTAGCCACCGCTATCCAATCAGGTGAAGGTAACGGCATTATCGATTCCGACACGTTCAACTTGGCGAACCCGATTATTTCCGGGCTGCACTCTCAGCGCTCGGCCCGACGATTCATCCAAGAACACGGTGAATACTACCGCATCGCTACGAAGGATAGGACGGATTATCAGGACCTTATTCCGATTAATGCAGATTCGGCGCATATTCTTATCGCTGGTCACCGCCGCCGCCGAGCAGTAGGGCACCTATTGCAACAGCTAAACATCGATCCAGGCATGGCGCGCATTGCCGGTAATATTTACCCTGATATCGAATTCGGCCAGGCAATCGGGTTGCAGCTGCGTGAGAATGTTTACGAACGCCCTTCTCCGCAGGACGAAGCCCGGGCTATCGACCTTTCCTATCGCTACCAGCAGGAAAAGCACGGCGTGGCACCGAACGTTCGCTTACTCGCTAAAGAGCTTGGCTTCAGCGAGACGAAAGTTCGTGAAGCCCTCGTGTTCGCTTCGATGCCGATGTCGATCCAGCAGTTTAGCGACGAAGGAGTGCTTTCGTACTCGACCGTCCGTCAGCTTCGTCCCTTATTTGACGCTTTTTACGCCCTGCACGCCAGCAAGACCCCTGAAGAGCGATACCTTGCAGCCGAAACCGAAGTCGTGACGTTCTGTTACCAAATGGTAAACAAACAACTATCAGGCAACGTCGAGCAGAAGCGCGACAAGATGATCGCTAATCGCACCGCAGAAATCCAGGGCCAAGCGGCGTACCAGCAGGAAGAACTGTTCTTCCTTGAGGGTGCTGATATCTATACCCGCCAACGACGCAGCGGTCGTGAAGCTGGTAAGACGGCCATGTCGCTGCTTCGCTACCGCCTAAGTTCCGGCGAAGTGTCGGACGGTGAATTCGATGACCTGGATGAGCTTGCCCGTTTGGTCGAGGCTGCCAAACAACGCCGCGCCGAAGCGAAGCTATCCGAGTTAGACCTTGGCTTTGGGCTTGCCGAAGCTTCCTAGAACTGGCTTTTAACGACCGTATCTAACACCTGCCCGAATTCGTAGGTGTCACGGACGGTCAGCTCGGTGCCAAGCTCTTCGGCCAAGCGTTCTTTCGTGACGAAAATACGACGCATGCGTAGCACGAATTCATTAAAGTCAGGATCAATGCTCGGGTTCTGCTCGAACGCAGCCAGATGCGAAAAGTATTCCGCATAAGCGGGAGTTTTTATCGCCACGGCGTCAAGCGCCTCGTCTTGTACGACGGGCGCGATAATTGCTTGCCTCTCGCGGAATTTCTTATAGTCTGCGATCTGGCTGGGGGTAAGGCCGTTGCTGAATGCCAATGTTTCGTCGTCTGGCAAAGGAATGACGGGTTCCGACGAATCGGTTAAGACGGTTTGAATGAGTTTGAAACGGGTTGCCGGGTGATGAGCCTGTTCGAACCACGTAGAGACATGCGTCTCTATCGCCTCTTTCGTCGCAAGGCGCTCTTGGAGCGTTTCAGGGGAAGTTTCCTGAGGTACAAGTTCTAAGAACGGTTTGCGATCAGGGATCATTACCCTCCTTTGGTTAGGTACTAGGCTGCAGCAGGTTCAAGGCCGTGGGCCTTGATTGATTCTTGAAGCTTAGGGCGGTCGAAGCCGAGGATGATGTCACCGGCCACGTCAGTGACAGGAACACCACGGAAGTCACCGTTGATCTTCGCCATCAGTTCATCGTGCGCTGATTGGTCAGCTTCGATGTCTTTGGCGACATACTTCACGCCAAGGCGGTCAAGCCACTGCATTTCAGTGTGGCAGAAAGCACACCAGCTGGTGCGATAAATAGTCACTTGAGGCTCGTCAGAAGCGGTGGTTGCCTGAGAGTCGGTTGGAGTCGTGTTGTCGGTACTCATTGTGTTCCCCTCTTTTATGTTCACTATACATTATACAGTAAATTAACTCTGCACTAAACATTTTAATGCGTGGTTATTATGTTAGTATAACTGTATAAACTGAATTCTAAATGAACTTGCAGATAAATAAGTAGTATAAAAAATAGCAAAAAACAACTCAAATAAATTGGGAGAATAAGTGTATGAAGCGGAAAGTAAAGAGAAATATTCCTTGGGACTTGCTTCTACTTATCGTACTAATTGTTTTTTTGGCTGCAATTGGAATAACCCTTTATATATTTGGCCAATCGGTTCCATCTCGAGGAAGTTTGGGATAATGAATATGTATAGTAAACCGATAATATTAACAATTCTTTATGTTTTTTACATTGTATGGATTGTCTTATATGTCCTACTCGACCCTATCAGCAGAACATTTGAACTTATAGGAATAAGGAATGTAACGTATTTTTCTGGAAATTTTTTTCTTTATGTAATAGTCAATATCTTACCGATCCTTCTACTCTCTTATTTTATAGGATATATACATAGTAAGGGCCGATCGCTAACCGAGGCTAGAAAATATTTACTTGTTTTTGGGCTACTGATAGCGTTATCGCTTGTAGGAGTGATTCTACTTTGGATAGGGCTGCTTGTGCGAGTAGTGTTATTTATGTGACGGTAGCTTTTGATTTCTTTTTAAAACCGAAAGCAAAATAAGTAAGGCTGAGATCACCGGGGGAAGAAGGCTGGTGACTAAAATGATAGGGATAAACGCCTCTGTATGCGCCCCATTACCTAATGAAGCATACTCATCGCTGGGGACGAGACTTGCAAAGAACGGTGAAAGGAATATAAGTGCTGGCCAGGCTAAAAGTATAGCTAGCGCAGCTATAATTAGTCGTTTTGAGCGGGTTTTGGCATGAATCATATTATTTTAGGGGGCTGTCTATCTTTTACTTTACTGACTTCTCAATATAATTGCTATATAGAAAATACCCAACACTGGCAAGGCAAATAACATCAGCGAAAAAAGTGCGTTACTTTCAATCGAATTTTTAATCGAGGTAGTCATATAAAGTATAGTCATCAGTAAAACTAAAGAGAGATATACATTTAAAATTACAGCTATATTGATTTGTTTCTTCATCATAGAGTGCAAAGCGTATACTGAGCACGCTATGATGACAGCGAGGCTTAGCTCGATGATGAAATCCAGTCCGCTGTCAAAACTAGGCTTAAAAAGAAATATAATTACAGACGCACTTATGTTAAAAAATGACTAATTGATTTATATTGTATTTTTCGTTTAAGACTCATATCCGTAGTTTAATAATTTTGACCAACAAAGCAAGTGAAGCACGGCAGCCTGTATATTAAAAATCCCCAGGTCGCAGTATGGGCCCTTTCTTGAGGTACTTATGTAAGTACTATAACTATAGCGATAAGATACATTCATGCACAATAAGAAACAAAACAGTTACAAAAAGGTATATACATACGGCCTTTTTTTGGTTGCCCTATTGGCTACTGTTTACCCAATTGTTTTCAACTCTTACTTACCGAATAGGATTCTGACGATACTAATCTTAGCGATAACTCTTCTTTTACTAGGTATAGGTATGGGTTTACTACACGCGAAATTCTTTAAAGCAAAGCTAAATTGGAGTCCATTTCAAACAATTTCATTATTAGCTCTTACGTTCCCGATGTTAGGCGTGTGGATATTCATAAGTGCGACGTTTCACCTTTGATTTACGAGTAAGTAGCGAATGTGCTACTATAAAACAGTTATGACCGAGTCGCCTCGACCGAAAAAAGAAGTCACGAGCCGGACGACCCAGCCAAAGCCAGCGCAATCGCCTGTCATGTTGATATTCGTTACCGCGCTGGATACTACTTGGAGGGCGTTTGTCCCGACGATCGGCGGAGTGTTCCTGGGTATCGGTCTCGATCATCTACTTAACATCGCTCCTATCGCCACGATCGTTTGTCTGATCGGCGGTACCGCCCTCAGTGCGGTGCTGATCGCCAAACAACTTCGTGACGTCCGGAAACCACTGAACAAATAATGCCATTTACTTCATTTGCCGCTACTGACCTGCATATCTCGATTTCTGCCGAGCCGATTTTTCATATCTTCGGCTTTCCTATTACGAACGCGCTGTTCACTGGCGTCATCGGCGTTGCGTTGGTCTTGGCAGTATTCTTCTATGTCGCCGGTAAGCTAAAGCGCGGCAAGTATAACCGCTTTGTCGGGTTGGTGCAGTGGGTGTTCGAAGGGCTACTCAAGCAGATCAACGACGTTATTCCTGACAAGAAATTAGCCCGCAAGATTACTCCGTTGGCGGTAACGATCTTCTTCTTCGTCTTGTTAAACTATTGGCTCAGTATCATTCCCGGGCTTGACTCTATTAAATGGGACGGCGTACCGGTACTTCGTAGCCTGACAGCGGACCTGAACTTTACCGCCGGGTTGGCGATCATCACGATTATTACTGTCCAGATTTACGCGGTCCGCTACTTGGGCATGTTCGGGAACGCCAGTCGGTACCTCCGAAATCCGTTCAAAGACCCAGTAGGTGCTTTTGAAGGTTTGCTGGAACTGATTGGTGAATTCTCACGCGGTATGGCACTAGCGCTTCGTTTGTTCGGTAACGCCTTTGCCGGCGAGGTGCTTTTGTTGGTGATCGCGGTATTGACCAGCTACGCCGCCGCCGTGGTGCTTCCTGTCTTCATGATCTTCGAGCTGTTTATCGGCTTTATCCAAGCGTATGTCTTCTTCGTCCTGACGCTTATCTTCACCTCGCTTGCCGTGGCACATCACGGCCCCTCACCTGATCACTCCCCGGCTCATGCTAAGAAAAAGGCCGTTGCCAAGGGGTGATGCTATAATGGAAAGTAATATTTAAGGAGAAAATAATAATGGATGCATTAGCATTTGGACTAACATACGGTTTGCCAGCACTCGGTGCGGCACTTGGTGTCGGATTTATCGGTGCCGCGGCATTGAACGCGCTGGGGCGCAACCCTGAAAAGCTCAACGATATCCGCACCCTTATGATCACGGCAATTGTTTTCGCTGACTCACTCGCGATCATCGGTATTATCGTAGCGATCATCGCACGGTTCTTGTAGGAGTTACGGTAAGTGGATTTCCTACGAACTTTTGCGGCTGAAACTGCCGACGCGAACGGTGGCCTTTTCGGCGCACTCGGTATTGACTGGCGCCTGCTGACCCTTCAGATCGTCGCTTTCCTAATACTCGTCTGGGTATTGGGTAAGTTCGTATATCCATGGTTGATGAAGTCAGTTGATGAGCGCCAGGCGAACATCGAAGCGGCTTCCAAGGCTGCCCAGAAAGCGGAAGAAGCGGCAGCCGAGACCCAGGAAGAAACTGCCAAGCTGCTTGCGCAGGCGCGTAAAGAAGCTGCCGAGATCGTCTCGACGGCAAAGCTTGAAGCTGCTGAGCTTAGCAGTACGAGTGAAAAGAAGGCTAAAGCAACTGCTGAGAAGATTGTCGCAGACGCCCATGAACAGCTTGATAAGGACGTCGCCGCCGCGAAGCGCGAGCTACATAACGAGACCCTTGAGCTCGTCGCCCTCGCAACCGGCAAGGTCGTCGGCAAGACATTCGAGGCGAAGGCCGACAAGTCGTTGATCACCGATGCCCTTAAGGAGGCGAAATAGATGGCGCGAAAGCTGTCTCGTCGAGCCTTATCTGCCTATATCGCTGGGCGCTTGATTGAAGGCGCCTCTGAGAAGGAAGTTGCGACGCACGTCGCTGCCTACCTACTTGAAACTCGTCGCACGAATGAACTCGAGCTGATCATCCGCGATGTCCAGCTTCGCTTGGCCGAACAAGGCAAGGTTACCGGTACGGTTACCAGCGCCTTCGAGCTGGCGGATGAGTCGAAGAAAGCCATCGAGGCGTTCGTCAAAGACAAGACTGGCGCCACCGACGTCGTCGTCGATACTGTCGTCGACCCTACCGTGCTTGGCGGCGTGAAAATCACCCTACCTGGCCGAGAATTCGACGCCACCGTTGCCCGAGCCCTTACTACCCTTAAGACACGATACAAGAAAGCCTAGGAGAACATATGAGCGAACTATCTGTAACCGAACTATCCAAAGAACTGCGCCAAGCGATTGAGCGCCTTGAAACCACAGGTGACTTCAACGAAGTCGGTATTGTCCTGCGTGTCGGTGACGGTGTCGCTTGGATTCATGGCCTCCGTAACGCTGGCTATAGCGAAGTACTTGAAATCGAAACTGGTGACGGTGTCGTCGAGGCGTTCGCACTTAACCTGCTTGAAGATGAAATCGGTGCCGTTCTCCTTGGTAGCGACGCATCTGTCAAAGCAGGCCAAACGGTTCGCTTGAAGGGTACGGTCCTCTCGGTGCCTGTCGGGCCTGAATTGCTCGGCCGTGTAGTCGACCCGCTTGGTCGTGCGATCGATGGTGGACCTGAAATCAAGACGAAGCAACAAGGAATCGTCGAACGGAATGCGCCAGGTGTTATGGACCGTAAGTCAGTCCATGAGCCGCTTATGACCGGTATCGTATCAATCGATGCGATGTTCCCTGTCGGTCGTGGTCAGCGTGAGCTGATCATTGGTGACCGCCAGACTGGTAAAACTGCACTGGCGATTGACACCATGATCAACCAGGGTAAGCAGAAGACCGGCGTGATTAACGTATATGTCGCTATCGGGCAAAAACGTTCGAAGATCGCTCGATTGGTTGAGCGCCTTAAGAATGAAGGGGTCATGGACCAGACGATCATTGTCGCGACCAGCCCTGCAGACCCGGCTTCCCTTTTGTACATCGCCCCATACGCGGCGACTGCCATGGGTGAATACTTCCGCGACAACAGCCAGCACGCGTTGATGATTTATGATGACCTGACGAAGCATGCCGTCGCATACCGACAGATGTCATTGCTCCTTCGCCGCCCACCGGGGCGTGAAGCGTACCCGGGTGACGTCTTTTACCTGCACTCTCGCCTGCTTGAGCGTTCCGCGAAGCTTTCTGACGCACTTGGTGCGGGCTCATTGACCGCATTGCCAATCATCGAAACTCAAGCTGGTGACATTTCTGCCTACATTCCGACGAACGTGATCTCAATTACCGATGGCCAGATCTTCCTTGAAACGGACTTGTTCTACCAGGGCATCCGCCCGGCGATTTCGGCTGGACTCTCCGTCTCTCGTGTCGGTGGTGCAGCGCAGACCCCTGCGGTGAAGTCGGTCAGTGGTAACTTGAAGCTTGGCCTTTCGCAGTTCCGCGAGCTTGCCAGCTTCGCACAGTTCGGCAGCGACCTTGATGAAGCGACAAAGAAGCAGATCGAGCGCGGTCAGCGCCTGACGGAACTTCTGAAGCAGCCACAATACCAGCCAATGAGCGTCTGGCAACAGGTTGCGAGTATCCTGAGTGTCACTCAGGGGCACTTCGACACAGTCCCAGCTAACAAGGTAAAAGACGCGCAGGCCGCGACCCTTACCCGTCTTTGGGCTGACCACAAGAAGGACATGGACGTCCTTGACCGCGGTGCGAAACCATCAGAAGAGACCTTGAAGCTGATCGAAAAAGTCGCTACTGCTGCTGCGAAGGGGTTTGAGGAATAGCCGATGGCTTCTACGCAAGCACTTAAGGGCCGTATCCGCTCGGTAAAAAGTACCAAGCAGATCACGAAGGCGATGGAGCTCGTTGCGGCGAGCAAGATGCGCCGTGCCCAAGATGCGACGAAGGCGTCGAACCCATATACGTTGGCTGCTCGCCAGCTATTGACGGCGTTGTCATCACACACGTCGGTGAAAGGCCACCCCCTCTTCGTGCAGCGCGCGGTTAAGACACGGCTGCTCATCGTCATTGCCTCAGATAAAGGCTTGGCCGGTGCGTTCAACAGTAACCTGGCAAAAGTATACACACAGGAACTAAAGAAGGATGACGATAAAGGTATCAAAAACACGACAATTGCTGTCGGCCGTAAGGCTGCACAGCTTGTCGCCCGTATCAAAGATACGCAAGTTCTCGGTTCCTACCAGGACCTGCCTGACCGTCCTGACGGCAGCGAGCTGCGTGCAATCCTTGATACGACGAAAAACCTCTTCACTTCTGGTGAAGTCGATGCCGTGGATGTCGTTTACACTGACTATGTTAGCAGTGTCGTCCAACAAGCCAAGGTGCAACGCGTCCTCCCTGCTGGGTTTGAACCAGCGGTAGAGCGAGGCGTCGCTAAAGATGTCGTGTATGAGCCAAACACGGAAGAGGTGCTCGACGGTGTCGCGTATCGTCTTGTCGGGGCGCAGTTATACCAGGCGCTGCTTGATTCACGTGCCAGCGAGTACAGCATGCGTATGCTTGCCATGAAGAACGCGACCGATAACGCCTCGGATTTGATTGACGACCTGACACTGGAAATGAACAAGGCCCGCCAGAGTGCTATCACTCAGGAACTTGCCGAGATCAGTGGTGGCGTGGAGGCCCTGAATGAGTGATAGATGCCCCGTTTCCGAAGAAGCTAAAGAGACAATGATGAACAGTATGAGGAGTAAGATATGAGTCAGACAACAGGAACAATAACCCAGATCGTCGGTGTCGTCGTCGACGTCGCCTTCGAAGGTGATTTGCCGGCTATTTACGACGCGCTCCTTATTGAGAGCGGTGAAACGACCGTCACCCTTGAGGTCGCTCAGCACCTCGACGAGAACACCGTCCGTGCTATCGCCCTTTCGAGTACCGATGGCTTGAAGCGTGGACAGGAAGTCACCGCTACCGGTGCACCGATCAGTGTACCTGTCGGCGATGAAACCCAAGGTCGTATGTTCAACGTAACCGGTGACCCGATTGACGGGCAAGCTGCACCAAAGGGAGAAACCTCCCCTATTCACCGCCCAGCACCAAGCCTTGAAGAACAATCAAACAAAACCGAAGTCCTCGAAACAGGTATCAAGGTCGTCGACCTTATTGCCCCGCTTATCAAAGGTGGTAAAGCTGGTCTCTTCGCCGGTGCGGGTGTTGGTAAGACTGTCCTTATTACTGAGCTGATTAACAACATCGCTAAGTACCACTCTGGTAACTCAGTATTCGCCGGTGTTGGTGAGCGTACTCGTGAAGGAAACGACCTCTACTACGAAATGGAAGAAGCGGGCGTGCTTGATAAGACCTCGCTCGTCTTCGGACAGATGAACGAGCCGCCTGGAGCGCGTCTTCGTGTCGCCCTTTCTGGGCTGACCATGGCAGAAGCCTTCCGTGATGAAGGGAAAGATGTCCTGCTATTTATCGACAACATCTTCCGTTTCACCCAAGCCGGTGCAGAGGTATCTGCCCTACTTGGGCGCCTTCCGAGCGCCGTTGGGTATCAGCCGAACCTTCAAGAAGAAATGGGCGGCCTTCAAGAACGAATTACCTCGACGAAGAAGGGTTCCATTACCTCTGTGCAAGCCGTCTACGTACCTGCGGACGACCTTACTGACCCAGCGCCAGCGACGACGTTCGCCCACCTTGACGCGACTATCGTCATGAACCGTGCGCTGACAGAAATTGGTATCTACCCTGCTGTTGACGTCTTGGCTTCAAGCTCGACCAGCCTTGATGCTGAAATCGTCGGCGACGAACACTACCGTGTGGCTCGTGAAGTCCAGCGGGTACTTCAGCAGTACAAGGAGCTTCAAGACATCATCGCCATCCTTGGTATGGAAGAACTTTCTGATGACCAGAAGCAGACCGTTGCCCGTGCCCGTCGCGTACAACGCTACCTGTCTCAACCTTTCCACGTGGCAGAGAAATTTACCGGCAACCCTGGTACCTACGTCAAGCTCGAAGACACGATCCGTGACTTTGCTGACATCCTTGCCGGAAAGTACGACGACAAGCCTGAAGACTGGTTCTACATGGTGAACGGCACCTTGGTTGAAAAAGTCCAAGCCGAAGCGAAGCCTGCGAAGAAAGAGGCGAAGAAATAACCATGCACTTGCAGTTGATCACCTTAAGTGGCGTCAGCGTAGACGAAGAAGTCTACGAGTTGATTGCACCGACCGGTGACGGCGAGATTTCCGTATTCCCTGGACACGAACCGATCGTCACTTTGGCACGTTCTGGCGCGCTGGCGGTACGGTTCAAGAAGGGCGATGAGGATTCGAAGCTGGAATACTTCGCTATTAGCGGTGGCGTCATCGAAATCAACCCTGATTTCATTCGCGTGCTCGTAGACGAAGCTGACCACGGTGATGATATCATCGAAGCTGAGTCGAAAGCGGCCCTAGATCGCGCCGTGAAACTTCGTGACGAGGCGAAGGATCAAGTCGAACTTGATAAGGCGCATGCACTGATCGACCGACATACAGTGCGGCTCCGCGTCGCGGAACTTCGTCGTCGCCGACACTAGAGAGACAAATCAAGAAATACACCCCGACCTGGGGTGTATTTTTATCGCCCGATGATGATGACGTCGTCCATCAGGCCGGTATAGCGGTTGCCAGATGACAGCGCCCCGAGTTGGCTGGTAAGGTTATTCGGCACGTTTGCGGTTGCCGAGCCGGTATTCTTCCCATCAACATACAGCGTCAGTGTGCCATTTTCATATTTAGACATAACGTGGTGCCATTTTCCGTCGCCAAGTGAAGGTGCTGAACTGGAGAGTGTCGTCCAAGCGCCGTTATGCCCACTACGAAGGTTACACCCGTAAAACGCCGACCCGCCGCCGCTGATGAAGTTGTTTGACCCGCCACAGCTGGTGGTTTTTATCCAGGCTGATTTGATATAGAAGTCTTCGCCGATGGTTGCCGCTGTATTCACGTGGTTGGTCGTCCCGTCAAACGAAAGCGAGCAGCCCTGCCCTGTCGGCGTATCGTTCGACCATGTCGCGGTTCCGACGATCGTCCCGTTATTCATTTTTTCACTTGTGTCCCTGACGGTCGTACCGGAACATTCATCAAACTTGTAAATCGCGGTTGCAAAATTCATATCAGCTGAACGGGCAATCTGGGCGGCGAATGCTTGGGCGCCAGAAAATCGTGCCCGGTCTTGTATACCCGTATAGGCAACGACCGTGATACTCGCTAAGATGGCGATGACGACGATGACAATGAGTAACTCAACGATCGTGAAGCCGGATTGTTTGTGTTTTGCCCACATTACGACTTAGTATACCGCATCCTTGTTATGCTTGCTAACGAAGGGGTAAAATTGTATGCTTAAGGCGACGTTCAGGGGGCTTCCCTGACGCACTTCGACAAGTAGAAAGGACAAACCGTGGTCAACTGGAACTGGGTGTTCCGCTGGCTGATTATCGGACCGCCGATCAGGTCGATCATCCGTATCCACCTGGTGGGCGCGGAGAATCTTCCCAAGGATGGGCCGTTCATCATCGCCGCCGGCCCCCACCGGACGGAGATCGAATCGGTGGTGCTGGCAACGGCGCTGCGCAGGTGGCAGCTGCGCTTTTTCGCCAAGCAGGAGTACTGGGAGAAGTCATGGCTGCACAAGCTGTTCATGAACCTCTCGGGGCAGATCCCGCTTAAGCGCAAAGGCTCGAAGCTCGTACTGGAGCAGATCGACACCGGCGTGAACCTGCTCGGTGAGGGTGAGATCGTTGCGCTGTACCCGGAAGGGACGCGCAACAAGCTCTTCCAGAAGCGGACGTACAAGGCGCGGTCGGGCGTGGCGCATATCGCGCTTCGTTCCCAGGTGCCGGTGTACCCTGTCGGTATGATCGGCATGGAAAAGCTGCTCCCCAAGCGCCTCAAGAAGGGGGTCCGGCCTGGCATCGTGACGGTTATCGTCGGTGAGCCGATTGTTCCGCAGGCAATCCCCTCTTTCGAGGATCATCCCATGCTGGCGAAGGCAGCGCTTCGGCTGGCTGCTCCCCTGCTGGCCGACCAGATCGGTCGCAAGATCGCCGCGCTCTCGATTACGGAGTATCACAATGAAGAACTCCCCATCGAGGCATGAACCGGTCGCACGGAGGGCCTGGGTACACCCCTAGCCCTCCGTGCGCGGCCTTTCTACTTGTTATCTATTTTCTGCTAAGATCGCACGCACCTCTTGGGTGCTTTTTGTATGCATCAATTTCTCACGGAGCTCTGAAGCACCGGGAAAACTATGGAGGTAAATCTTAAAGAAGCGCTTCAGCGGGTCGAACGCGCGCGGTTCGAGCTCAGACGTATACTTATCGAAAAGGTCCAAATGGTAATGTAACAGTCCCAACAGCTCTTCGCGGTTTGGTTCATGGCCATCACTAAAGGCGTACGGGTCTTTAAAGATACCTCGGCCAATCATGATACCATCTACGCCGTATGTATTTGCGAGCTCGATGCCGTGTGCTCGGTCTTTGATGTCGCCGTTGATTGTAAGCAGTGTCTGCGGGGCGATTTCATCGCGCAGTTGTTTGATCTCTGGAATAAGTTCGTAATGGGCGTCCATTTTGCTCATTTCCTTACGGGTACGGAGGTGGATGGTGAGGTTGACGACATCCTGCTTGAGGATATGCGTCAGCCACTCGCGCCATTCATCGACGCGCACGTCGCCAAGGCGGGTCTTGACGCTTACAGGAAGCCCCGCTTCCTTGGCGGCAGCAATCAGCTCAGCGGCGACCTCAGGTGTACGAATCAGGCCGCTCCCCGACCCGCCCTTGACGACGGACTTATCTGGGCAGCCCATATTGATATCGATCCCCTTAAAGCCGAGTGCTTTCAGGCCGTGCGCCATCTCGCGGAAATGTTCGGGCTTGTTTCCCCAAATCTGGGCAACTATCGGGTGTTCATCAGGGGTAAATGCGAGGCGGCCGCGGGTACTGTGTATCCCTTTAGGGCTACAGTAGCTGGCCGCGTTGGTAAATTCAGTGAAGTAGATGTCGGGTCGGCCGGCTTTATCGACGACATGGCGGAATACGACATCCGTTACCGCCTCCATAGGTGCCAGGATGAAAAAAGGTTTTGGTAGGTCGTTCCAAAAATTACTCATTCTCTTATTTTCTCATAAAAAAACACTCAACTCATACCACAATATCGATTATGGGATGGGTTGAGTGGACTGAGATAGTGCGAGCCCCGATTTTGCGCCTGAAAGGCGTCCACTCAAGGGTTCCTCAGATGTCGTGACGACAGAACGGGCACTTGTAGGCGCCGTCCGGGTCCATCTGATTGAGGAACACCTTGTGGTGATCCGGACCGGTGCATCGGGCTTCGGTGAGCCAGTTGCCGGTCTGCGTCTCGGACGCAAGGGTTTTCGGCACTTTGTTCCAATCGGATGGGTGGGTGGGATGGAGGCCCCATTATTCCGGCGAAGTGATCGCTTCACGCTAAGCAGACGCAATTGGCTGCTCGGCACGATACTCTAGGGAATAAGAGGGGGCCTCCAGTGAGTGCTCCGGTTCCAAGCGCCATTGCCAGGAACTTGCGGAGGCTCACGCCTTGACTACCGTTTGGTAGAAGCGGGAAGGCCCCGCCGAGCGAAAGGTTTCTATCCTTTTGCCTACGTGCTGTTTGGGGGTACAGCGACGCGGACACGCTCGACGGGGCGGCCCGTGATATGCAGGGGTATGGTGTACCTGCTTGCTGGGGGCTATATCACGGACAACTTGGCACTATCTCAGTCTGTAAATGTACAGGGAGACAGTCGCCGCAGCCAGGCAACACAAGAGTTATATATAAGACTCCGTGGTGTCAGCCTGTAGCGACTTTCTCAACCTATATACTTATTATAGCACTTTTTATACTAATCCGTCAATAAGGTCTTGCTCAAATGCAAGGACACCCTTAAGGTCTGGGGAATATCGAGAGGTGTCAGGAAGGGAGAGCGAGGTCACATGCTTCCAGACGGCTTGAATGAGAAGCCGTGTACGCTCAAGGTCTTGGTCTGTCAGGTCGAGGTTAAGGACGATAGTCTCCCCTGCTTTGGTCGGTTCGATGAATGCGAGCTGCCCGTGGGTAACCGTATACGCACCGTAGGTACTCGATTGCTCGACAAGTAGTTTATAAAACAGGAGTTGCTGGCGGTACTTATGGAGTTTGAGCTTCGTCCGGTCATCACCTTTGTCCCAAGATAGACTTGGCTTACCTGTTTTGTAGTCGGTCACGATGATTGTACGCTCTTGCTCGTCGACGTCCAGGACATCAAGCGACCCTGTAACGCAGGCATCACCGATGCGAACATCTTGGTAACTGAAGCTCGCCTCAGCTTTCTGGGTCTTCGTGATAGGGACTGCGCCGGACGTAAGGAAGGTAGTCAGATGATCGCTCCCCTGCTGAAGATACTGGGCGTAATCTTTTTCTGATAAGCGTTCTTTGGTGAGGGCGACTTCGAAATCTCGCAGGCTGTCTTCAAGCGGCTTTTGCTCGTCGGTGGCTACCAAGTGCGTGTGTGCCTGTTGCATCGTGCGGTGCACGGCGGTACCATAGGCGGCTGATGGGGACTTTGCTTTCGGGAAATGCAGCAATGTATCGAGCAGGAAGGCTTCCGGGCCACCGCGAGAGACGTCAAGGAACCCGTTGAGCGACGTGGCGCTCAGTTTGAACTTTTCAAGTTGTGGCGCGAGGAGTGTTTTTAGTTCGGTCGTCGGTTCCGTGTAGAGCTGGTACCAGGCGAGCTCGGCGCTTTCCACCCGGAGTGCTTCGGTCGGTTCAGCGATATCGTGGGTTGGAATCGTATCGACGGCGACGAGGAAATCGGCAAGCAATGTTTGCTTATCCGCATCGTTGCGGTCGCTGTAGGTCATGATAAGGTCGTTGCGAGCCCGAGTCATCGCGACGTAAAACAGGCGCAGCCGTTCATCCGCGGTATTTCCTGTTGGAGCAAGCGGGAGGTTTTCCGGGTAGCTGATAGACCGGCTTCCTCCACGTGCACCCTGCCCCCAGACCGCGTCGGCAGCGTTGAAGACGTAGACGGTATCGAACTCCAACCCTTTTGATTTGTGCGCGGTCAGCAACTGGACCGCCGACGTGTCACTGGACAGTGAGTACCGGCTGGCACTGATGCCAATGCCAAGCCGCTGGTGCAGGTCGATAAATGCGATGAAATCCTTCAGATACAGCGTGCTACCGGGGCTATACTCACGGAGACGGGTGCGGATCGCTCGAAGTGCTGTCAGGCATTCAAGGTATTGTTCCGGCGTGTCTTCCAGTGCCTTGGTTGAGAAATAATAGGTGAAATACGGGCTCGCGGGAGTTTCGTCATCAGCAGGCTTTCCAATAAGGGAGTCAATCATCGCTTCGAGGCTGTTTGTCGTTACTTCACTGGCGCGTTCAATCAGCCACTCATGGATCGGCACGAATCGCGGCGTACTGGCCATGACTTCCATCCAGGGTTGGCGGTTGGTGTATGCATCGAGGCTGAGGCGCCAGAGGTCTTTAGCGGGGATATCCCAGGCAGGGTGCGCTAAGAGTTCGGGAAGCAGCGCTTCGGCTTGGTCATGGTGGCCACCGGCGAGGGCAAGCACGACTTTCGCGACATGCTCAAGCGCGACGATCGGCGGGCTTTCAAGTACACTCTCTTCACGTTCATACCGGACAGCGATGCCGGCGTTGCTGAAGTATGGCAACAGGCTTTGAATATCAGCGTGACGGCGGGCTAAGACAGCGATAGAGCCGGGTTCAACACCTTCTTTGATCGCTTTCTGAATCCCTTCGATGATCGCTTCGCGTTCCGCAGAGATACTTGGCGCATGCCATAACGCGACCGTTGCATCCTGGCCACGCTTGGCAGCGAGCTGCTTGTTCAGTTCTGGTATACGGCTTTCCAGGCGGTCACCACCCTGCTGAATGACGGCGCGTGAAGTATCGAGAACGGCTGCCCCAGAGCGGTAATTATCCGTCAGGACGATCAGCTGGCGGCTTGGGTAGGTTTCGGAGAAAGTAATAATGTTGCTGCTATCGGCACCTTGGAAACCATAGATCGCCTGGTCATCATCACCCACTACGAGTACGTTCGGTGCGCCTTCATTCACCGGGTTATCCGTCAGGTTGTGCAGAATACGGAGTTGCGCTAGGTTGGTATCCTGGAATTCGTCGACCATCAGGTAGAGGTATTTTTCTTGTAAGTTATAACGGAGGTCATCATGTACTTCGATAGCATGGACGACCTGCATGATCATGTCGTCGAAATCGTATAGGCCAAGTTTTTCCATACGAGCCAAATACTCGTAGTATACATATGCTAACGATCGAAGCTTGCTCAACCGCTTACGGTCTTTGAATACTAATTTCTTCGCGTCGTTTCGTTCCATCCAGCGGGACTTCCACGCCGTAATTGGCTTGGTCGGGTGAACGGTATCGGTTTCGACGAGCATCGCTTCCAGCGAATCAGCTATGATGTGCGCGAGTGGTGTGACTTGGTAAATCGGTTCGGTGATCGCTGCTTCGGCGCGCACAGCAACATATGCTTCTTGAAGCTTGGCGGCGGTCATTTTGCTGACGCGTTCTTCGAAGATTGGCCCGAGGATGCGCTCGATGCTATCCAGGGAGGTGTCGCTTTGATCGATGACGGCGAGCAGCTCGTCGCTGGTCAGGGCGCTGCTCCGTTTTAATTCCGAAATCACTTTCTGTGCATCGGAAAGGTGCGTATATTCACCGCCGTTCATACTCGAAAGCGGGTTGGTATAGTCGAGTTCTTCGAAAATCCCGCGCAGGACTTCATATTGTTTCAGCTCATCGGCCGCTTCGAATACGGCGCTTTGATAAAAGTATTCCCGGTTCTGGCTCATGATTTCCGACCCGAAACTGTGGAAGGTGTGAATCGCTACTTTGTAGGCGTCTTTGCCAATGATGCCAACGAGGCGTTCACGCATAGCGGCCTGTCCGCTTTCAGTGAAGGTCAGACAGAGGATATTTTCCGGGAGGGTGTCGGTTTTCTTAAGGATGTTCGCGATACGGACACTCAGAAGCTCGGTCTTACCCGTACCGGGGCCGGCAATGACCATGACCGGCCCGTCGATCGTGTCGACCGCTTGTTTCTGCGCTGGGTTAAGATTTTTGTACCGTGTCTCGAAACTCATACTTCCCTTAGTATACAGCGGATGCTTCGGTGGTGGTACAATAATGGCATGAATGACCTGCTCTACGATGACGTAGCCTTAGAGCGAATGATTAAAGCCCAGTTCGGCGTGACGTTGTCGGTTGATTCTGTCATTGCTCGCCGTATTCCGGTCGGCCGTAGCGTCGAGGCGACGCTTTTTCTCAATAATAAGAAGCAACTCATGCTGTATATATATGGCGAGTCCAAGCTCCTGCTTTCTGATGTTAGGAAAGTTGTCTCTCGTATCGGGCTGGCAGCGGAAGCGTACTTACCGCCAAAGGATCGCCCGCAGTATTTCGAGGAAATCGGCACTCAGAAGTTCCAAGAAGTATTTCCAGGGCGGAAGGTCGTCAACGAGCAAGATATCGCTTTTTATAAGACGCTTGCGCCGTACTCGCCTGCCCTTGTGCAGATCCGCGAAGTTAAGGGCGGTACTATTTATCAGTACGATAGCGACGCGACAGGCGGCTGGCGGCCACATGCGAAGTTCAGTTATCGTCGTATAAAGACGAGCTAATCGCTGCCGTCTCTCAGAAATAATTCAGCCACACCACCCATACTAGTGAAGTAAGCACTAAGGTAGAAGGAGGTGTTAATGAGTGACAACCAGCATACCATCCAAAACCCCACCACGCAGTACCCGACTGCGGATAGTATTGAGAAGCAAAGCCAACCTGAACCAGGGCTCGACCAAAATCTGAGCCCACAGGCTGACCACGGCGAAAAGACTTACGAAGGTGCTGGCCGTTTAGCTGGTCGCAAGGCACTTGTGACGGGTGGAGACTCAGGGATTGGCCGAGCAACCGCTATTGCATTCGCACGTGAAGGTGCGGACGTCGTTATTTCGTATCTTCCAGAAGAAGAGGCCGATGCCGCCGAAGTATTGGAAGAAATTCAGAAAGCAGGCCGCAAAGGGCTTGGTATTCCCGGAGATATCAGTGATGAGTCGTTTAGCAAGCAGCTCGTTGATGCTGCCGCCGTAGCGCTAGGAGGTTCAATAGACATACTTGTGAATAATGCCGGTAAGCAGGTATTCGTAGAAAACCTAGAAGACCTGACGAGCGACCAGTTCAGAAAAACATTCGAAACAAACGTCTTCGCGATGTTTTGGATTACGAAAGCCGCCCTTCCTTACCTTCCCGAAGGTGCCTCGATTATTAATACCACTTCGATTCAGTCGTACCAGCCTTCGCCTGGGCTTCTGGACTATGCATCGACCAAAGGTGCGATCACATCATTCACGAAAAGTTTGGCAAAGATGTTGGCGCCTAAGGGTATTCGCGTGAATGCCGTCGCACCCGGCCCTATTTGGACGCCATTGCAACCAAGCCACGGCCAGCCGCAGGAAAAACTCGAGCAATTCGGGTCAGACGTTCCACTCGGTCGCCCAGGCCAGCCGGCGGAATTAGCACCGGCGTATGTGTTCCTTGCGAGCCAAGAATCGAGCTACATTACCGCTGAAGTCATCGGCGTGACCGGTGGAAACCACCTTCCATAGTTACTTCTTAGAAACCCACGGCGAATCTTTCAGATAGAACCGCCAGGGATTGTCCACCGCATTGCGGATGCCGATCCGAGTAGTCTGAACGACTTGCGTATCATCTACTTCTGGCATACTGCGCAGCTCCAAGGGCACTTGTGACAAATCATGACCATTAAACGCTTTGGTAGCCGCCAAAGCTTGGCAAAGCTTCGCCGGCCCGTTTGTAAGGTTCACCCCTTCTACGGGCCGGTTTGCTTTGGCGTACTCCTCCCCTTCTATAATTTCGACAGCCCGTATTAATACTGCCGCACCTTCCCCTTCGGCGCCCGTCGTGACATTGAAGCAATAGTGCATGCCATAGGTAAAATATACATACGCATGACCCGCCGGGCCGAACATCACATCGGTCCGAGGCGTCTTTCCTTTGAAGCTATGGCTGGCGGCGTCCGTTTGGGTATAAGCTTCGGTTTCGACGATCCGGGCGACGATTTGCTCGCCTGTTTCTAAGGTGCGTACTAAATGACAGCCAAGGAGCCGCTTCGCTGCGCACACGGTATCACCTGAAAGAAAGTCGACTGCAATGGGCATGATTCTATTATGAATAGATAAGCGAAAAAAGCATATTGCTAACGGTTGCTCGGTAGGCGTATACTTACGCTAACAAACAAAGGAACCCGAATATGACGCTCGAAGCACTTCATTTCACCGAAACTTTAGCTACTCCTGTAGAAAGTGACGAGGAGCGGTTATTACGGGAACGGAAGGAGCTTCAGGTGGAGCTCGGCCGTTGGAGTGTACTGCTGGATGCCGCGAGCCAAGGCCGCCTTGAGTGCGTCGGGCGCATGATCGCTTTGAACGATGAAATCCGCAGCCGTGGTATCGACCTGACCGATTATATCCGCGATGAACTCCACCCCGCCGCTGATATGAACGAAGACCTTTTCGGGCGGATTCAAGATTTCATTACTGATGAAACCGAAGTGCCGCAAGAGCTGCCTGATAACGGAACACAGGCACTCAGCGCCTAAGCCGTATTGAGCTTTTCACCCCTATACGCTATAATCCTTATCTGTACCAGACATGTTGGGGATTGGCCAAGTGGTAAGGCACCGGGTTCTGGTCCCGTGATCGGGGGTTCGAATCCCTCATCCCCAGCCATAGTAAAAAGTGTTTTTTGCTATACTGTAGTTATGAAAATTAATTTTGTAACAGGCAATAATCTGAAGTTTGAGATAGCGAAACAGTACTTTTCGAAACTTGATGGTGAGTATGAACTCGTTCAATTAAAGTTGGATACTCCTGAAATTCAAAGTGATTCGGTCGAAGATGTCGCGAGGTCCTCAGCTGTGTGGGCGGCGCGTGAGGTTGGAGCGCCTTGTATAAAAATGGATGTTGGGTTTGAAATTAATGCGCTGAATGGCTTCCCTGGTCCGTTTATTCGCTACGTGAATGATTGGCTTGGGGTTCAAGACTACCTCAACCTCATGCAAGATAAGAGCGACCGCTCAGCATGTTTTATTGATGTGACTGCTATCGGGTTTCCGGACGGAAGCTCGGAGGCCTTTAGTGTCAAGGTGCCGGGATCAATCGCAGATTGTATAACGAATGAAGATGAATGGCCTGCGAATGCCCTATTTATTCCAGAGGGCTACGAAGTGCCACTTGGTTCAATTTCCAATGACGAACAAGTTCAATTCTGGGGTGACGGAAATTGGCCTGCGGTGATTGAGTATTTTGAGAAAAAATCCTGACGTAAATCGGATAGCGCCCTGAAAAAACCCAGCCACTCATTTGCTATACTATCCACATGGAATCACAAATCCTAATCATAACAATGATCATCGCAGGTTTTGTATTTTTCTCTTCGATAATCGCCACGATATTTCTTTCGCAATCTCTCTTTAAGCATCTCAAACAATCAGTCCCTGAGTACTATGCCAGTAAAGGCTCGCCGGATTTTCCCTTCGGGTTCGAGCCCGTTTCGCTATCCAGGCAGTTCAAAGCGGATAAATATTTACTCTCAGTCATATTTGGAAAAGCAAAAGACGAAGTTGCAAGCGACACTAAGGCCTACCGAATCATCAAGGCGATTCGTAAAGCATGGTTCTTTGCCGTATTACCATCCTGGGTAGTATGGGGTGCAGGGATTGTATATTTAGCTGTACGATTCCCCAACGGTATATCCTGATTACTTCAGTTGAACAATTCTACCAACCTTAAGAGACCTGTTCAATTCCTCTTAATGCCCCGCCGGTGCCCCCGCAGTCGCCTTCGCCCTCTTCACGAAAAACGCAGCGATAATAGAGAGCGAAGTAATTGTTGCGGCGAGTAACAACGCGATATGAATTCCTTCTGCATAGCTTTCAGCCGGTGTTGAACCTGTATTAAGCACTTCCGCGACGATGCCGGACATAATGGCGACAAAGAGCGCGGTCCCTGCTGCTGCGGCGACTTGTTGCATTGTCGAAACGGTGGCAGAACCGAACGAATAGAGACGTTTAGGAAGCGAGCCGAGGCTACTTGTAAAGAGCGGCGTGAAGATGAACGCCAAACCGACGCTGAAGACGATATGGCCGATAAGGAGTACTACCCACGAGCTGTTCGCGTCGAGCGAGAGGGCTAACCCCCATAGGGAAAGTGCGGTCAGGATCGTGCCTGTAAGAAGAAGCGGTCGTGGTCCGATCTTGTCGTAGAGACGTCCTACCCACGGGGCTAGTAGTCCCATCGCTAATCCACCAGGTAAGAGTAAAAGTCCGCTCAATAGTACCGACAAACCAAGGACGTTCTGCATGTAAATTGGCAGTAGGATCAGCGCGCCGAACATCCCCATCATACAGATGACGAACATGATGACTGATGCGGTGAAGGTCGGGGTACGGAAAGTATTTAAGTCAAGAAGTGCCCGACCGTTTTTCTGTAGCGCAACCTGTCGCCAGATGAATACCGCCAGCGCTATGACTCCGATAGTTAATGCCGCGATAAGACCTGCGCTGCTCCCCTCACCTGCTGCCTCGCCGACGCTACTAAGGCCGAAGACAATCCCTCCGAACCCAAGCGCTGACAGGATAATTGAGGGAATATCGATCGGTGCGTGTCCGGTCTCGCCGACGTTGCGCATGCGTCGTATACCGATGATAAGCATTGTTATAGCGATAGGAAGAACGAACACGAACAAGAAGCGCCAGCTGAGCTGACTTAAAATAAGGCCGGAAATAGTCGGGCCGATCGCTGGGGCCACAGCGATAACGACAGAAATGTTCCCCATTCGCCGCCCGAGCGTTTCGTGTGGTTCGAGGTTCATGACCGTGGTCATAAGGAGCGGCAGCATGATTGCCGTACCTCCGGCTTGAATAATTCGACCTAGAAGTAACACCTCAAAGCCTGGCGCCGCCGCCGCAACCGCTGTACCTGCGACGAACAGGCTCATAGCGATGATATACAATCGAC
>JBIISZ010000011.1:0-30424 GCA_044340745.1 Saccharimonadales bacterium (SeqCode)
GACACGGAACCCGTGTGCAGGCGGTCATGAACGAGATTGGTGACCAAGAAAAGATTGACATCGTAACGTACGACGAATCAGTCGAACAATTCATCAAGAACGCGCTAAGCCCTGCTGAAATCGTACGAGTTGAGCTGAACAATGCTGAAAAGCGCGCTAAGGTATTCGTTTCTGAGGACCAGCAATCAATCGCGATCGGTCGCGGTGGGCAGAACGTTCGTCTCGCCAGTCGCCTTACTGGCTACGAGCTTGATATCGAACAGGGTACTCCTGCGGCAGCACCTAAGGCTGAAAAGCCGAAGAAGAACATCGAAGACAGCCTACTGAGTGCTGTCGAAGAAGCCAGCGAAGAATAGACTTCACCCTCACCTGAACCGCCCCGTAACAGGGGCGGTTTTGTTTGTTATATCCTTGCTGCTTATGCTACACTTGAACTAATGACAGCGTGGGCACCCTTTTATACCTCACGGCGCACTTCGACGCCGGGTTTCACTATCGTCGAACTCCTCATCGTCATCGTGGTCATCGCAATCCTTGCGGCTATCACGATCGTTGCCTATAACGGTATCCAGAACCGGGCAAAAAGTTCCGCCGTGAATACCGCCGCCTCTCAGGCCGGAAAGAAAATCCTCTCGTATGCCCCAACAAATACTGACCGTTACCCGACTGAAGCGAATTTTGCTGATACGACTTTCCGGACGAGTACTCTTTCTCTTCCAGGGGATACCGCAACCGCTTCCTATGATTACTACGCCTCAGATGATCAAAAGTCCTTCTGTCTCTCCGTGACAAATACGACGACCGACCCCATCACTGCTTATGCCATGACTCAGTCCGGTCAAGTGGTGCAGGGGAGGTGTGTGAAGAATTTAGTCATCAATCCAAGTTTTGAAGCGAATACAAACGGTTGGTCGCTCGCTAATGGTGCGACGACGACAGGTATCGCGGCGTCAGCTCGGCTGGTCGGCACAAACGGCGTGCCGCTTTCGACAGCGAACACTTCAGATAGTGGAATCGGGCGAAGCTTTACCTATGAAGCAGGAAAGACATATACGTTTTCCTGCATGATCCAGTCAAAGGCGACGGCTAGTTATACGTATAAAACATCTGCCCAAGGGTCGGGGGTGCCTGCTGCAGGAACGGTCACAAGGGTATTAACGGCTGACCAGCAAGTGCGATTAGCCGCCACGTTCACGATGTCTTCGACGCCCGCCACGGGAATGTATTATTGTTTGCGATCCGGTGGCCAGTCAGGAACTGCAGCGTTTAATGTCGACGGGGTAATGCTCACCGAAACAAGTCAGCTTTATTCATACGGAGATGGTAATACTCAGAACTGGTCATGGACGGCTGGCGAACATACCTCGACTTCGTTCGGACCCGCTCTGCCCGAGAATTAGCACTCACTTGCATAGAGTGCCAACTTTGCTATACTAGATATATGGACAAAGAGGTAATAATTCCTCTTGTGCTTCATGGTATGGAGGATAGATAATAAGTACATGGCTGATGATTTTGCAGAATTCATCTCTCACTTGACCGATAACGCTCGGACGAGCCTTCATCATGCGACTCTCATCGCGCAGGGCTACGGTAGCCCGTATGTCGGGACGGAACATTTACTGCTTGGCGTTATGGCGCAAGGGGCATCTGTCGGGGCTAAAATACTTGCCGACGCGGGGGTGACCCTTGATAAGGCACAAACTGCTTTAAGTGCAGTTCCTATTACTGTTAATAATTTCACGCCTGGAATCATGACGAAAAGCCTCAGTGAGACGGCGAAACTTACGTTGAAAATGAGCTGGGACGTGGCCCAGGAATTCCGCCAGGAGTACTTAGGGACGGAACATATCCTGTATAGCATCCTTTCACAGAAGAATGCCCGCGCGACGGTGCTGCTTCGTGATATGAACGTCGACATCGCTGAGATTATGGCTGAACTTGAGGAATACCTTGATCGCAATAGTGAGTCAGAAGTCGAGGAAATCGAGCGTGCGCCGAAACCGCCACGCGAAAAAGGCATTCTTGGGGTATTCGGTACCGACCTGACCGCAAAGGCGAAGGCGGGCCAGCTTGACCCTGTTATCGGGCGCAAAGAACAAGAAGAGCGTATCGTGACAATCTTAAGCCGACGTACCAAGAACAACCCTGTTTTGATCGGTGAGCCTGGCGTTGGTAAGACAGCGGTCGTCGAAGGTTTGGCGCAACGCATCGCGAGCGAAGATGTCCCAGAGCACCTGCTTGATAAGCGCATCATCCAACTCGACTTAGCGGGCATGATCGCCGGTACGAAATACCGTGGTGAGTTCGAAGAACGGTTGAAAAAGGTCATGTCCGAACTTAAAGAACAAAAAAATGTCATCGTGTTTATCGACGAGCTTCACCTCATCGTTGGCGCAGGCGCCGCTGAAGGCGCTTTGGACGCAGCAAACATGCTAAAACCTGCCCTTGCTCGAAGTGAGGTCCGTCTTATCGGCGCTACGACCCTGGAAGAATACCGCAAGCATATCGAGAAAGACACCGCCCTTGAGCGCCGACTGCAGTCCGTAGTCGTTCCTGAGCCATCGGTAAAAGACACGGTCGCGATTTTGAAAGGCCTTAAGCCGTACTACGAAAAGCACCACGGCGTCGCAATCGATGACGAACTTATCGAGGATGCCGTATACATGGCTGACAGGTATGTTAGTGAACGGTTCATGCCTGACAAGGCGATTGACGTCCTTGATGAAGCTGCTGCCCGTGTACGGGTAAAGACGGGTCATAAGCCAAGTAAAGTACGTGATTACATGAAGCAGCTCAAGAATCTTAATGAAAAGATGGAAGAGGCAGTCACGGCTGAAGATTACGAACGGGCAGCGCTCTACAAGACCCGCATCAGCCAGCTGAACGAACGCCTCGAGGCATCCCGTGCGGAAAACGACAGTAAATCACCAGTCCAACTGACTGATGACGATATTGCACATGCTATCGCACAGATGACCGGTATTCCGGTAAAACGGGTCCAGAAGTCGGAAGCAAAAATGCTTCGTACCCTTGAATCTCACCTTGGTAAATATGTTATCGGCCAAGAAGAGGCCGTCGAGAAAGTTTCCCGCGCGATTCGCCGCAGCCGGAGCGGGGTAGCGAGCAGTAAGCGCCCTATAGGCTCCTTTGTATTCATGGGGCCAACTGGTGTCGGTAAGACAGAGCTGGCCAAAGTACTCGCACGCGAAGTATTCGGAAGTGAAGATTCGCTTATTAAAATCGATATGAGCGAGTTCAGCGAGCGTCACACCACGAGTCGTCTCGTAGGGGCGCCTGCAGGCTATGTTGGGTACGATGATGGCGGGCAGTTGACAGATAAGATTCGTCGCCAACCCTATAGTGTTGTATTGTTCGATGAGATTGAAAAAGCGAACAGGGAAGTCTTTAATCTGCTCCTCCAATTATTAGAGGACGGAAAGATCACCGACGCGAAAGGTCGGGCAGTCGACTTTACCAACACGATCATCATCCTCACGAGCAATTTAGGCGCCGAGGAAATGATGCGCGAATCAAGCCTTGGCTTCCATGTTGCGAACAAACAGGATGAACGGCAATTGGATCAGGTACATGCTGCCAATGCCGCCTCGGCACGAAAAGCACTCGAGAAACTCATGCGCCCAGAGCTCATCAACCGTTTCGATTCGATCATTACGTTCCGAGCATTGACCCGCAAGGAGGTGGAAAAAATCTTCGATACGTTGCTCAGCGAGCTGCAAGAGCGTTTGGTTCGAAAGGGTGTGCACCTCGTAGTGACCCCTCCAGTAAAGCGACTGGTTATTGCAGAGGGATACGATGAGAAGTACGGTGCCCGGCCACTCCGACGTGCGATGCAGGATATGTTAGAACACGATATCGCCGATGGCATTTTGTCTGGTGAGTATGAAAAAGGTACTGTATTAAAAGCAACAGCGGTAAAACGAAAGATAGTATTCAATGTCGAGCACGAAGACTAAGACTGCCTGGAAGATCATTTCAGCCTTAATAGGTGTCGCCTTCGTGGCTCTTGCCGGTTGGGTTATTCTCAACCGGCAATTCGTCATCGACCAGCTGACTGTTTGGTCGTATACCCCTTCAAGTGCCATCGCGACTATCGAGGAGCGGTCTGAATTTACTGACAAAGGAAGATTCTATTTTTATACGACACAGCCTGTCGTTGCTACTCAAGAAGACTTTAATAGACATTGTCCTCGGCAAGAGGTTGGAAGCCCGATTCTTGGATGCTATACCGGTACAGGTCAGATCTATATTTACGACATTACAAACGAGCGGCTAGACGGCATAGAGGAAGTCACTGCGGTACACGAGATGCTCCACGCCGCATGGCACCGATTGTCGGCTGACGAGCAAGCGACTATCACGAGCCAACTTGAAGCGGCATACCAAAAGATCACAGACCAGGAGTTGCAAGACCGGATGGCCTATTACGAACGCACCGAGCCGGGTGAGTATGTGAACGAGCTCCATTCGATTCTTGGCACCGAAGTAGCCGACTTGGGGACGGAATTGGAAGCCTATTATGAAAGTTATTTTGATCGGGCAACGGTGTTGGGGCACCATGAAAAATATGATTCTGTCTACAAAGAGCTTTACGGACGGGCGGACGAACTCTACGCACTGATGGGGGAACTAAGTGTGTCGATTGAGTCACGCTTGACGGCATACGATACGTCATCCGCACAGTTAACAGCTGATATCAGCGCATTCAACGAACGGGCTTCAGCAGGGCAGTTTAGTTCTATGGCCCAATTCAATAACGAACGGAATGCACTGATAAATCGTTCTGATCAGCTTGAGTCCGAGAGGCTTTCTATCAATGCCGATGTGGAGCGGTATAACGGATACCGCAATGAATACCAGAATATCGCTTCCCAAATAGAACTATTGAATCAAAGTATCGATAGTTTCCAGGCAATCGAGCAGACGCCGTCGCTCTAGAAAGGTATACTGGAAGTATGGTGAAATCAAAAACGCAATTTGTCTGTCAGCAATGCGGTGCCACATATAGCAAGTGGGCCGGACGCTGTGAAAACTGTGGCGAATGGAATACGCTTGTCGAGCAAGCGGCGACTTCTTCCGGGCAGTCATCGGTCGATAAAGCCGGTGTGACGGGAAAGAAGCTTGTCGTGCAATCTTTGAAGCTCGCGACGAACGAAAGCGTAGTGAGCCGGATAGAAACGGGTGTGCCTGACCTCGATACTGTTCTTGGGGGTGGTATCGTACCAGGCTCAGTGACGCTATTGGCTGGTCAGCCCGGTATCGGTAAAAGTACCTTGTTGCTTCAGGTGGCTGCTGATATCGCTCAGCGGGTACCGGTCCTGTATATCAGCGGTGAGGAGTCGGCACATCAAGTCGCTCTTCGTGCTTCGCGGCTCGGTGCTTCAAGTTCCGATAAGCTCGATTTCGCTGCCTCGACAAGTGCGAACAATATCGCCGCCACTATACAGGCGGGCGCGTATGGCTTGATTGTCGTAGACTCTATCCAAACCGTATCGGTTGATGAAATGACCAGTGCCCCGGGGACGGTCAGCCAGATTACGAATAGTAGTAACGTACTGATACGTGCAGCTAAGTCGGCCGGGTCTGCCGTCATTCTGGTGGGTCATGTGACGAAAGAGGGAAGTATCGCTGGGCCAAAAGTACTTGAACACCTCGTCGATGTCGTATTACAGTTCGAGGGTGATAGGTACGGTGGATTTAAGGTTGTACGCGCGGCAAAGAACCGTTTCGGCGCAACGAGTGAAGCGGCTATATTTGAAATGTATGAACAAGGTCTTCGGGTGGTTGATAACCCATCGGCCGCGTTACTTGCCGAACGACAATCGGCCGATGGATCAGTCGTTCTGGCGACACTTGAAGGGACTCGCCCGCTTCTTGTTGAGATACAGGCACTTGTCAATCCGACCAGTTTCGGGTATCCTAAGCGTACTGCTAGCGGATTTGATTTAAACCGTCTCAATCTACTCATTGCCGTTCTAGAGCGGCGCACGAAATTGAACTTATCCGACAAAGATATTTACATCAATGTCGTAGGCGGATTAAAACTAAGCGACCAAGCGGCTGACCTAGCTATCTGCATGGCCATCGCGAGCGCCGCTGCAAGCAGGCAAATCGATGAAAAAACCGTTGTCTTCGGCGAGGTAGGCCTTGGCGGTGAAGTCAGAACGGTCATCGGAGTTGAGAAACGAATCGCTGAAGCGAAGAAGCTTGGATTTACCCGAGCGGTCGCGCCGAAGCAATCACACAAAACAGCATTTATAACAGAGGTGAGCGATTTGCGATCCGCCTTAATCGACTACCTCCAATAAGGAGCATATGGAAACATTACTTATTATCACGCTGCTTGTCATAGCAGCAGAAACGACCTACTTGACGGTCACATCGGCGCGAAAACAGCAACGGGCGATGCAATCACCGGTATTCGTGGATACGTCGGTACTTATCGACGGACGTATCATTGCAATAGCCGAATCGGGGTTTATTACACGCCCTTTGTATATTCCTCGAAGTGTCGTAGGAGAACTTCAGTTCTTGGCGGATAACGCCGATACTGAAAAACGTTCACGCGCTCGTCATGGACTTGATATTATCAATCAGCTACAATCAATCACTGCTGTAACGACCGTCATCTTTGCGGACGGTGTTCGCGCCGAAGAGGGAGTTGACAATCGCCTACTCACCCTTGCTAAGAAACATAATGGCGCACTTTGTACGATTGACTATAACCTCAATAAGGTCGCTGTCGTCGAGGGCATACAGGTGTTGAATGTCAATGAACTCGCAAAATCACTTCGAATGGCGTACTTACCGGGTGAAAAGATCATGATTCACCTGACGCAAAAGGGAAATGATGCACATCAAGCGGTAGGGCACCTTCCAGATGGCACTATGGTGGTCGTCGAACACGCCCATAAGCTTGTCGGTTCGACTGTAGAAGTAGAGTTTATTCGAAGCTTGCAGACCGCGGCTGGTAAGATGATGTTTGCGAAGCTCGCGCAATCAGCCTCTCAACCCAACCAGCAGCCGAAGAAGCAGCAAAAGCCGACCGGAAGGCAGACACAGCAGCGCAAAGAAAAGGAAGCACTGATCCCAGAGCAAACGGCACCAGCGCCTTCACAGCAGCCGCAAAAGCCCGCGGGGCAACCGAGGCAATCTCAGTCGCGGCCACAGCGTACACAACAGCCACAGCAGCAGCCACGACAACAATCAAATCGTCGTACGCGTAAGTCACCGGAAGATAGCCTCGTCGAGCTTGCGAACAAGTAAGTCGCTGCCCCATACAAAAGACCACCATGCGGTGGTCTTTTACTTAGTGTCTGATACTTAAGCGTGTTGGGTATTATCGCTAATAGGTCGCGCTCGCAGTGTAGTACCCGTTGTCAGTGACGTTCACGATGACATTACTCGTGGCTATAGGGTCACTGGTTCCTGTATACGTTGCGCGGTAGGTATTCCCGCTTCGGCTGACGGAGAGGGCGCCGTTAGCGTCAATAGTCACGCTGCTATCAGATAATGGGAAAGTACCTTGGTTGACGGTCACGCTGATCGTCCAGGTGCCATTGTTGTTATTGGTTGCCGTGGCTGAGCCCAGTGTTGGTTTGGCGTCCTCACAGCGGTGCGCGTCATCGTTCTCGTTTGAGTTGTATCCATCGGGAACGTTCCCGAACGATTCCTTCTTACTGACAGGGTCGGTAGTCTTGATGACATCGAGTTCGATGCGTGCACCAGCAGGCGTACATTCAGTTGCTTTCTTTCGTGATACACGGTCGAAGGTCAGCTTCGCGTTGTTCTGGCCTTGAGACTTACTCCACCATGAAGGGTAGACTTCATTACCCACTTTTTGGATACCTTGAGGAGGGCTGAACCAATCACCTGATTTCCATTTACCTTCGGGTGCGTAGACTTGCTTGTGTGCGAAGTCCATAACTTTCGCGACAATCGGACTACCGAGTGACGAGTTACCATTCTTCAAGATTGTCGTATCCGGGTTACCCAACCAGACGCCCATGGTAAGGGCAGGGGTGTAGCTCATCATCCAAAGGTCTTTCGCGTTTCCACCCTTGTCGGATGTACCGGTCTTGGTAGCGGTCTTAACGCCTGGAATGTTCTTGGCTGCATAGTTACCGAGTGATGCGCTCGCACCCGAGTCAGTAAGGATGTCGCTCACGATGTAAGCTGACTGAGCGCTGATGACTTGTTTGCCTTCGACGTCAGACCATTTCTTTAATACTTCGCCGGAACTGTTCTTTACTTCAAGTACGCTTGACTGCGGCTTGTAAATACCCCCGCGAGCCAGTGAGGCGTAGGCGTTGACTAGGTCAACCTGCTTGATACCACACCCACCGATTGCTGAGGCAAGCCCAGCCTGGGTATCTGCACCGACAGTACAGTAGCTCGTACCACCCATTTCACGGATTTCCTTGATGGTCGGTTCGACACCAGAAATGTACATAGCCTTTACCGCAGGGACGTTACGGGAGGTCGCGAGGCTCGAGCGGATAGTGACTGCGCCTCGGTAGGTTTGGTCGGCGTTTTTCAGCTCGCTTCCGTAGATGCTGTCGATGCGCTCGTCAACCAAGATACTTCCGCTTCCGTAGTTTTGCTGCCCTTGGGCTTTTTGTTCAAACAGCTCTGCATAGACAAGTGACTTGATTGTAGACCCTGGCTGAATGTACGCGGTCGCTGCGTTATCCTGGCCGAAGCCTTCGTAGTTGAAGTCACGGCTTCCGACAAGGGCGACGATCTGACCGGTCTGAGTGTCTTCAACCGTTGCAGCCCCGTTAGAGAAGCCGGCCCAGTTAGGAGTACTTGAGTTGAACATATCATTGATCGCTTCTTGTGTCTTATCTTGGATACGAAGGTCGAGCGTTGTAGTGACCGACAGGCCACCCTTACCGACGGTTGCTTTTCCGAGTTCATCTTCGAGCTGTTGACGTACCATCTGTACGAAGTGCGGAGCCTTGATACCTTCGTATTGGCTTGATTGCGGTTTGACGTTATCGAGGATAGGCACCGCAATCGCTTCGTCGTACTGCGCCTGAGTAATATATCCGACTTCCTTCATTGCCTTCAGCACAGTGTGTTGCCGGTTAATCAGACCTTCATGCCCGATGACATTGTACGGGTCGTATACGGCAGGGTTCTGTGGGATAGCCGCGAGCAACGATGCTTCTGCAAGCGTGAGGTCTTTTGCTGACTTACCAAAGTATGTCTGCGCACCGGACTCCGCACCGTTTCGTCGGCCACCGTATGGTGATTCATTAAGATAGAGGGTCAGGATCTGGTCCTTGTCATACATGCGTTCGATTTCTACGGCAAGGATGAGCTCCTTGATCTTACGAGGAATACCACCAAGGCCACGGTCGCCTGCCTCGTCGGCGAAGAAAACTTGCTTCACCAGTTGCTGGGTAAGGGTAGACCCACCCTGGACATCACCACCAGTAAAGTTGTTGACCGCTGCGCGTACCGTACCGGAGATACTTACCCCGCTGTGGGTAAAGAAGTCACGGTCTTCGATGGCGACGGTGGCCTTCTTAAGGTTGTCGCTCAAGTCTTCGCTTTTCACGACTAACTTATAGTTTCCATCGCCCTTGTCTTCCCAGAGCAGTTGCCCGTTGCGGTCGTAGTATTTCGTGACCGTCGATTGAACGCGCTTATCGATTTCGCCTGGGCGGATCTGATCAAGGTCTTTACGGAAGTAGGCAAATAGCCCACCGACGAATAAGGCTACGAGCAGGGTGCTGATGCCGGCGATTTTTAGTGCCATGATCATCCCACGCTTGCTGAACCAGTAGGCCCAGAAACGTTTCGGGTGCAGGCGATAAATGAAGCGCTTTACAGGGTGCTTCGGGAGCGTAGCAAGATACTCAGCACGTTTGCGTGCCTCGCCATCTTTCTTCACTTTTCGTTTTTGCGATAAGTTGGAATACAAGCTGATCTTGCGGGTCGGTTTTTTCTTACTCACCATATACTTCTCATAAGCAGTTTACTGTTCCCATTATAGCACCATTTTCCAAGTCAACGAGGAAATTATTTGCTATACTGTCACAGTAATATAATAGAGAAAGAGAGACGGTATGACGTTATCCGAAGAGTTGACCTGGCGCGGCTTTGTCAACCAAATGACCTACGACGATATCAAAGCCTTAGACGAAGGCCCGATCTCATTCTATTGGGGTGTCGACCCTTCCGCGGACAGTATGACTATCGGTAACTTGGCAGCCGCCATGATGGTATATCATTTCATCAAAGCTGGTCACAAAGCGTACCTGCTCGTAGGTGGTGCAACAGGTATGATCGGCGACCCTGACGGAAAGAAAGACGAGCGTAATCTTCAGACGCTCGATGATATTGCTCGAAATAAAGCATCTATTGCGAAACAATACGACACCGTATTTGCTGGACAACCGTTCGAACTGGTAGATAACTATGATTGGTTCAAAGACTTCAATTATTTAAACTTCCTAAGAGAAGTAGGTAAGCATGTTCCCTTGAGCCTCATGCTCGGGCGCGAATTCGTCCAGGCACGTATCGGTGAGGGTGGATCTGGTATTAGTTATGCAGAATTCAGCTACTCATTGATCCAAGGCTATGATTTCCTTCACTTATACCGCACATACGGTGTTACGTTGCAGGTCTGTGGTGCCGACCAGTGGGGGAACTCGCTTGCGGGTGTTGATCTTATCCGCCGTATTGAGGGTGGTGAAGCGAATGTGTATTCCACGCCGCTTATTTATAACAAGGCGACCGGCAAGAAGTTCGGTAAGTCTGAAGACGGCGCTGTATGGCTTGATGCGAATAAGACGAGCGTCTATAAGTTTTACCAATTCTGGCTCAACGCTGATGACCAAGGTGTCGTGGATTACGCGAAAGTATATACCTTACTCGACAAAGACGCGATCGAACAGATGGCGCAGCAGGTCGCGACTAACCCGGGTGCGCGAGAAGCTCAGAAGACTCTTGCCCGCGAAGTGACGAAAATCGTGCACGGCGAAGAGCGTACGGCAAGCGTTGAAAAGGTGACGACCGTCCTGTTCGGTTCAACAGCAGTCAGCGAATTAAGTAACGAAGAGCTCGATATCCTAGCGGGTGAAATTCCTACCGTTTCCATTGGTATGACCGTCATCGAAGCTTTAGTAAGTACCGGTGTGGTGGCAAGTAACGGTGAAGCGCGCCGGCTGCTATCAGGCGGCGGTGTGTCGCTGAACGGCGAGAAAATCGCTGACGACCAGTCAATCGAAAGCGTCACACTCATCAAAAAGGGTAAGAACAATTTCATCCTTGTTCGCTAGAATAAGGACATGAACCTCGCGACATCACTCGAGAAAATAAAAGGCGTCGGCCCCCGTTCCGCCGAGCAGTTCGCTGCTGCCGGGCTGACAACCGTCGGCGAGCTCCTGACATTCCTGCCTCGAAAATATGAGGATTTTTCCCATGTGACGTCAATCTCGGATATACAACCAGGTAAAGTAACAGTGAAAGCCCGCTGCGAGAAAGTAGAAACTCGGCCGGTTCGCCGCGGTATGAAGGTAACGACTGCGACGCTCGCGGACGCAACAGGGAAGATCCAGGCGGTATGGTTTAACCAGCCGTATAGGGCGACGCAGCTTAAAACAGGTGACGAATTCTTTTTCTCTGGTGAATTTGAGTTCAGCTACAACCGGTATCAACTCACCAATCCAAGCGCTGAGAAAGTAAGTGAAGTTCTGGTTCAGACTGATCGTATACTGCCGATCTATCCTGCGATCGCTGGGCTGAAAACGCAACTTGTGCGTAAAATACTCGCAGAGTTACGCCCGCTTGCTACTATGTTGCCCGAGACATTACCCCCGGAACTTGTGCAGCGTGAGAAAATCATTTCCTATAGCGATGCTGTTCTTGGTATGCATTTTCCAGAGACTGCTGAATCAATCGAAAAAGCCCGTGAGCGGCTGGCGTTCGAAGAACTGTTCCAGTTGTTGCTGGCGAGCCAGTATAACAAGCAGGCAAACGCACAGCTCGAAGGGTGGCACATTCCCTTCAATCAACAGGTCGTCAAAGATTTTGTTTCGCACCTTCCTTTCGCCCTAACGAATGCGCAGCGCGTTGCATCGTGGGATATTCTTCAGGATTTCGAAAAAAAGGTACCGATGAACCGTTTACTACAGGGCGACGTAGGGGCGGGCAAGACAGTGGTCGCCGGACTAGCCGCACGACAGGCGGCGCATGAAGGTTTCCAGACCGCGCTAATGGCCCCTACGGAAATCCTCGCTCGCCAGCACGCTACTACCTTGGAAAAACTACTGAGCCCGTTCGGCGTGTCTGTCGGGTTACTGACCGGCAGTGTAAAAGGCAAGGTAAGGGAAGCGTTGTACGGGGCTATTCAGAACGGTGACGTTGATATAGTCGTCGGCACCCACGCCCTTATTCAGTCGAAGGTATTATTCAATCAGCTAGGATTCGTCGTGATCGATGAACAACATCGCTTCGGTGTCGCGCAGCGCCAAGAGTTGCTGAAGAAGGCGACCAAGATGCCCCATCTGTTAGCTATGACCGCGACACCGATCCCTCGGAGCCTTGCGTTGACGGTCTACGGCGAGCTCGATATCTCGGTGTTAAATGAAAAACCAGCCAACCGTAAACCGATACAGACTAAGATATGGTCGCCGAATAGCCGACCGCAGCTGTATGACTTGATTGACGCTGAAATCGCGAAAGGGCGGCAGGCGTATGTCATCTGCAACGTGATTGATAGCAATCCGTCCAACGAGTTGAAAAGTGTCGAGGTAGAATATAAGCGTCTTCGAAACTCAATTTTCAAGCACCGCACTATCGGGCTGCTTCATGGCCGACTAAGTTCCGAAGAAAAAGATGCCGTCATGCAGTCGTTCGCCGAAGGTAAAACGGATATCTTAGTCAGCACGACGGTGGTAGAGGTGGGGGTGGACGTGCCGAATGCCACGGTCATGCTGATCGAGGATGGCGACCGTTTCGGGTTGGCGCAATTACACCAGCTCCGTGGCCGGGTGGGCCGAAGCGAGCACCAAAGCTACTGTTATATCGTGCCAAGCGATTCAAAAGCGCCGTCACAACGCCTCAAGGAAATTGAAAAAAGCAACGACGGCTTTTACCTGGCAGAGGTTGACCTGAAACTTCGTGGACCAGGTGAAATTTACGGGCGGGCCCAACACGGTGCCCTTAATCTACAGGTCGCGACGCTTGGTGACACCCAGCTGATTGCTAGGGCACAGAAAGCAGCTGAATGGTTCGTTACGACGCAGCAAAATCTGCTACACTATGAACAGTTAGCAAAGCAGGTCGAAACCTATCAACGGGTGACCACCTTAAATTAAGCATATGTATTCAGGCACAACCTTCCGTCACAGTTCCGGCAATATTGTCGGTGTCCACCAGCGCATCGACCGCATCGCGAAGCGTCACTTCACGCACCATATGGGGCATAGCAGCTTTTTTCCTACAATCAGGTCGATATTGCACTTCGAAGGTCGAAACGGTCCTGACGGTATAAAAAACAAAAGCCCTTCTGTTGACGAGCCATGGCATTTTATCAGTCCTTCCGCTGGTCCTGACGATCAGCTGGTTGGTCTGATAAATGACCATATATACAACCTATCGAAGGCTCTTGAGAAACATGATGAGGAGCGGTCCGCCTTCGAGGCGTCGTGGCTGGCGCATGCTATCGTCGACGGCCTAACCCCAGCGCACCATTATCCGCTTGCCGAAAAAATCGAAGAGCTGTGGGGTAAGCCGCACACCGAACGTCGTACCCGCTACGACAAGATCGTTATCAAGGGTACGGGTAAACGCGATATGCTTAAAAAGAATTGGCAATATTGGGGAACAAGGGGGGTATTCAACCTCCACTGGTCATTCGAACTCGGTATCGCCTCATCGATTACGATTAGCAAGTTTAATGATATCGGCCTGCGCGAAAAAGATTTCAAACGTATCGAGAAAGAAGGGTTTGTTCCAACCTTTCTAGATGCACTGAAAGAAGTGAACGACCTTGGTATGTATGAAGAGTTCGCCCAGACCGGCTGGTCAGTGAACTTAGGTAATGTCAGCCGACGGAAGCTTGTGCCGATCATCAGCAAGACTGTATGTCTTGCGTGGTATGCCGCCTCAAAGGGGATTATTGCTAAATAACTTATTTTGTGGTATAATATAATTAAGTAGTATGAATATTCGACTTATCTCAGGCCGCCTCGGTGGGCGTATCATCGAAGGCTCCGGTACGAAGCGCACGCACCCTATGGGTGAGCGGATTCGCGGGTCGCTTTTTAACATGCTTTCCAGTATGCATGGGGGTGAACTAGAGGAGGCGGTAATTCTTGACGCCTTTGCGGGAAGTGGTGCAATCGGACTAGAGGCGCTCAGCCGTGGCGCCGCCCATGCGACTTTCGTAGAACGTGACCGTGTCGCCCAAAACGTGATTGAGAACAATATCAAAACATTGGGTTTGCAAAGCCAGTCTAAGCTTATCAAAGCCCCTGTGTCGAGCTGGATGGAAACAACCGACGAGCGCTTCGACATCATATTCATCGACCCGCCATATCATGATCCACAGTTATCCACAGCTATGAAATTAATAGGGCTGTTAAAACCGAACGGGCTTATGGTATTATCGTACCCAGGTAGAGGTGAGGTGCCCACCGAATTAGGAGTTGTTGTGGTGGACAATCGTAGTTACGGAGATGCGGCCCTAGCGTTCTATCGAAAAGAGAGTGCTTAGGCGCTCTCTTTTTCTTTAGATATACAAGCTAGTTCGCAAGGGCTGCCGAACCAAGTAACTGGGCGCTATAGGTGCGCCATATCTCTGGCTGTATTTTAGGGGTGCCCCATGCTTCAAGGGGAAGGTTATGTGCTTTGAGTTCATGTTCAATGTCGGCCCGGATGGCTTTCCACCGGGCTGGATCATGAATGCTCATCCAAGCAGCGTCTTGGCCGATTCGGTGTAGCGCACTCATTTGTTCAGGGGACGTACAAAGTAAGGTACGGAACTCATATGCTACGGTGTCATCGCCGACCAACTCGTTCGCATACCGTTTTAGTACGCCACCGGTTCCTTTTTGAGCCCAGGCACCTTTTTTACTGACGATCGCTCTTTCGATACGTCCGGGTGTACTGCCGCCGGCTTGTTCGAGCAGGCAGGCAATAGCAAAGGCGTCACGAGCATTCGGAATCCCGGCAATGGTCATATGGGTAGCGTAGGCGACGTCCGGTACGAGGATGTTTGCATCATAAAGGGTCTGTACCTCAGCGTCTAGGACGGTCGTATGTCGGGTTGGCTGGAAAGAGAATTCCCAATAGGCATCGAACCCTACTCTCGGAATGGTTCGAGAAATCATTTCAAGCACGGGTCGAAGCCGTGCATCATTGGCGCGGTGGAGTTGCGACATCTCCTGGTAGACGGGTGAATGTTTCGGGTAATGTTCTGGTCGGTCGGGTGACCCAAGCCATCGTTCACGGAGGTCTTCAAGCGCTTGATCCCACGTCATTTCAATTTCTATACCGATACTTGGGAAGGTCGCATGGTCCTCTTTATTTGGCTCTATAGAAAGTTCAGGGAGGTCAAGTGATACCCGAAGCTGCTGTAGCTTATCAAGCCGCTTCGCAGGGTCAAAAATTTCGTTCGAAGTGGAAAGTGGCCGTTCCATGTAAGGCAAGTATAGGATGGACGCGGTAATTACCGAAGCATGAGCAAAATAAAAAAGCCCCTTGGGACTTTCATATATTGGTGCGCGAGAAAGGACTTGAACCTTCACGCCTTGCGGCACTAGTTCCTAAGACTAGCGTGTCTACCAATTCCACCACTCGCGCTTATTCGAACAGTATAGCAGACAATAAGGCTATTTTAAAGGGCTAACTTACCGGACCCATTAAATACATCCTGCTTACGCCTCCTTGTGCTATGATAGAACCAAGATATAGAGGAACAGGGGATAATGAACAAAATTGCCACCTATTTGAACGAACATTTATTGGGTGAAGTAAGTAGTGCAAAGTCGCTTCGTAAAAAATTCTCAACGGATACGAGCGTGCTTTCCCTTACCCCTGAAATTGTTGCCTTCCCTCGGGTAACGAATGATATCCGTAAGATCGCCCGCTTTACCTGGCAGCTCGCGGAAAAAGGACATGTCGTGGCAATCACGCCGCGTGGGTTCGGCAAGGATACGACCGGCGCCGCAATCGGTAAGGGTGTCGTCATTGATACGTCGGTACACCTCAATAACATCATTCAGATCGCCCAGAAAGATAAGCTTGTCCATGTCCAGCCGGGTGTATCCCTTGAGACGCTTTCTCACACATTAAAATGGCTCGGCCTCAGCTTGCCGGGTATCAATCGTACGACGCAAAGCGTCACAACGGTAGGGGGCGCGATTTCGGGTGGTGTCCTTGGCACGAACGGGGCGTTATCCGATGCGATCGAGCGGCTGGAAGTCGTCCTTGCGAACGGCGACGTCATCGAGACGGGAAAAGTATCACACCGTGAAGTAAACAAGAAGCTTGGCCTCCAGACACTCGAGGGTGAAATCTACCGAAAGCTCGAGGGGATCCTTGAAGATAACGCCGAGGTCATTGAGCGGCTAGCGAAAGACACCGCGAGCGACACGACCGGTTACAAGGCGATCGCTGATATCCGTGCAAAAGACGGATCGTTCAACTTGACGCCACTTTTCATAGGAAGCCAAGGCACCTTGGGGATCATTTCTGAAGTGGTGCTCAAAACCGATTTTTATTCTAACGATAACACTCATGCGGTCATCGTGGCGGATTCACTCCAGACCGCGCGTGACCTCAGCGAGCGGCTGGTGGAGCTGGAACCTGCCGAGCTCTCGCTGCTTGACGGTGAACTGTTCCGCCGAGCCGCCAAGAACGGTTCGCAGTTCCACCTGCTAGGATCTGTCGATCAAATCGGCGCAGTCATTTATATTCGCTTTAATGATTTCAGCGACCGCGCGCAGGGCCATAAGCTTAAGAAGCTCCGCAAGCTACTAAGTAAAATTAACACTGGTATGGTCGATTCGAGTGAGCGCGACGAGGCAGAATTTTTACCTGTCGCGGACATCTCGCAAGCTGTCCGCCTCGGGGCGAACGACGATCATGTCTCCGTGCCGCTTATCGACGGGGCATGGATACCGAGTAACCGTCGTGAAGAGTTTGAAATCGCCCTAGGTGAATTAGCCGCCAAGCATCACCTGGAGCTTCCGGTGACATTGAACGTATTGAACGGCACATACGACATCTTCCCGCGATTGAAACTTGATACCGTCAGCGACAAACAGAAACTTTTCAAGCTTCTTACTGAATATGCGGTCGTTGTCGATAGAAGCGGGGGTGCGGTCGTATCTGACGGTGCGGAAGGACGATTGAAAGCGAATGCTGCTTGGGAACAGCTTGATGAAGAAGTTGCCACGGTATATGAGCAGGTCCGCCAAGTCTTCGACCCGTTTGGTACACTGAACCCTGGCGTCAAACAGAAGAATGAATTACGAAGTCTTATCGCCGCATTGCGGACAAGTTACGAAAGTAGTGATACACTAAGATAGCTTTAGGCGACACATGCGAATGCGGCGGATTACGTAACAATCGTAGACGCGCTCGCGCATGAACAATATGCGGATGTGGCGGAATTGGTAGACGCGCTAGCTTCAGGTGCTAGTGCCCGCAAGGGCGTGGAGGTTCAAGTCCTCTTATCCGCACCAAGATATGACAACCCGATACGGGTTGTTTTTCGTTTACGCTTGCGAGATTGTTTACAGGGAGGATACTTAGGTGCATCCGCAAGGTGCGGATATATGACAGGATGGAGCCCTTGTGATCATTTCGAGATTCATCGCTGAAGTGCTGCCTGGCGACTTCACGCTCAAAAGCGCGGGCTTCCTGGGTGGGAAGCACGTACTGACGACGAAGGACCTGTCGCTGCTGGGCGAGGCGGGTGAGCTGCTGCCGAACCAGCCGGTCACTATCACTGAGCATCAGCAGATGTTCTTCAACATCGCGATCGGTAATCCGCAGTACGTCGTGACCCAGCCCGGTGGGCGGATGCTGGAGATGGTACGCGGTGGTGCCGACGACATCGTCCACGTCATCACGTATGACCGCACCTACCGGTAGGCCCGCTTCCCGTGGGTGGAGTGTTCGCTATAGTGCCGGACCTCCATCTACGGGCCGCGGGCCCATTCATTTCAAGTACAATAAGAACATATGAATACCGAAGAGCCAGATACCCGTAACGTTGTCGACCGATACCGTCATCTCCCTGTCGAGGCAATCGTCGCCGACCTTGATACTTCCCGTAGCGAGTTGGAGATCGCCGTTGAAAACGTAGAGCGTGACTTCAATATGGGGACGATCATTCGTAACGCGAATGCATTCAACGTTCGTAAGGTGCACATTATCGGGCGAAAACAGTGGAATAAGCGGGGAGCGATGAAAACCGATGCGTACTTGCATCTGTACTACTACAAAACGGTGCAAGATTTTTTGGAGACGATGAAAAAGTCGGATAGGGAGGTTATTGCCGTTGATATCGTCGACGGGGCTCAAGCTCTCGGTTCAACTGAACTTCCCCATAATGCCGTGCTTGTGTTCGGCGCGGAAGGCCCGGGGCTAAGCGATGAGCTGCTCGCAAGTGCGAAGCGGGTCGTGAAAATCGAACAATTCGGTTCGACTCGATCAGTGAACGTAGGTGTTGCTTCAGGTATTGCGATGTACGCCTGGATACAGCAACACCGGTTGACGGGGCGGTAGCCAGCTGCCATACTAAGGGTATGGAAGCGCCCGAACCCATTCGAAATTCGGTGCACGTCTTGCGACATACTTTTCGGCCGAGCGAACCGCTTGCCGAGCGGCTGGGGTCATTTTTGCAAAGGGAGCAGAGGTCAACGATGCCTCGGTTTTTACTTGTCTCGACGAAAGAATACTACCTTGATAGCGATGCGGTGATGGCGGGTAAGACTCGTGCTGATATCGCCGCTATGCAAAGCGAGTTTACCGCTTCTTCTGCTCAAATAGGAATTGATGCGGTCCGCTATCACATAGCGGCAAAGGGCTTGCTAAACGGTGCGCTGCAGCTCGCGTTCCTTCCCGCCCAGCCGGCGTTCGACGAAAGTACGCAGTTACCTGAGGCGCTTCAGGAGCACCGGATTCATCAAGAGCGTAAAGTAGGTAATTACATTGCAATCATTCTTCGCAGGGATCGACTTGCGAGCGAGGGAGGGGTAGCAAAGGCGTGGTTAGGGTTGAAGGGGGGTATTAACGACCCAAACCGAAACGGTCTGTATACCCTGCATCCTGCTGGAATCTCAGAATTAGAAGACCGGATAATTACACAGTCGCCATCTGATGAACAGAATACGGCACCACCCCTTGCCATGACCCCGTAGTCGTGCGAAAATACAGAGACGATGACAGCATTATCCTCCCAGCCGTATAAAGGTACGCGAGATTACTATCCTGAAGAAAAACGAATTCAGAATTATATTTTTGAGACTTGGAAGCGAGTCGTAGAGAGATTCGGATACGAAGAGTACGGAGCTCCGATACTCGAAAGTCTCGATATTTATGCGGCAAAAAGCGGGCAGGAGCTTGTGAACGAGCAAACGTATGTATTCACTGATCGTGGAGGTCGTACGGTAGCTATTCGGCCTGAGATGACTCCGACAATCAGTCGTATGGTCGCCGCCAAGCGACAAGAACTTGCTTACCCAGCAAGATTATTCTCAATTGCTAACTTTATGCGGTACGAACGTCCGCAGCGTGGGAGAGAGCGTGAATTTTGGCAACTTAACGTCGACGTTTTTGGTGTTGATGTGGTCGCGGCTGACATCGAAATTATCACGATCGCCGATGCAATATTGAAAGAATTTGGTGCGCAACCCGAGGACTTCGAAATACGCGTAAACAACAGGAAGTTCATCCATTTCATGATGGCGGAGTACTTAGGCCTCGACGCAACAGGTGCGCTTCAGATGACGAAGCTGTTTGATCGTCGCAATAAAATCACGGAGCGTGATTTTGACGAGCAGGCTTTGTTAATTCTTGGTGAGTCGCGACAGGAAGATCTCGAAAAAATCAGGCAAGTGATCGACACGACGAATATCCAATCATTACCGGAAGAGCTGCAGCGATCATCTGCTCTTGAGGAAATCAAAGCAGTGTTCGCCGGACTTGAAAAAGCTGGCGTTACAAGTGCCGTGTTTGATGCGACGCTCATGCGAGGGCTCGACTATTATACGGGAACCGTATTCGAAGCTTTTGATACGCACCCTGATAACAATCGATCACTTTTCGGTGGAGGTCGGTACGATGGACTCGTAGGTCTTTTCGGTGCGGAGCCAATCAGTGCGGTCGGGATGGCACCGGGTAATACAATGATAGAACACTTTCTTACCGCCCATGGGCTATTGCCGAAAAATGTTTCCAAGACGGACATTTACGTGGTCGTAGTAGGCGATGTGATTAGTGATGCACAAAATGTAGCGAACGAGTTGAGGGCTAAGGGCTTGAATATCGAAGTTGACATCACTGGTCGCAAACTCGACAAGCAAATCAAAGCCGCAGTGAAGAAATCAATCCCATATCTGCTGTTTGTCGGTGAGAAGGACCTGACTGCACGTCAGTATTCTCTTAAGAGGGTAGAAGATGAGTCAGAAGAGCAACTGACCATTGATCAGATCGTTGAAAAGCTGAGCTGATAGCGCTGCTGGTTGTCGGCATTTTCCACCTCTGTTATAATAAATATAATGAAGACGACCGTAAAAAACCTATCCGATACCAAAGTGCAACTTACTATTACCGTTGACGCAAACGAACTTGCCGCTGCTGAGCAAGTCGCCCTCGTAAAGCTGAGCCAATCCGTAAAGGTTCCTGGCTTCCGTAAGGGAAAAGTCCCAGCGAGTGTCGCGGCGAAGCATGTCGAGCCACAAGCGCTTCAAGAGCAACTCCTTGACGACGCAATCAGCAAAGCGGTCGCCGAGGCGTTCATCGCTGAAAAGATTCAAGCCCTCGACCGACCTATGGTCGACGTGAAGAAATACGTTCCTGGTGATTTGTTAGAGTTTACCGCGGAAGTCGATATTCTTCCTGCTGTGAAACTTGGTGATTACAAGAAGCTCACCAGCAAAGTCGCGAAAGTGAATGTTGCAGCAGCTGACGTTGATGACGTCATCGAACGTATGCGCCAAGGCTTCGCTGAAAAGAAAGAAGTAGAACGTGCTGCTAAAGAAGGTGATGAGACGGTCATCGATTTTGTCGGGAAGAAAGACGGCGTTGCCTTTGACGGCGGTGCAGGCACCGATTACACACTTAAGCTTGGTTCTAATCAGTTTATTCCAGGTTTCGAAGAAGGCATCGTAGGACACAAGCCGGGCGAAGAGTTCGACTTGGAGCTAGAATTCCCTAAGGATTACCACGCAAAGGACCTCGCGGGTGAAAAAGTTGTCTTTACGACGACTTTGAAAAAAGTCATTGAACTCGCATTACCGAAGGCTGATGACGAGCTTGCGAAGAAAGCTGGCGACTTCAAGACTATGCAGGAGCTCAAGGATGATATCAAGCGTGAAATCACGACACAGAAAGAGCGTGAAGCGAACGACAAGCTGAAAGATGATCTCATCGCGGAATTGATTGAAAAGAGCGAAGTACCGGTACCTGAAATCCTTGTGACTGACCAGATGCGTTCAATCGAGCAGGACTTTGCTCAGAACCTGATGTACCGCGGCTTAGACCTCACGACCTACCTCACAACGAACGGATTCAAAGATGAAGACGAATGGCGTGAAAAAGAAGTCAAACCTGCTGCGACGAAGCGGACTCAAGCAGGCTTGGTTCTTGCAGAACTCAGTAAGGCGGAAAACGTAACCGCGACTGACGAAGAAATTGACGAGCATGTCGAAGTGCACAAGCGCCAGTATGCGAATAGCCCTGAAGCCTTGAAGCAATTCGAGTCACCGGAAGTGCGTCGTGATATCGGTAACCACTATGTGACCGAAAAGACGATTGAACGACTTGTCACACTGAACGGTGGCACAGTCACTCCGCACAACTAGCAGTAAAGTGTATGAAAGATAATTAGCACTCTCTTGACGAGAGTGCTAATTTGTCTGTACAATAGAATAAGTAAAAAGAGGTATACGTATGAGCACACCGAAAAACTATCTTGTTCCAACCGTAATTGAAAAATCTCATGATGGCGAGCGCGCCTTCGATATTTATTCTCGTCTCTTAAAAGACCGAATTATCTTCTTGGGTGAAGAAGTGAATCAGCATACTGCCAATATCGTCATCGCGCAGTTGCTATATCTTGCCTATGAAGACCCGAAGAAGGATATAAAGTTGTACATTAATAGCCCTGGTGGAAGCGTCTACGACGGGCTAGGGATTTATGACACGATCCAGTTTATCTCTCCGGACGTACAGACGATAGGAATCGGCTTACAGGCAAGTATGGGGGCATTTCTTCTTTCGAGCGGTACGAAAGGGAAACGGTTCGCGCTTCCGAACAGCCGTATTATGATTCACCAGCCTTCTGGCGGTGGCAATAACGGAAAGATCAGCGACCAAGAAATCAACCTCCGCGAAGGACTTTATTTGAAGCAGCGACTGAATGAGATCCTTGCAAAAAATACTGGGCAGAAGCTTTCTAAAGTAGAAAAAGATGCCGATCGAGATTTCTGGATGAGTGCCGAAGAGGCTAAGCAGTACGGCATTATCGACGAGATTATTTCTAAGGCTTAATTTGGTTTCAAAGCATTACCGCGATGTGCTATCATTAGAGCAATGACAAAGCGGGCAAAGCGGTTGATATTATCAGCATTCGGTTTGATAGCCGTCATCGCAATTACGACTGGGGTGCTCATTTTCGTATTGGGCGGCACTCGGAGCGAGCATCCGGATCCCGTAAGTTCGTCGCCCGACGAAGTAACGGCATACTACGCTAAGCAATCATCTGCCTTTTGGAGTGATTTCGATAGTCTGGACCCGGGTGCACTACCTGTTGGGATAGTGTACGAAAATGGGAACCTACGGTTTGATATAGAGGCCCAGAGTCACGTGTTTTTTCAAGCACGGGGTAATCCGAAAAACTTTGACGAAGTTCGTCACGAGACGTCTTCCGTGGTAAGTGACCTCGGTTTCAAGACAGTAAAGGATCAAGAGACTAGCGTATTGTATGCGAACGAGAATAAACTATGCCAGTTGCAACAACGCAAGACTGACAAGCCAACCTATAGTTTCGCTTGTCTGTACACCGAAACGGTAAATACTCACGTAGCTCTAATAACACAGCTACTCGAATTATACGGCAGGGAAGACGCTAATTCCTCGGCAAAAGTGAAGAATACAATCATACAACTTAGGCCGGTGGAGGCAAATGAAAGAATAACCTACGCGACGATATCCTTTTCCGGAGAGAAATCTTCGACCGAGCAAGGGTACCCTCGTCTCTTATTCGGCTCAGTGGACGGTACGTGGGAATATGTAGCGAATCTAAACAATACCACCGTAGTAAACGATGGCAAAAGGGCAGTATCCGAAGCTGATTTATTGCGCATGTATGACGATAAATGGGAAGGTGTTTTAAGTAATGTTTTCTAAGGTAGTCAGCCGTAACGGCTTTACGCTCGTTGAGGTGATAGTGGCAATTCTTATCATTGCTATCATTGCGACATTAGCAACCATCGGTTTTACAAGCGTACAGCGTCAGTCTCGCGATGCAATTCGCAAGGCCTCTACCGTTACAATGGCGGAATCGCTTGAAAAATATTACGATACGCATGGTGAATACCCAGGGTGCTCGTTGCTTAATCAAAACCGATCGTCTGTAGCGTCACTACTAGGAGTGAATGAAGATGTTCTGACCACGCCTAACGGAGCGGCTGGCGCAAATTCACTACGCTGTAATACTGATGACGAAAGCTCGACTTCTATTTATACATATACAGGCGATACTTCTAGTACCTGTACTAACGGTACGGCGTGTCTTTATTGGACTATCGAATACGCCAAGGAAGTGGATGACAGTTCCGTATCGATAGATAGTCGCCGCCGCGTCACTGTCGCAACGTCAGGTACGCCAGTTCTTAACGGTAGCGTTGAAAGCAGCACGGAAGTCGGCTTATCATGGACGAGTATCGCAAATGCACAGCAGTACAACGTTCAATATAGTACTTCAAATACATTCTCCGGAGCGCTTAGCGATTCGACAGACCAGATCAGTATGAATATCACAGATTTGAGCCAAGGTCGCATGTACTACTTCAGGGTGAATGCCGTCACGGCGACAGGCACTAGCCCTTGGTCTAATACTCGTACGCTTACGTTACCGGTTGATGACCCGGATGATCCGGCTATCGTTGCTAGTATTTCCGGAACTACGGTAACCGGAACCGCTGGTGCGGTAGTTTGTGCGCCGGGTACGACCGCTCAGTATCAACTTCGATATCGCCGGACAGCATCTGACACGGACGGTGCATGGTCCAGCTACTCTACTTGGTCAACGGGGCGGACGTATAGTATTTCGAATGCTTCACAGGGATACGAATATACGTTTCAGGCGCAAGCGCGTTGTGCAGGAGTAAGTGCAACTTCAGGAGTGGGCACGTCAGGCACAGATACAGTCATTGTTCCTATCGAGACTCCAGGGGCTCCGGCGCTTACCGCTGCTCTGTCAGGATCGACTGCTACAGGTACTCTCGCTGCGGTTACCTGCCCGTCGGGTACGTCCGCGCAGTACCAAATGCGCGTCCGTACGAGCGTGGATTCCGCAAACTACGGAATGTGGTCATCCTACGACACATGGGACGGTACGCGTACTCGATCAGTTACCGTAAATCCTGGGTATCGTGCTGGCTTCCAGGGGCAAGTGCGTTGCTATTCAGCCGCCGACATTTCTGACCCCAAAGCTTCAAATGAAGCGAGTGTGGTCCGTGTCTTCGCTACACCAACCGCTCCGTCGATTTCGGTAGCACTCTCAGATTCAACCGCCACCGCCACCGCGGGTGCCGTGACCTGCGGGTCAGGATCGACGGCTCAATATCAGTTCCGGACGCGACACGGTAGTACTTCAGCTGGCTCATGGGGGTCGTATAGTTCATGGTCGACGACAAGAACTCGCTCCGATTCTGTTTCACAAGGGTATCGGCGAGGGTATCAAGTTCAAGCACGTTGCGTGGGTGACTTCAACGCCTCTGGTGCAGCGGCAAGCGCCGAAGGGAGTACGGTCAGAGGCATCGCCGCTCCGGCCGCACCTACCTGGACCGGTGATACGACATGGAATGCCGGATATCGCTACCGCATAACATATTCTACTTCGTGCCCATCAGGTACGAGCGTGCATTCTGAAGGCGTACAGTTCTACAATACGGGATTCTCCGGCACATACCGATATCCAAGCTCGGGATATTATGTCGCGCCAACTGACGACCTTTGGTATCTGGGATGGGCCCGTACGCCTCCTCAGGTTGCCGAAGACGTATACCATTATGCGCGTTATCGCTGCGCTTCCGCATACGCTACTTCGGGATATAGCGCAAATCGGACCACGCGAGTTGATGTAACCTGTGCTTCTAGTCGTCGTTCGTACAGTGCTAGCCCGCGTTGTGATAACCACGGCCAAAACTGGCAAGCTATGCCTTACGGGACATAAGACAAATCTTTAATAAACTCTTGACTATTTACCTAAAAATCGTCACAATGGACACTAAGAAGTAGTGTAGCCCTGGGTAGCTATTGTTCAAAATCATAACAATAGACGCTCTGTGCGGACGTGGCAGTCCCGCTCAGTGACCCCAAGGGTTTAGGGAATCTTCGGCGCCAATCCCTAATAACAACCCAATCATAATGCGAGGTTTTACGTACGCCTATGGCAGGTACTAAGAAGAGTACAAATAGCAAGCGTGTGTTTTTCACGAGTGATGACACCGCCCTCCAGATACCAAACTTAATTCAGCACCAAAGGGAAAGTTGGAAGGACTTCGTTGAGACGGGTCTTGGTGAAATCTTCGCCGAACTTAACCCAATTGATGACTACACGGGTCAGAAGCTTGCGCTTCGATTCGGTAAGTACGCGTTCCAAGAGCCTAAGAACTCAGAAACCTACGCTAAGGAAAACAACCTTACCTTTGACGCGCCACTTCACGCTATCGTCGAACTGACCAACAAGGTAACCGGCGAAGTAAAAGAGCAAGAGATCTACCTGGGTGACTACCCATGGATGACCGACCGCGGTACGTTTATCATCAACGGTACCGAACGTGTCGTCGTTTCTCAGCTTATTCGTTCAGCTGGTGTATTCTTCACTGCCGACCGTGCTGCAACCCGTAACTTTTACGGTGCAAAGCTTATTCCAGGCCGTGGTGCATGGCTTGAGTTCGAGACTGCTTCAAACGGAGCGATCTATGTTAAGATCGACCGTCGTCGCAAACTGCCAGTGACGACACTTTTCCGTGCGCTCGGCTACAACAAGACCTCTGAAATCAAAGAGCTTTTCACTGACATCGACACCGACGAAGTGAAATACATCGACGCTACCCTTGAAAAGGACCCAGCGCGAGGCACGAACGAAGCGTTGATCGAAGTGTACCGTCGTCTTCGTCCAGGTGACCTTGCGACCGTCGATAACGCCCGTTCGATGATCGAACGTATGTTCTTTGACTTCAAGCGTTTCGACTACAGCCGTGTCGGCCGCTACAAGTTGAACCAACGCCTGAACCTCGAAGTGCCTAACACCACTGAGAACCGTGTCTTCCAGGTGACCGACCTTATCGCGATCGTTCGCGAAGTGATTCGTCTGAACAACGCCCAGGAAGCACCAGACGACATCGACGCATTGTCGAACCGTCGTGTGAAATTGGTTGGTGAACTCGTTGCTCGCCAGTTCCGTGTCGGTATGCTCCGTATGCAGCGTAACGCCATGGACCGTATGTCTATGTCTGACATTGAAACGGTTACGCCGTCTCAGCTTATTAACGCTCGTCCGGTCGTTGCTGCGGTCCGCGAATTCTTCGCGAGCTCACAGCTTTCACAGCTCATGGACGAAACCAACCCGCTGGCAGAACTCGCGCACAAGCGCCGTCTATCTTCAATGGGTCCTGGTGGTCTTTCCCGTGAGCGTGCCGGTTTTGACGTCCGTGACGCCCACCCGACACACTACGGACGCCTTTGTGCCGTTGAGACACCGGAAGGTGCGAACATCGGCCTCGTATTGAATCTTGGTTCATACGCACGTATTAACGAATACGGTTTCATTGAAACTCCATACCTAAAGGTAGAAAACGGAAAGGTGACTGACGAAGTCGTTTACCTCGACGCTTCTCAAGAGGCTGTTGAAGTGATCGCTGACGCCGGTGTCGACCTTAACGACGATGGTACCTTCAAGGACGAACGTGTCTCAGCCCGTAACGGTCTTCTTCCTGAGCAAGTTGATGCGAGCGAAGTCACGTACATGGACGCTGCGCACAAGCAGATCCTTGGTGCGACCGCATCACTCGTGCCTTTCGTAGAAAAGAACCGTGTCGACCGTTCATTGATGGCCGCGAGCATGCAGAAGCAGGCCGTGCCACTCCTTCAGCCAGAATCACCTGTCGTAGGAACTGGTATCGAAGAAGTGATCGCCCGAAACACGAGCCAGCTCGTTGTCGCTGAAGGTGACGGAGAAGTAATCCGCGCTGACGGTAAGGCGGTAGAAGTCAAGTACAAGGAAGGCGTAAAAACCTACGAACCTGTGCACTTCATCAAGTCAAATGACGACCGTTCGATCAACCAGAAGGTGTGTGTCGTTCGTGGCCAAAAGGTGAAAGAAGGGGACATTCTTATCGAAGGTGCATCAGTCGCTGACGGTGAAATCGCCCTTGGTAAGGACCTTCTCGTCGCCTTCATGCCATGGAACGGATACAACATGGACGACGCAATCGTCTTGAGTCGTCGCCTGGTAGAAGACGACACGCTGACAAGCGTGAACATCAAGGACTACACCGTTGAAGTCCGTGAAACGAAGCTTGGTCCGGAAATTGTCACCCGTGACATTCCAAACGTATCAGAAGAATCACTTCGTCACCTTGACGAGAACGGTATCGTTCAGCTTGGTTCTGAAGTAAAAGCCGGTGATGTACTCGTCGGTAAGATTACTCCAAAGGGTGAGCAAGAACTTTCAAGCGAAGAACGCCTTCTTCGTGCAATCTTCGGTGAAAAAGCGAAGGACGTCCGTGATACTTCACAACGTATGAACAACGCAGGTGGTGGTAAGGTCGTTGGCGTGAAGATCTTCAGCCGTGAAAACGGTCATGAACTCAAGGCCGGCGTACTGATGCAGATTCAGATCTTCGTTGCACAGTTCCGTAAGATCTCTGTCGGTGACAAGCTGGCTGGTCGTCACGGTAACAAGGGTGTGGTCGCTCGTATCCTCCCTGTAGAAGACATGCCATTTATGGAAGACGGTACTCCGGTAGACGTCGTGCTTAACCCGCTCGGTGTCCCAAGCCGTATGAACATCGGTCAGCTATTTGAAACTCACCTCGGTATGGCAGCCCGTGCCCTTGGATACAAGGTTGCGACCCCTCCATTCAACGGTGTCTCAGATGAAACGATTTCAAACGAACTCGAAAAAGCTGGCTATGCCCGTGACGGAAAGAGCCAACTCTTCGACGGACGCACTGGTGAACCATTTGAAGAGCGCACTACTGTCGGTGTCATGCACATGTTGAAGCTACACCACATGGTAAGCGACAAGATTCACGCCCGTTCAACTGGTCCATACACTATGGTGACCCAGCAGCCACTCGGTGGTAAGGCGCAAAACGGTGGTCAGCGATTCGGTGAGATGGAGGTGTGGGCACTTGAAGCATACGGTGCATCCGCGACGCTTCAGGAAATGCTTACTATCAAGTCTGACGACGTATATGGACGTGCCAAGGCATACGAATCAATCATCAAGGATGAAGCAATCGTTGGTCCGAAGCTCCCAGAGTCATTCAATGTCCTCGTGAAGGAACTTCAAGGTCTTGGCCTTCGTGTCGACCTCATGGACAAAGAAGAAGACGCTGTCGTTGACGCTGAGCAAGTGATCGGAAGTGTCATTAACGGCCAACCTGTCGCAGCTGCTGAAGTAGACCTCGGTGAAGAAGTAGAAACTATTCTGGACGAAGCTGATGAATTTGGTGATATTACCGAAGACGACGGCATGAGTATCCAGGATATCGATGAAATTCAAGAAGTAAAGGAGGAGGCGTAATATGTCACGCGTCGTATCTAACAACACTGGCATCGCTGACTTTGACGCTATCCGTCTCAGCGTCGCCAGTCCAGAAGACGTCCTCAAATGGAGCTACGGTGAGGTTACTAAGCCAGAAACCATTAACTACCGTACCCAAAAACCTGAACGCGATGGTTTGTTCTGTGAACGAATCTTCGGTCCAGTAAAGGACATCAACCCACACGACTCGAAGCTCAAGGGTGTTCGCTCCCGTGAAGCTGCGGTCGACAAGAACGGTGACCTCGTCACTAAGGCAATCGTCCGTCGTGAGCGTATGGGGCACATCAACCTAGCTGCACCTGTGGCGCACATCTGGTTCATGCGCGGTACCCCAAGTGCGATGAGCTTGCTCCTTGGTGTTACTGTTCGTAACCTCGAACGTGTCGCATACTTTGCTACCTACGTCGTATTGAAGGCTGATACTGAAACCCGCGACAAGTTCCTTGCTGACCTTGAAGCGGAAACAGAAGCTGGCCGTATGGCAATCAAGATCCGTTACGAGAAAGAAGCCGAAGCTGAAAACGCCGATGTAAAGGCGCTGGCTGAAGCACAGACCCGTGAGATTGAAGAGCTTGATGAAAGCTACACCGTTAAGAAGGCACAGCTTGAAAGCCTGACGAAACACTCGCTTATGAGCGAGGTGGACTACCGTAACCTCCCAGAGGAATACCAAGACCTCATCGAAGTCGGTATGGGTGGACAGGCGCTTAAGTCAATGCTCGACGACATCAACCTCGATACGCTTATCGCAGAACTGACCGAAGAAGTCGAAGGTGCGAAAGGTCAGCGTGAGAAGAAGCTCCTTAAGCGGCTCAAGGTGCTTGAAGGTATGCAAGCCGCTGGTATCAAGCCAAGCAGCCTAACGATGACCGTCCTTCCAGTGATCCCTCCGGATCTTCGCCCGATGGTCCAGTTGACCGGTGGACGTTTCGCGACCTCTGACCTCAACGACCTGTACCGTCGTGTGATCAACCGTAACAACCGTCTTAAGAAGCTGATCGAACTCAACGCGCCGGAAGTAATCCGCCGTAACGAAATGCGTATGCTCCAAGAAGCTGTTGATGCGTTGATTGACAACTCAGCTGCACGTGGTGGCCGCGCGGTCAACGCGACCGGTGGACGCCGCCGCCTTAAGTCAATCTCTGACATGCT
>JBIISZ010000019.1:0-6767 GCA_044340745.1 Saccharimonadales bacterium (SeqCode)
GTGGCTTCGGTCGTTACGGTCGAGGACGCAAAGGTCGCTACTGAATTAATAGAGGCCGGTGACCGGAAATTGGGCATACAACGTTTCACTGTTTCTTCATTGTCTTCAGCATCTGACACGGCTACCGGTCAACGGTTGTATTCTGTCGGGTATGTCATCGGCTCAGGTAACGTGAGTGCCATGAACGATACGCGAACTGCTTGTTTGACGACGGGTGAAGGTGCTGACCCGGCATATTGTCATGTCCGTGATTTTAACCTTGTCATTCGTACGGGTCTAGGGGGATAATAGTGAAGATGAAAGCCGCTCACGCTTATGGGAACTTCAGCTCAGGTGCCGTGTCACTCTTTTCGGTTGTATTCGCGATTCTGTTGATGTCCATCATTACTATCAGCTTTGTCCGCTTGATGGTCGACGATCAGTCACGCGCTTCTGATGCCGACTTATCACAGAGCGCTTATGACTCCGCCCAGGCTGGGGTCGAGGATGCGAAGCGTGCGCTTGTTTGGTGTAGGAATAACGCGACTGCTTGTGAGAATGCAGGTTACGCTACCTGTAACGCCGTGATTCGACGCAGCGGGGTAGTCAGGGTTGGCGCGGGGGCACCGGGCAGTACGGGCGAGGTCCAGATCCAATCGGTCGCAGGTACCGATGGCGCGCTGAATCAAGCATACTCATGTGTAACAATCGATGTCACCCCTGAGGATTATGTCGAGACGGTCACTGCGAACCAGTCGGCGATAATCCCGCTTTTGTCGGATCAAGACTTCGATATGATAACAATCGAATGGTTCAACAGGGAAGACGTAAAGGCTGCAGACGGTACGGTGCAAACCCCTGACACTGGCGACCAGCCGCTGTACATCCAAGATCAATGGCACAATGACCAGCCGAGCCTACTACGGGCGCAATTCATGCAGTTCGACTCAAACTTTACTTTGAACCAGCTCGATTATCTATACGCCGACGGGCAGAGTAACGCGAATACGGTCTTCCTCTATCCTCAGCAGCGTGGGTTTAGGAATACGACATTCGCCACGGATGTCAGGCAGACTGAATCAAGTGTTGATCGGCCTGACCTCGCATCGAATACGCCGTTGCCCGCCCGATGTGCGACGACCGTCTCAGCGGGTGGTTACGCCTGTAAAGTGACGCTCCGGCTTCCGAACGTGGTTGGTGGTGCAGCGAGGCCCCAAGCCGCGTACCTTCGCCTGACGGCCCTATATAATTCGACGCACTTCCGTATCACGCTCGGTGACGGCGAGAACCCCGGAGCGCGCTTCAGAAACGTACAAGCGAACATCGACTCAACCGGAAGGGCATCTGACCTCTATAGGCGCGTGCAAAGCCGGGTAAATCTTCAAGACACCAGCTTCCCATACCCCGAAGCCGCAGTGGACGTAGGAAGTGACTTCTGCAAGAACTTCGGCGTGACTAACGAAGAGTATATAGACAGGGATACCACTTGTAACGACGACGGCCTATAGGTATCAAAAGCTAGGCCGACGTTGCTTCACTGTGGAACTGTTCATACACGTCCTTCAAATGAGCGTCGGTGACGTGCGTATAAATCTGGGTCGTAGAGATATTACTATGCCCCAACATACTCTGGACGCTTCGTAGGTCGGCGCCGTTCATTAGTAGATCGGTCGCGAAGCTATGGCGCATCGTGTGAGGGCTGACATGTTTCGTAATGCCGGCAAGGCGGGCGTACTTACTGACCATACGCTGGATACTACGGGCGGACAGCCGACGGAAGTCGCCACTGGTGGTCGGTTCGACGTTCTTAGAGTAACTCAAGAACAGGGGAACGAGGCTGTCGTGACGGGCCTCAAGGTACGCTTCGACTTTATCGGCTGCGGATTGGCTAATGAATACCGGGCGGTCTTTCTGCCCCTTACCACGCACCATGAATTCGCGGCGTTTCGTGTTTACATGGTCCCGATTAAGGTTAACGAGCTCAGAGACACGGAGCCCGCTGGAAAAGAGGAGCTCGATGATTGCACGGTCGCGAAGCCCCTGTTCTTCGTTGGTGTCGATTTGATCGAGGAGTCGCAAGACTTCATCGTAATGCAGGAAGGTCACTTGCTTGCGGTGAATTTTAGGGAGTTCGATCTTGTCAGGGCTCAGCGAATCAATGTCACGACGCGATAAGTACTTCAGAAAGCCTCGGAGCGCGATGAGGTGGTACGCCTGAGTGATCATCGCTAAGCTTTCGCCACGCTCGTTCTCGTGGCGGTTCAGCCAGAGGCGGTACTTACGGATCATTTCAAGGGTAATCTCTCGTGGTTGTACGTCACCGGCGTACTCGATGAACCGGTTCAGGTAGAACTCATAGTTCTGGGAAGTTTTCGGCATACGGCCACCCTCGACTTCAAGGTACTCGATGAAGTCCAATATGTAGTCTGAAAAATACTTCTGGTCGTTTCCGCTTATGGCCATGTACTAAGCATAGCCTAAAACGCCTCAAGAGGGTAGAATAGAGGGAATGTGGCAATGGCTTGAAGCAGTTATCCTGGGGCTCATACAAGGGCTGACCGAATTTATTCCGATCAGTAGCTCGGGGCACTTAGTGATTGCTCAGACGTTTCTTTCAGGGACGGGAGACCACTTGTTCCTGGAGTTCATCAATATCGGTACGATGTTGGCGCTGTTCGTCTTTTTCCGCAAGCGTATCTGGACTATCCTGCAGGATATTTTCGTTCGTAAAAACTATCGTCTAGCCCGTAATATCATTATTACCGCCGTGCCGGCCGGGTTGGTCGGGTTCGTTTTGTCAGATTTCATCGGCTCAAGTGCCTTTTTCGCTAGTGCTGTCACGGTAGTCTTCACTCTAGCCATCGTCGGCATCATCATGGTGGTACTGGAAAAATTGCCAAAAGCATCGCCAGTAAAGAACGGCGAGAAACTGCCTTGGCAGCGGGCGCTCGTCATCGGTGGTGCGCAGGTCCTGGCGCTTATCCCTGGTACTTCACGCTCCGGTTCGACCATCATTGCCGGACGCCTCATGGGTCTTAGCGCTGCCGAAGCCGCCGAATATAGCTTCCTGGCGTCGCTCCCAATTATGATGGGAGTTACCTTGAAGGTGCTATTCGGTGACTTCGAATATCTTTCCACGCACGCCGGTACACTCCTCGTCTCAAACCTCTTCGCATTCATTAGCGGCCTGATCGCCGTCGGATTCCTTATGCGCTACTTAGCGAAACACTCGCTTGCCGTGTTCGGCTGGTACCGTATCGGGCTCGCCATCGTCTTGGCACTTATTCTTCTGCTACAATAATAAGAAGTTGGCCGCACCTCGGGTGTTCTGTACTGCTGATACAGACTCAAAGCGAAGTGCAGCCCTTGAAATTACATCGCTGAAACGTTAATTTCAAGGCGCGTAACGGTCTGTATCAGCAGTACAGAACGCGTGAGGTGAACGATTCTATTAAAGGAGAAATATAATGACAGACGTTGAAAAAACCCTAGTACTATTCAAACCCGACGCAGTCCAGCGCGGTGTCGTCGGTGAAATTCTGACCCGTTTCGAGCGTGTTGGCCTGAAGATCGTTGGTACGAAGATGATCGCACCGGATCGCGACCACTACTATAAGCACTACGAAGACATCGGTAAGATGGTGACCCGTCGCGGCGAAGAAACGTTTAACGTCACCCTCGACCTTATGCTGACCGGTCCGGTAATTGCCATGGTATTCGAAGGGGTAGAAGCGGTCGCGTTGGTACGTAAACTTGTCGGTACGACTGAACCAAAATCGGCTGCACCAGGTACAATCCGCGGTGATTTCTCACATATGAGTTTCGGCTTCGCTGATAACCAAGGGAAGGGGATCCCGAACCTGATCCATGCCTCCGGTGACCCAGAAGAAGCAGAGCAAGAAATATCACACTGGTTCTCAGATGCTGAGCTATACGACTACAGCGTCTTGCATGAAAAATTCACGCGCTAAGGCGTGAATCATCAATTGATTTCTGTTTGCCTACAGGCCTTGAGTCTGTAGGCTTTCGTTTTCCCGTTCCTGCGAGTAGTCTTGAAGACCTTGAAGCGCGACGACGCTCATGAGAAACCAGAAGGGGATCAATATGAGCAGTGATACGCCCCCGATGATGGTAGCTGCAATGCTGAGGCCTTTGCCGTTCCGCTTCTTTACAAGGGCTACGATTGCCAGTATGACTGCGGTGGTAGCAAGGGGTGTGGCAACGAACCAGACGATGCCGAATAAGACGCTGGCAAGAGAGAGCACCAGCGCGGTGATGCCAAGTGCCTTAGAGCCGGTGAGCGCAGGGGTTGCATCTCCAGGGGCAGGGGTCACAGCGGGTGCCGCGGTCGTTACAGGTGGTGTGTGTTCGGAAGTTGGCTGGTCCATAGCTGCTCCTTGTTAGTGCTTATGTATACTTTCAGTATAGCAACAATCAAGCCGACACTGCCGGATAAATGGTACAATATTACACAGTCGTCGTAAGAGGTGACAAACAATGCCTCGGTAGCTCAACTGGAAGAGCAGATCCGTCCTAAGGATAAGGTTGTAGGTTCGAGTCCTGCCCGGGGTACCAATTCCATTTGTATCATCGCTGTTCCATGTCGCTTATGCTACTATAAAACCATGGTAAAAAAGCAGCAGAACCCAAAGAAATCATCAGCGAAGAAAGTCACCCGAAAAGCACCTGTGAAAAAAGCTCCTAAGGGTGTGGTCCAGGCGCGCAAAGTAACGATTGGTATTATTGCCACTATGTTGGCGTTCGCGGCTGCTGCGGTACTTGTGTACTTAGCTCTTGGAGCTATCGAACGGGCAGAGGTGAACGAACGTAAGGATCGCATCATGGCGGTATACGAAAGCCTGGCTATCGACCAGGACGGGTATGTCGTACAAGAGGTCAACGTATTCGGAGACAAACGACCATATGACTGGGATACCGGCCGCACGCATTCGTCATCAGTCGTATATTCACATGGCGACACGGTCAGTGGAACGATCACCGAACTCGATGCCGCCGTCAAAGCCGCCGGCTTCACGTTTATCGAAGAGCCCTACCCGGATACCCCGGGTGTCATCCAGTACCACTATAAGTCGGAAAAAGGGGAGTACCTCCGTCTGACCGTCGAAAGTAAGCCACGTGCCGAAGCGTTCCAGAATGCCAACCTCATGGGCGAGCTTGATCGTGAAAAGATTGAACAGATCCGCAACGATATCGACCCGAATGCCGGTCCGGTGAAGGTAACGATCAAGGTAAATCTCGACGATAATAACGAATAGGTGTCACTGATGGTAAAAAAACAGAAAAAACGAAGTATCACAAGCAAAAAACAACAAGAACGTAAAGCGGTACATACGACGATCGCCTTTGGATATGTGCTGTTCTTCGTCGGGCTTGTCTCGGCACTCATCCCTACTATACTGTGGTCACGGGCGGTGTTCATACCGAATATTAACCCTTTCACGGTACTTGTATTGCTGTTCTCATCGGTAGTATCGTTTGCGATTCCACTGGTCGTCGCGTACTTCCTTGGGGACAAGGCAACTAAGGCGGCTTCTCATCAGACGCACCACTACAACGGTGTGTTATTTGCTATCGCAGGGTACTGGGTGTCGTTGGCGTACACTATGGTATCTACCTACGTGTATTTCAACGCTGTCATGAATATGGTACTGCAGAACATCTTGTTCTTCGCCCCGGCAATCGCGACGGCTTTGACACTTGTTCCGCTGGGAATCGCGTACGCCAAGCGTACTAAACACCAGATTCCTTTGGCGCGGTTCGTACCCTATACGGCGGTCCTATGGGCTGCTATTCTCGTACTCTTCGTCGGTATGATCGTACAATATGTGTTCAATCCGTATGACCAGTTCACAATCAGCTGGAGCAGCATCTCGGTATTGCTGCTTCCTGTCGTAGGGATAGGTATATTTTTCGGAATAGGGTACTGGCGTACCCGCCATCTGAAAAGCACGAAAGGCGAACGGGCACTCAAAAGCCTCATTGCCACCACGTTCGGACTCTTGGCGGTAACGATTGCCGCAGAAGCGCTCGGATACATCCCGATTGTCGCTATTTCTATGCACCCGAACCCTTCATTATACGGACTAGGCATTGGTACCGCCGTATGGCTATGGTACCTCCTCCGTTCACCGGACTTCAAGTAGTGCTATACTAGCAACCAAGGAAGAAGACATGGCAAAGAAACACAAAGAATCCGCACAATTGGACTTCGAAGGGCAGCGCCCTGGGGAAGAATTATTATTCGTATTCAGGCGGCATATCATCGCGATGCGTAAAGGTTTCTACTTGCTGCTCATTCCTTTCGTCATCACCGCTATCCCGCCACTCATCTGGCAAGATAACCTCGAGTTGTTCCTGCTGCCGATAGGGGGCTTGGCGCTCGGGCTCGTACTGTTCTTCTACCACTGGATCATGTGGTATTTCACCGTCTACATCGTGACTAATCAACGGCTTCGCCAAGTGACTCAAAAAGGTTTTTTCGGTAAGGATGTCGTCGAGCTTCGCCTGTCAAAAATCCAGAACATAAGCTATAATATACCTGGATTCTCCGGTGAAGTGTTTGGCTTCGGTACTATCGTCATCCAAACGTTCGTCGGTGATCTTGTTATCAGGCACGTTGAACATCCTGAGAAGACATATAACAAATTACAGGATGCCGTAGCAGACGCCGTTGAGGCACAAGGGGGCCATGAAGAAATTAGCATCGAAACTGCGCCGTAATAAGCAGCCCGAAGCACCACAGGGGCGCATTACGACTGACACGCTTG
>JBIISZ010000020.1:0-6681 GCA_044340745.1 Saccharimonadales bacterium (SeqCode)
AGTGAAAGTAATGAATAAGGGTGGGGTGCTACTTTCGATTAACGCCGGATCTTCAAGCTTGAAGGTAGCCGTTTTTGACGCCACACAGCTTGAATCACCCATAGCGTCCGTTTCGATAGAAGGCATCGGTACCGACACCGCTGCAATACTTCCAGACGGGAACGAGGGGGCGGCCCGCCGCCTTTCTATTGCAACAGCCCACGAGGCAGCAGAAGTCGTCAAACAGTGGCTCAGTAGCGACATAGCGATAGCTTCAGACACCGTACTAGCAATCGGCTACCGCGTCGTGCACGGCGGAGAACGATTCACCGAAGCGACTCGTATCACCCCGACAGTCCTCGAATACTTAGACACCCTTACCCCCCTGGCGCCAAACCACATGCCGAGTACGTTGTCGGTTATCGCCGCCTTCCAAGCAGCCTATCCATCAACACAGCATGTCGCCTGCTTCGATACGAGTTTCTTCAGTGATATACCCGAAGTTGCTAAGACCCTCCCTCTTCCCCAAGAGTATGGCATTCGCCGCTTCGGATTCCATGGGCTTTCGTACAGTTCACTCCTAGAGAGCTTTCGCCAACATGAAGGGGAAACCGCTGCCCATGGGCGGGTTATCATGGCGCACCTTGGAAGCGGTGCCAGCGTCAGCGCATTGAAAAACGGGCGGCCAGTTGATATGTCGATGGGCTTCACCCCCGTTTCGGGTATTATGATGAGCACCCGTAGTGGCGACATCGAACCAGAAGCACTTACTTACCTTCAGCGTGAAAAGGGCCTCTCGGTCGTCGCCATTAGCGAACTAGTCAGCCGTAAATCCGGCCTGCTTGGTGTCTCGGGGGTAAGCGCAGAGATGCATACTTTACTTGCAAAGCAACATGAAGATAACCAGGTGGCTCTTGCGGTCGAGCTGTTCTGTTATAAGGTCAAGAAACAGATTGGTGCCTACGCGGCAGTGCTTGGAGGTGTCGACAGCCTTATATTTAGCGGGGGTATCGGTGAACGATCGGCAGAAATACGCCAAAGGATTTGCGCCGACCTATCATTCTTGGGTATTATAATAGATGAAAAGCGTAACCAACATAACGAACGTCTGATTTCGGAAGATGGCGCCGGCGTAGGCGTACATGTCATTCCAGCTCGAGAAGACGTCAGTATCGTTCGGCAAACATACTCAGTGCTGAAGGGGGCATCATAATGGGCGAATCAACTACCGTATCTACTGACTTACTTCGTAAGATGGATGCGTATTGGCGGGCATCGAATTACCTTGCCGTCGGCCAAATATACCTTCGGGACAACCCGCTCTTAAAGCGTCCGCTCGAACTTGGTGACGTCAAAAAAATGCTTCTTGGCCACTGGGGGACGACACCGGGCCAGAGTTTCATTTACGTACACCTCAACCGTGTCATCAAACAACACGACCTCAATATGATTTACATTTCCGGCCCAGGCCATGGTGGCCCCGCCTTGATGGCCAACGCCTACCTAGAGGGTACCTGGAGCGAAATTTACCCTGAAATGCCCCAGACCGAAGAAGGGATGGCAACACTGTTCCGTAAGTTCTCTTGGCCAGGCGGGCTTTCCAGCCACGTTTCACCGCAGGTACCGGGCTCTATGCACGAAGGCGGTGAGCTTGGCTATTCATTAAGTCATGCGTTCGGAGCCGTCTTCGACAACCCAAGCCTCATCGCCGCCTGTGTGGTCGGTGACGGTGAAGCCGAAACCGGCCCTCTTGCTACCGCTTGGCACTCCAACAAGTTCCTAAACCCGAAAACAGACGGTGCGGTGCTGCCAATCCTTCACTTGAACGGATACAAGATCAGCAACCCTACCCTTCTAGCACGTATCGAACATGAAGAGCTTGAGCAGCTGTTCCGCGGCTACGGCTACAACCCGTATTTCGTCGAGGGCGAGGACCCTGAATATATGCACGCCCGTATGGCCGAAGTGATGGATATTGTTACGGCCGAAATCAGGCATATCCAAAGCCAGGCCCGTGACCACGGAAACACGGTCCGTCCACGTTGGCCGATGATCATCCTGCGTTCACCAAAAGGCTGGACCGGCCCGAAAGAAGTAAACGGCAAGCCGAACGAAAACTCTTTCCGTTCACACCAGGTACCGCTCGCAGTCGATGACGCACATAGCGAGAATCTTCCTTTGCTTGAATCGTGGCTCCGCAGCTACAAACCAGACGAGTTGTTTGATGAAAGTGGCCGACTGAAGCAGGAACTCGCAGAACTTGCCCCTACCGGGCCACGCCGCATGGGTGCGAATGCTCACGCTAACGGCGGTAAACTCCTCCGTGAACTACAATTACCGAACTTCCGTGATTACGCGGTCGATGTCAGTTACCCAAGTATCGTCAATTCTGGTAATACCCACGCGCTTGGCCCATGGCTTCGCGATGTCACCCGGCTGAACCAGGCAAGTCGAAACTTCCGCGTTTTCGCACCAGATGAAACGATGTCGAACCGCCTCGAAGCCGTCTTCGAAACGACCGACCGTCAGTGGAACGCACGTATCCAAGATACTGACGATTTCATAGCCCAGGAAGGTATGGTCCTGGACGCGATGCTGAGCGAACACCAAGCACAAGGATGGCTGGAAGGCTACCTGCTGACTGGCCGCCATGGCCTGCTTCATAGCTACGAAGCCTTCATACGTATCGTCGACTCGATGGTTAGCCAGCATGCCAAATGGATGAAGATGTCGAACGAACTTCCGTGGCGTGAGCAGATCGCGTCTTTGAATTACTTACTTACTTCACACGTCTGGCGCCAGGATCATAACGGATTCACCCACCAAGACCCTGGGTTCATCGACCATATTATCAACAAGAAACCCGATGTCGCCCGTGTCTATCTGCCTCCTGACGCCAATACGACGCTCAGCGTCATGGACCACTGCCTCCGTAGCCGTGGCTATATCAACTTGACCATCACTGGCAAGCACGAAGCTCCGCAATGGTTGACGATGGAACAGGCTATTGAACATTGCACGAAAGGTCTTGGTATTTGGGATTGGGCGTCAACCGATAATGGCGAAGAACCCGATGTCGTCATGGCTGCCGCGGGTGACATCCCGACCTTAGAGATTATGGCTGCCGTTTCAATATTACGCGAGCGCCTCCCTGAGTTGAAAATCCGTGTCATCAACGTCGTTGACCTGATGCGCCTTCAACCCGACACTGAACACCCACACGGACTCAGCGATATCGACTACAATGCGCTTTTCACTAGCGACAAACCGATTATCTTCGCGTTCCATGGCTACCCGTGGTTGATCCATCGCATCATTTACCGCCGCACCAACCAGCGCGTGCACGTCCGTGGGTACAAAGAAGAAGGTACGATTACCACCGCATTCGACATGACCGTAAAAAACCAACTCGACCGCTTCCACCTCGTCATGGATGTCATCGAGCGTGCGCATTTATCTGATGACGCCGCACAGACTCTGTACGAGGATATGCAGAAGAAGCTGATCCAGCATAACAACTACATCGTCGAACACGGCCAGGACCTTGCAGAAGTGCGCGAATGGGTGTGGCCATTCGGACGAAGCTAAGCCTTGAAAAAAACGCCCTCATCTGATACGATAGTATCTGTATCGCGGGGTGGAGCAGCCTGGTTAGCTCGTGTGGCTCATAACCACAAGGTCGCTGGTTCAAATCCAGCCCCCGCTACCAAGAAAGACTTCGAACTTGTTTCGGAGCCTTTTTTGTTTAAGACCAGCTAGCTTTCTTCGGTCTCCTCACCCTGAATCGAATGGCTATACCCGCCAAACAAGAAATTCAACCATTGCTCGAAATTCGTCGTGTCTTCCTGTGGCACAACGACCTGTCGTGGGGTGCTTCTATCTGCGGTCTTCGCAGCTTCACTGTTGTCAGGCAAAATAAGCACACTCTCCCCTGGCATTACTAGGCCGAGCGACTTCCTCGCTTCAAGTTCACGGTATTCATTCGTCTGATAATATCGGTTCTGTAATTCTAAATTGTCCGATTGCAGCTGCGCGAGCTGGAGTTGCTGCCGCTTCAGATCGACTTCTTTTTGAAGGCCGTAATTACGCTGCATCACCTCAAGTGACCCCCATATCCAGCCCGCCGCGATCAGAAATGCCGCCGCTATGACGAGGTTATTAAACGTCAGATATTTGTGGCGCGAAGTGTAGATGATCTTTCGAATGTTTATCTTAGGCATAGGACCCTTTATAGATAGTATAGCCCAACAGATTGAACTACGCTATAATTGTTGGTCATGGGGCTGTAGCTCATCGGTTAGAGCAGGCGGCTCATAACCACTTGGTAGATGGTTCGATTCCATCCAGCCCCACCACGAATATTAAACAGTCGGCTCATCCCGACTGTTATTTTAATACGCGACCAATAATGGCTTCAGCTTCATCTGTTTTGGCAATGTCTCACTATGAGATATAGTGCCTAAGCCAAGAATACCCGAAAAGTCATTTCCCCACGAGTATGCCGCACCGTCGGCCGCCACCGAATACGACCAGCTATCACCCGTTGCCACTTGAACAATATTCCTTCCATGCATCGGTGTGCCCGCAGTAATAACGCTCTGGATAGACATCGGACAGAGCTGCCGTCCATGAACTACATATACTTGGACCAGTGGAGGTTCCTATACCCAACTGGCCACGTATATTCCAGGCCCAACTATACACCCTCCCCTCGTTTGTGAGGGCGAGGATAGTGACGAGTGTTTAAAGAAGATATGACAGCGACAGTGAGAGATATGGTCGTTACCAACTCCACCAACATCACCACCGAAGCAATAAGAATAGTAGGGAGTGCAAAGCCCTTTGATACAGTACAATCACCCTGAACCGTATACATGTCAGAATACACAAAACCCGCCGCCAGGCGGACCTTTCGATCCTGCAGAGGTTTCCCGGTGCAACGCGTTAACATACCTGCCGACGGGGTCAGCATTGTTAACGCGTTTTTATACCATGCCTTTCGATTCAATCGCACGGCAGCATATGCCGGGAGATGACCTACTCAGGTTAGGTAGGTTAGCCTAATTGTTTACACGTTCAAAGAACGCTTATGCGTAATATAGCAAAGAATAATCAGGGGTGCAACTGAGCCCTGATTATTTTTCGGCGACTTTGAGATCAACGAGTGCTTCGTGCGCTACACCACGGGCAGCTGCATGTTTTTCGGATTGCTTCAATATATTGACCCAGAAGTTGAAGCGGTGCTGTTGTTGAGTGAACGCAGAAGCTAACTCACCCTTTAATTCGCTGACTCTCAGCCCTTCGACGAAGCGCTGTAGGCGCGCAACCGTTTCCTTGTTTGCAAGACTATATGTCCTTGCGATATTCTCAGAAGTACTTTCCAGTGGGTTTGCTTCTGTCTCACCTTGGGCGAACGCAGCTATGTCGTGCTGTTGTAACAAATTCAAAAGCGGGCGGGCGACACTTGGCTCGTACCTCCACACGCCTACCGCGCTGATTGAATCAGCTCGCGCGAACGGGTGCGCTTCACTTTTGGCGACTTCACCTTCAAGCATTGAGAGAAATGCCGCTTCGGTATGTGCATGCTCAGCATAGGCATGGTAGCGACCTACGATAGAACGGACCGTACGATCCGGGTGTTCCATGTGCTGCTTCTGTCGAAGAAGAACGATATTAAGCTGCTGCGCGGCACCACCGACGAGGTCTTTTCCTGTCACGTCATAGGTATCATTGAGCTCTGTCTTTCCTATCGGGTAAAATTCGAACCGATGCTGAACAGTCTGCAGGCGCTCTGCCGGACCTACTGCTTTAGAACCATTAATCTCTGGCTCTGCGGGAACTTCAGCCGGCATAACAGGTTCGATCAGGGACTGCGCCGCCGCGCTGGCTGAAATCATATATTCCGTTTCGTCTATGACCGAATACCGGACGAGCGCATCGTCTGGAGCGTCATCGTACGGAACGATATCACCATCTTTCTCTCTGAACTCTACGCCGGGCATGTTATTCCCACCTGAATATCTTAATGGCGATAGCATAGATCACGACGAGCCATACCCCGATCAAAGCAAGCTCAGGGCCAAGGTCAAGCAAGGTTTTCGCTTCTGTCATGATCATTCGTAAGCCATCGATGATTGGCGTCAGCGGCAAGAAGCCAGTGATACCCTGAAGCCATTCTGGCATAAGGAATCGCGGGAAGAACACACCAGACAAGAACATCAATGGAAAGGCGACGATATTCGTCAGGGCGGCCGATTGGTTCTCATTTCGTGCCCAGCCACCGATAGCAAGGCCGAAGCCGAACATCGTGATGATACCTAGCACGATATATACCGCCAGGTCGAACCAGTTGCCTCTCATATCGAAGTTAAACACCAGCATGGCGACGACGTACATCAAAGCGACGCTGATTAATCCGACGAGCAAATAGTAAATCATGTTCGCGAAGATGAGCTGACTCTTACGAATCGGCGAAGCCCGGAGTCGTCGGAACGAACCGGTTTTCTTTTCTGCCGGCATCTGGTTAGCAAGGCCGAAGATACCGAGGGAAAGGATCGAGAACCCGATTAGTCCGGCGAAGACATAGTCGAAAGTGGTCAGGTTGGTGGTAGCGGTTGATTTCTGTGTGACCGTAAGGGGTGGTTCAGGTTGCCCCAGCTCTTTGTTAATGCCGTCCAACACGCCCTGCATGACCGCGGCGAT
>JBIISZ010000012.1:0-28279 GCA_044340745.1 Saccharimonadales bacterium (SeqCode)
TTAGAAACCGTCTTCACGATTTCAGTTACGCGTTTCTTACGAGCCGTCATGCTTTCTTCGGGGAGTTCTTCAGCAAGTAGGGAAGTGGTTGCGACCAGCGTACCGCCCCAAGTACGGAAATCTTTGGCCGTAAACTCTTCGCCAGCTGATTGTTTGATATAGGCATTCACATCGGCACTGGTGAGGTCGTGGACGGTGCCGTCCTTATCCTCATAGCGAAACAGTTCGTACCCAGGCATTTCGTCAAGCTGCTTGATGATCCGCGCGATTTTCGGGTCACGGATAGTCTTGTGCTGTTGCTTTCCGCTCTTTCCTGTAAAATCAAAGGTCACCGTCGACGTCGTGATAGTCGCATGCTTACTGCGGAGCGTCGTGATGCCAAAGCTGTTGTTCTGCTTTGCATAGGCCTTATTACCGACCCGGAAAAATTCTTCGTCGATCAACGTGACGATACAGGCGAGCACATTCTCTTTGCTCAGTTTTCGCCGCCTCAGATCCTTCGCGACCTGTTTACGCAACTTTGGCAACGCTTCGGCGAAACGTAATATTCGTTCAAACTTTTTCGCGTCCTGCTGCGCCCGGAACTCCGGTGAATAGATAGATTGAAGGCGCCCCGCAGCGTCGTACCCCTTTGCCTGAACCGTCGCTTTAGGTGAGGATGCGATCATTACGTCTTTCCAAGCCGGGGGTATCGCCAAGGATCGTATCCGCTCGATGGTCTTTTTATCAGTCACCTGGCTATCGCCCTTGTAATACTTGAATGACTTGCCGATTTTCCGCCGGGTAATCATGCCGTTTTCCTTGCACGAATCCTCCGTGCTCCGCGCCAACCGTTCACCGCCAGTACGACAAGGCTTACCCAGGCGGCACTAACGAGCCATCCGGCGAAGACATCAGACGGATAGTGCACCCCGAGGTACAATCGGGAAAGCCCGATGACGATAATAAAGAGCGCCCCTAGTCCGATAGCCATCCAACGGTACCGAGTTTTCCAGGCAACGACTATCAGTGAGAACGCCAAGGCGCTACTTGCCATCGCGTGGCCGCTTGGAAACGAAAAGCTCGTCTCGACAATCAATTGATCCCATAAATCGGGACGGACGCGCTCGAAGATGAGTTTGAGGATGACGTTTATTAGCGCGGCACCTGCTACCCCTGCAGCAAGTATCGTCGCCCATCTATAACGGTGGCGCAGCAGGAAAGCTATGAATATGCCGATAGTGATTGCCGCGACACCTATAACGCCACCGAGCTGCGTTGAAACGACAAAGAACGTATCAAGGTACGAGGTCGATCGATCATTAATACCGACTAATACCGCTTCATCGAAGGCGAGCGTCGAACCTTCCGTCACTTCGTCGGCAAGTGATACGAAGCCAATCGTACACGCGAGGAAAATAACAAACAGGCCGCCCAAACGTACAAGGATCTTTCTTAATGAAGTGGGGGTAGGGGCGGTTTCGTTCATCTTCTTAGTATAAATTCGCAATCAGTAAAATACTACCGCCCACAAACGCACCGAGCAGTATCCCCCCGAGCACGTCAGTAGGGTAATGCGCGCCAACATAGATCCGGGAGACGCCGACCGTCACGACGATCGCGAGAAGTAGGGGGATGAATACCCAAGCGCCGCTCGCAACTAGCAGTGCACCAAGCAGGGTCGACCCAAGCGCCGCGGCATACGAGTGACTACTCGGGAAACTATATGACTTCACCCGCATATGCTGCGTGTAAATCGTTACCGGCCGTTGGCGCCGAAAGGCGAGCTTCATGACGGTACTGATTGGCACACAGGCAGCGAAAATAATACTTGTCATTGCTAGGGCAGTATTACCCGCTTGTAGCGATAAGAGGGCAACAAGAAGCGAAAGGATAATCCAGAACATCGGCCGGATGATAAACCCTACGGCGACGAAAAAGTCATACCATACACGGGGTAAACGCCCTATGCGTTTCGCCACCCGCGTGTCGAACGTGCGGAGTGCCGGCTTCATCGCGCCACCCGTACTTTCACCGCAGCTGGTCGCACTGCGATATCGCAAGGCGTCGTGAACTGCACTTCACCGTCAAGTTCGATAGGCTGCTTCGTACTTGTCGTGATACGAACATCTCGGCCGACCAGATAAGAACTGTGCTTTATACTTCTGCGTTTGCCGATATAAAAATCTATCATCGCCCGTATGAAGCTGAGGCGCCCGCGGCCGCCCAGGGCGAAGATAATGAGCTCACGGCTTACCAAGGAAGCATCGGCGGCAATTTCTTTTCCAGCATGATACCGGCCGTTCGCTATAATGATCTGATGCGTTTCGAAATGGAGCTGTAGTTCGTGATCCTTGTCTTCAACAGTTACCAAGAACGGCTTGTGACGAAGCAGCTGAAACGCACCCTCGATCGCATACGCCAGCCGACCGAACCGTCGTTTCGTCTTGTCAGAAATGCTTCCAGCAATCACCGCCGAAAGTCCGACACCGGCCACGTTCGCGAAGTAATTATTTTTGACCCTGCCAAGGTCAACCGCAACCGGCTTCCCATTGGCGATCCGCTTTATTGCACCGTCGACGTTCAACGGGAGTGCAAGGCTCCTGGCGAAATTATTCGTGGTTCCAAGGGGTACGATACCAAGCTCTGTCGGGCCGTCAGCGAAGAAATGCAAGGCGTTGCTTACCGTGCCATCACCGCCGGCAACGAGCAGCAGGTTTGGTGCACGGCGCTTAATTGCCTTGAAAGCCTTATCCAAATCGCCGCCACGCACCTCCGTTTTTCTATCAAGGGTGATTCCATACTTTTCACACGCTGCAAGTACCGCCTCAGCCTGTTCCTTGCTTTGGCGCGATGTCCCGTTGATGAGTAGTTCGGTCGTTCTCGCTGCCATATTATTTGAACAGTGCTATGATGGCGTTAAAATCAGGACGAAGCGTCGTCACATGGGAGCTTACCTGGCTAATAAGGCCCCGATCACTGGGAAAAATCACGTCTTTGATAAGACGAAAGAATAAGAATAGCTTCGGGGTTTGTACAGTTTCCGATACCTCTTGAAGTTTGTCGACGAATTCCCGGATAGCGACACGCTGCTGTTTATTCTGAGCCGGGCGCAGCAGTGTCAGGGCAATCGTAGCGACCCCAACAATACTGGCGAATATAATAGTGGCACTAATAATGACAATCAAAAGCAGCCACCACCAGCCACTCATAGTCGTTAACCAGCCAACCAGTATGAGTGCTACTAATAAAATAGCTGCGATCGTAATGACGATAGGAAGAAAAAGCCGACGGGCAAATTCGGCACTGATAGCTCTGATTGCAAGAAAAAGTGCGTTTGTTTTCATAGTTCTAGTATAGCAAGGCTACTCCGCAGTCTTATGATTAGTTTGCCCCAGGGCCTGATGCTGACGAATCTGGTAGACGGCACCAACAGCCGCCAGCGCAATCCACCCGATTATCCACCATACAGGCGCTTGGAGGATGATAGTGGTCGGATTGGTTTGTAACCCACCTAGTAATGTCGTATCGAGCAAAGTCAAGACAGCCGCCACAACTAAGCTGGCGCCTTGCAGGGCGGCAGCGACAGCGAACAGCGCATCGACAATTTTCAACGAATGGATAACGACGAACGCCAAGACACCGATAATGATCGCAACGATCAGTGAAATCCCCGCATCAACACCATTCGCTATGACGACCGAATAGCCGATATTCGCTATGAATAGAGCAATACTTACCCCGACTGCGATCCTATAAAATGCGAACGCAATTACACCGACGAGCAGACCGGCAGCGAGTGATCCTACTAACGTAAGTGTCGGGTCCCAGCCATTCTGCAGTCCTAGGCTAGATACGAACGCGTACCCGAACAGAAATCCGATAATAGCGACCGCGATCTTCATAATTCGAAGCCCAAAGAAAAGTAGGAGCGCGCCCAAGAGCAGCAGAATTATGATGTATATAATAGCCTGATCCATACCTATAGCATACTCATAAAACTTAAAACAAGCTTGTAATTACTATTCAGCGCCCGTTAAGCTCGCCTTAGTAGTATGAAGGGATGAAATGCCCTAACGACGATACAACGCTCATCATGAGCGAGCGCCAGAATATAGAAATCGATTATTGCCCGACGTGCCGCGGGGTATGGCTGGACAGAGGAGAGCTCGACAAGATCATCGAGCGAAGCGCCCCTCAAAACACCGAAACGACGACAGTCGTTGATGAACGACAGGCTGCTTCATATACCTCGCCGGTACGCGAGGAGCGTCGTGAAGAACGTCGCGAGTATCATGATCGCGATACGCAGTATCATCAGGGTTCTTACCACAAGAAGAAGAAACGTGAATCATTCTTAGGCGACTTATTCGATTTTTAACACCCTCTAAAAGTGAAACGGGGCGCTGCGACAAGGGGTTTAATCCTTTACGCAGCGCCCCAAGGCGTCTCACCATCCTTCGATTCGCTTGAAGACCCAGACCTCGCCAATGGCGTAGTTGAGGGCCATGCCGACCGCCACGCCAACCAAGTTGGCGACGAGGTAGTGCCATCCGAACACCCCGACCAACACCGAAAACACGGCGAAGCTCAGGAGGAGCGTGACGACACGGCTGGAAGTGAACTTGACGAACTCGCGCCAGCCACGCGTCCGATCGCGCCAGGTGATCCAGCTGTTGAGCAGGAAATTCAGGCCGAGCGTGACGACGAGTTGAAGCGCGTTGGCGACAAATTCGTTCCAACGGGCGAACTCCACCAGTCCAAGCAGAAGTGCCTGCCCGACCATGAACACGGTCAGACCGATACCTCCAAACAGCAGGACTTTGCGCCAATGCCGGGCGATCACTGGGTCGGGAGACCCGGGGCGATGGCGTAGGCCTGGGCGGACGGACGAGCGAACCGCAGCCGCAGAAGCTGCTGCAGGAACTCGATACCGCGAGCCACAGTCCCTTTGCTGATGCCCTCCTGGCGGGGACGGAAGGTCACGGGGACCTCCGAAAACGACAGGTGAGGGTGTGAGATCAGGATCTCCAGCAGGATCTTGAAGCCGCCGGCCTTCAGGCGCTCCGTGGCGATGTGCGTCGCCGAAACGGCGAACATGCCGCTTCCCGGATCCGACACCGTACGGAGTCGGGCGGGAAAGAGGAGCTTGGCCAGCAGTGCGCTGCCCGTGGACACCGCCTGTCGCCAGGTGCCGTCCAGCCCTTCACTGCTGCCGTTGCCGGCATAGCGGGTCGCCGAAACAACCTGGTAGCCGTCGACGGTCTGCTCGAACAGGGCGACGAGGTAGCGCGGATCGTGCTGCCCGTCGCCGTCCATAACGGCGATCCAGCGGGCACCGGCGTTCTTGGCCTGTAGGAGGCCATCGATGACCGCGCCGGAGAGTCCGCCGTGGCGGGACTCACCGGTACGGTGCAGGTGCTCGATCTTCAGGTCGGGACGCAGATGCGCCTGGAGCTTCTCGATCGCCTCGGCGGTCAGGAAGTCCCGGCTGTCATCCACGAAGGTGACGTGGAGCGGGAGAGGGAGCTTCTCGAGCTCCCGGACCAGCGGGGGGATATTGACGCTTTCGTCCATGACGGGTATAACGACGTGGTACACCGGCAGCCTCCTCAGGCGAGTGGTGGATAAGGATGGGAAAGTTCTTCGTGCCAATTCTTTGTGACATTGACTTATTTAGGATATCATATTTTTATATCTTTTCAAGATGGCATTTTTATGATATAATTAAAGAGTTGTCCCTGCGTCGTGTTGCCGGGTGGCAACGACCTTTGACAACTCCTATTCCGATTCATTCCTTCCACGAAAGTTGGTGTTATGGCGCTGCCGAACATGCTCAAACGTGACGAAGCCATACTGGTGATCGTCGCCCTGGTCATTTCGGTGGCCAGTTTCCTGTTCTTCTATACGCAGGGAACCACCCTGGGATACAAGGACATGTACAGCCACCTCGAGATCGGCCGACGTATGATCGTCGGTCAGTCCACGGGGTTCGGCCAGCTGGGTGGCATTTGGTTGCCTCTCCAGCACATCCTGATGATCCCACTCGTCTGGAACGATTTCCTCTACCTCACCGGCTTGGCGGGCAGCTTGCTGTCCATGGCCGCGTACGTCGCGTCCGTCGTCCTCAGCTACAAGATCGTCCACGATCTGACCGGAAGTCGACTGGGTGGCTACGCAGCGGCAGCGATCTTCGGGCTCAACCCGAACATCCTGTATCTGCAGTCCACTCCGATGACCGAACCGCTGATGTACGTCACGGCGCTGCTCTCCGTCTGGGGAATCATGCGCTGGCTCAAGACCGACCGCTACACCTATCTGCTGATGGCGTCCTTCGCCACCTTCTCGTTGACGCTCACGCGGTACGAGGGGTGGGTGCTGGCCGTCGTCTTCGTGATAGTGGTCGCGTACGGATGCATCCGAAAACGCTATCCGCTCTTCACGGGGAACCAGAAAGGCCAAGGTCTCGTCCTGGCGTTCCTGTTCTTCGCGATGCTCGGAATCGTCGGCTGGATGGGCTGGAACCAGCTCATCTTCGACGACTGGCTCAACTGGATGCAGGGCGAGTACAGCAGCAGTGACCAAGTCAGCACGCAGGTGCTGACCCAGGTCGACGACTTGGGCGCCTCGGTCATGACGTACGTGTACGGCATGATGGAGAACATCCCGCTCGTCCTGCTGCTCCTCGCGGGCATCGGCCTGGTTGTGCTGCTTCTACGCGAAAAGCTCTCCCCGGAGAGTATCGCGGTGATCAGCCTGCTGTCGGTCATGGTGTTCCTCGTCTACGGCCTCTACAAAGGCCAGCAGCCGATGCGCGTCGAGCAGATCGACGGCGACTTGTACAACCTCCGGTTCGGCACCTTCGCGGTGTTGCCGGTCAGCTTGCTGATCGGGTATTTGGTCGCGCAGATCCCACGCAAGTGGGCGCTTCGTCCGATCACGAGCGTGGCCACCGCTACAGGTGCCGCGGTCGTACTCGGCCTTTCCCTCGTCGGCAACGGCGCGGGAATCGTCACCAATCGCGAAGCCTGGTCGGCCATCGCCGGCATGGAAGAGCAGAGGGAAGTGGCCCAGTTCCTGTCGAGTGAAACCCAAGGGCGGATCTTGATGGAATCGTTCAACAACGAGCGGGCCCTTTTCGACGTTCAGACCCGTGTCGTGTACGAAGGCGCTGAGTTCCTCTGGGATTCAGCGCTGATCGACCCGACGGGGCAGCAGAACAAGATCGACGTCATCGTCATGCGCACCATGGCCGGTAACACGGACAAGGTGTTCGAGATGATGCACGACGCTCCTGTGCTGTATGAGTACCAAGAGATCCTCCAGACAGATAACTACCTCGTATACGAAAAGAAGGGGGAGCTCTTCAGTGAGTAACTTCCGTCGCGAGACAGCCCAACATACACTGAGCCGAAGTCAGAAAGCACTTCTGATCACGCTCCTGATCGCATGCCTGGTGGTGGGGATCATCTCACCGATGGGTCTGCTGAAGATCGCCGTCATGGTGTTCATGGTGTTTCAGCTGCTGTACGTCGCCGTCCGCCTCTCCGTAGGTGGGCTGGCGAGCCGTTACAAGCTGCCGGTAACTAAGTTCATCCAGGACGACGACCTTCCGGTCTATACCACGCTCCACCCGATGTACAAAGAAGCCAACATGATCCCGACCGTGGTCCGGAGCATGGAGGCGATGAACTACCCGAAACACAAGCTTCAGTGCATCCTGGTGCTCGAAGAGCGTGATCAAGAGACCGTCCGGGCAGCTCGCAACGCGAACCTGCCTGACTACTTCGAGATCGTGGAAGTACCGTCCATCAAGCCATACGGCAAGCCGAAGGCTTGCAACGTGGCGCTGGAACAGGCACGGGGAGAATTCGTCGTCATCTTTGACGCCGAAGACGAACCGCACCCCGACCAGCTCCGCAAGGCCGTGGCCGTGTTTCGCGCCAGCGATTCGCGGCTCGGGTGCTTGCAAGCCCCGCTCCACTTCGCCAATCAAGAGACGACCTGGGTGTCGCGTTTCCTCGGCAACGAGTACACGACACACTTCCAGTTCCTGCTCAAGGGCATGTCCTACCTGGGGCTGGCCATCCCTCTCGGGGGTACCAGCAATCACTTTCCCATGGCCGTTCTTCGCGAGCTTGCCTTCGGACCTCGGTCCTTGCCGGCAGGCGCCGCGGGGATTGGCGCATGGGATCCGTACAACGTGACCGAGGACGCAGAACTCGGCGGGGCGCTGGCGGCGAAGGGGTATCGTACCCTGATCCTCGACAGCGTCACCAACGAAGAAGCGACCCTGACCGTCCGGGCGGCGTTCAACCAGCGTACGCGCTGGATCAAGGGGTACGGCCAGACAGCACTCGTGCTGCTGCGCCACCCCCTTCGTAACGCCGCCGCCATGGGACTGATGCGCTACTGGCTGTTCCTGCTCTTCGTGGGCGGGACGTTCGTATCGCTACTGCTTGCTCCGCTGTTCTGGAGCATGACGGTCCTGTACTTCGCCACGCGGACGCAGGTCATCATCGAACTGTTCCCGCTGCCGTTGTACTACACCGGTCTGGTGCTGATGATTTTGGGCAACCTGTTGCTCTTCTATCAGTCCCTGATCGCGGCACTGCACCGTCAGGTGTATTCAAGCGTCAAGTACCTGTTGCTGACGCTGCCATGGTGGCTGGTCCTGTCCAGCGCGGCCTACACCGCCGCGCTGGAGCTGGTCTTCCCGAAGTGGCGACCGACGTGGAACAAGACGGCGCACGGTGTCGAGTTCGTGCCGCTTCACAAGAAGCTGGCTCGGCTCGTACGGGTAGGAGAGATCAAGAAGCCTCAGGTAGCACCTGAGGCAACGTGAGCAACACCAGGGGCGGTTCCTGGGGCAGCAATGCCTCGGGACCGCCCCTTTCCCATATCCATACATTGCAATTTTTTGATTTTTATGGTAAAATAGTATTAGCGCCTGTTCTCATTGAAGAGCAGTCGTACATTCATTCTTTACCACCACCCGACCCACCTGAAGGGACCCCATGAAAACCCGAATTACGCTCACAGCGCTCGTGGCCGCGGCGGTCCTTGCGGGGATCGTGGGCTGCAGCCAACCCGTCACCCCACCAGAGGAGACCCCGTCACCCACGGCGCCCGTCACGGTCGAGGTCTCACCGACACCGACCCCGACGCCGACGCCGACGTACGTCATCCCGACGGTTGCCGAGCCATGGCAGCCGGGTCAGTTCCAAGAAGGCATCCAAATCTACTGGCACGCCAACGGGGAACCGATCGGTTCGGTCATGGACCGCGCCGATCAGATCATGGACTACGTCGTCAGTACCGGCGCCAACAGCGTCGGCATCACGTTCCCCATTTACACGGATGGCCCCTGGCCAACCCGGGTTTATGTGGATGCCGAGACACCGACCGTCGACGAGTTAACGCGGGTCATCGCCGCAGCTAAGGAGCGTAAGCTCCGCGTGCTGCTGCGGGCCAGCATCGACGAGGCCAACATCATGTCCACCCAAGACGAATGGCGGGGAAGTATCTCCCCGCAGGACGTCAGAGCGTGGTTCGACAGCTACATCGAGACACTGACGCCGTACTGGAAGATGGCCAAGGCCACCGGTACGGACGAGGTCTCCCTGGGCGTCGAACTGACCTCACTGGAGTCACAAGTCGACCGATGGAACGGCGTCAGGCAAGCGGCAAGCGGAGTGTTCCCCGGAACGCTCAGCTATGCCATCAACTGGAACGAGTACGAATCCGGCGGTCCGATCGATTCCCTGGCAGTCGATGCGTACCCTCGCATCGAGCTGGGGGACGACGCGTCTGTCGAGCAGCTCGTCGCCGCCTGGAACGAATGGCTGGCACTCCGCCCGGTCGAAAGCCGACGCACGATCGTGCTTCAGGAAGTGGGCATCCCGGCCGAGTCCGGAAAATATGCCCGCCCCTGGAGCTGGGGCGACGACACGGCCTTGAACCTCGCGGTGCAAGCCAACTGGTTCGCCGCCTCGTGCCAAGCCGCCCGTCAAAGCGAGACCGCCGGTATCTACTACTGGATGATCGATAGCAATATCGATTTCGCCGCGCTCAACCCTGAGACGGACCCGGTCGGTAGCTTCGTCGGCCGCCCGGCCGAGGATTCGCTGAAGGCCTGCTTCGCCTGACTAGGCACCCCACAGAGAGAAGGGAAGGTAGAGAATAGCCCGCATGTTCGCATGCGGGCTTTCCCTTTGTCCAAAAACCTACCGCCAGATCGCGAGTATGACCGAGCCAATTACCATCACCACCAAGAAATAGGCACTGTTCAGCCACAGGAACCGCCAACTCCTCTTGGCATACAATGTTGTGCCAACAGTGGTCGCTGTCGTCAGGCCGAGCCAAAGCAGCAGGCCGATAACTAACCCGTCCAGAGCGGTTGATACACCGGCGGCCTCCAATATCACCGCCAGGGTGAAGACTTGTATCAAACACGACAGAGCGACAGATAAAAGAATAGTATTCGCCGTCTTGGTCGGCAACTTCATGATATCCACGCCGGTATGCTTGGACCATTTCTTTGCGAAGCCGGCAGGCGAATACCAGTACGCGCCGACCGCCATATATAGTATCCATACGACGATGACCGCCCAGTAATTTAATGCCAGAAAATCTATCATGTGCTCATACTCCCCTTATAAATATGCTTCCATTCTACGGGAGCTTACGCAGATTTTACAAGCATGTTTTCATCTGGTGAATCCAGGAATACGAGCTTGTACGTATCAGGGTCCTGATATCCCATCTCGTTCGTTCGGATCACGGCCACGCGTCGCTCCATCGCCTCTTTGATAACACACGGATACCAAGCCCGGTCGTCGGTATCAAAGTACTGCCAGATCCCCATAAGGTACGATAAGCCTTTCTCGCGAAGTATCGCCTCAGCATCCGTTTCGCTCAGGACACGCTCGATAGGATATCCGAATATCGTCTGCGCCTGCCAGCCAGTCGTATCCTTAGCGACGTATCCCAGCAGCTCTTTCGTTTCTTCGTGGTGGATGGGGGTTCGTATCATTCTCTTTAGTATATCAGGCCTGAACGGCTGTAATTTTCAGCTCCGGTTCAGAATAGGCCTTTACAGTGAATAGTGTAAACGGAGGAAGTACTGATGAAATATCGTGAACTTATCAAAACCGTACAAGATTACTCGGGGTTTTCGGATTCCGAATCAAAGGATGCGCTTGATAGCACCGTCGTGACGATTGCGGTCCATCTACCTGAAAACGACCGGCGTGAATTCGCCGAGGAATTACCGACTGAATTGCAGGACATGGCGCTTGCGGTCTTCCCGACGGGATACACTGCCCATCAAGATCTTTTTGAGCAGTTCGTTGAAATGCAAGAGGTCGACGAACCCCGAGCCAAAGAACAGTTACTTTCCGCTTGGGAAGCACTCAAAGATATCATGAGCTCAGGCCTGATCGACCATATCCGGTCGCAGCTTCCGCAGCGAGCGGCGCAACTACTGCATTAAGAGAGGAGGTAAGCCATGAATGATGATTATGTACCCCGACAACCACAAGATGACCTGAACGATGACGATGCAAGCATCGACCCGGTGATACTCGAGCAAAATGAGGATATGTCTGAAGTGCTGCATGAAGACCCTCGGGACATTCGAGATCGCATGGAAGAGAACGAAGACCCGGATTCTGAACAATCAGAGGACACCCGCGAACAACTAGAAGATTTCGATCAAGAAACCTAACAGCTAGAACAATGGCTCAATAATTTCCGATCGAATCAATTCCGGCAAAGCGAACCGCTTTCGCTCGCCGCGTACGATAATATTTCCCCCTACATAGTATTGGGTGCCTGGAATATTCAGTTCACAGGTGTTTTCTATTGGGCAGATTCCGCACGACTCGGCATAGGCTTTCTGCTGCGCTGGGTCGTGTTCGTTTACCTCTTTTGGAATGAGATACGTCTTACGACCGTTTCGCGTTGAGCGCCCTAGCGGTTCAACCGTCACATTCCCCGGATGTCGACCACATGATGATTCCGAAAGCATCCACACGGCATCACATAGCCTTAAGGGGTTTACGCCGCGCTCCTGCGCGTACTCAAAATATAATTTCCTTAGCGCCGCTAAAGTTTCTTTCGTATAGAGGTTTGTTCCATTTGGTACGGGGTTGTTTTGCTGGTCGGTGAAGTTAACCATTCGATTGGCGATACTAACCCGCATGACATGTAAATCGACAGGGATAGGGAAATTGAAAGGCTCGATCAACCCCTCATCCATGAGGTAGTAGATGATCATACTGGTCATCTTTTCCTGGAATCCCATGAAGCCTTGCCCCCGTTGGTTTTGAATACGCTCCTGGCTTTGTTCGTAGCTCGTAACCCCATCGAATATCCGGCGCGGGTCACCCCCGTATTCAGTCTGAAGGCGACGTGAATTCTCGATCCATTGTTTTGCGACGGCTTTTTGAAAACCAAGTCCGTGAGTCGTTAAGATTTCCTCTAGCTCATTCGTTTGAACAAGTTGTGCGTATTCACAATTGAAAAGCTCGGGATGATCATCGTATATCGTCGCCATGCGCCGCACCGCATCATTAGACTTGATGCCACCCCGCATGTAATAGCAGACGTTAAACAGAAACATCGCATGGTCCGTCGAGCCACGCTCGAGGGAAGCCGGCATATGGCGAGGGTCTTGTGGCAGCCGGGCGCGGTCAAGGTTGTACGGAGGTTCGTTATTCGCATACGCTTCCAGCAGCGTATCTAAGATAGGGTAGGCATGCGCTTTGTCTGTCGTGACGACAAGTCGCTCACCCGTCGACGGAAGGATTTCCGGTACGTAATCGTCCGGTATCTGCTGCTCACGAGAAAGGGATGACAGGCTAAATAAGGCATCGTCTTGATAGTCGAACAGTGTTGGCGGAGAGGGTCGCTCGGAAGGGGACATCCTTTTATTAAACTGTACCCCGAACCATTTGACAACACGCAGGTTTCTGCTATTGCTTATCTAGTAGCGCTACGGCAGGCGCGTCAACATCTCCGTCTGAAGGTAGACGAGTCGTAGGGGCGCGCGGCTGGCCGTAAGCAGAAGATTTTGCTCGCCACCCTTCGGGTACTCTAGATGCGCTTGGTATACCTCGACCTCGGGGAAGACTTCGTCCGCAGCAGCGATTAACTCATGGGCGAGGCGGTGGCGCCTTGGAAGATATTCCGAAATAAAATTCATCGCAATCACCCCCTTACGTGACAAATGTTTTCGATACAAGGAAAAGGTTCCTTTCTCAGTAAAGACAGGCGGGACCGTAAACCCGGAGAATACATCAACGATGATCATGTCATACCGCCGTTTCGTCCGACGTAGAAATTCAATACCGTCTTCAACATGCACGGATAACCGTGGATCTTCGGGAAGCGAGAAGAAATCTTTCGCAATCTGAACCAAAAGGTCGTCGACCTCGACCACATCGATAGTGAGCTCAGGAAACATCCGATAGGCCCCGATAGGGAGCATGAACGCACCGCCGCCTATGACAAGGAGACGCTTCGGCCGTTGGCTCATGATCATTTCAAGAAACCGCTGATTATAATCGAACAGAAGCTCCGGGTCGTCGTCGCGCGCCATGCCGGACTGTGGGGTATTACGATCACCAAATAATACTCGCGCAGGGCGACCATTATAGGTTAAGTCGACGACTTTGTACTTCCCATACGGGCTTTCGCCGGTAAAAAGGACTGTTTTTTTCGAAGGCATACTTTAGTTATAACAAAAAGACTCCCGAACGGGGAGTTTTATCAAAGGGTTGGGCTGGGCCCTCGATGCAGGATTGCACCAAGGGCCCAGCGGGGTGAACTAGGCGAGAGGGGAACAGACGAACGAGAAGTTGTCGAGCATCAGCTTGACTTCTTCGGGCGACAAGTTGTTCCCGTCATGGATGATGTCGGTGCCCGACCGGGAGTGCAACACGAAAGTGTAGTTGCCCGGGTCGTCGGCGTTCTGGTCGATGACGGCCAGGCAACGCAGCCCGACAACAGCGACACCGATGATACCCGACTGGGTATACACCGGATGCGGCTTCATGATCGACTCGAGGCCAGCGATGTCCGCCAGCCACTGGTAGTCCGGCGACACGGTGCCGTCGGTCCAGGTGGCGAGCTCGTCGTTCGCCTCGGGAGCCTGGGGCGCCGGTGTCTCCACGGGCGGTTCGGGCTCGGTCGTGGGCTCCTGGGTCGCTGAAGGCTCCGGGGCGGGAGCCTCAGTGGTAACCAGAGGCTCGGGCGTCTGGATGACAGTGGGCCCTTGGGCCACCGCGCATCCAGCGGAAACAGCGGTGACGGCAACGCACATCACCAGGAAACGCACCATCTTGTTCAGGTTCACGGTGTATATTATACAGTATAAGGTTAAAATTGTCAATACTACCCCTGAACGAGGCGGTTACACAAGAGTCATAAAGTTTCGGTTATGCCAACTTGATTTCGTGCTTCTCAAAAGCCTTGATCAGGCGTTTACGCATTTCCGCAGTCACTGACCATTGATCAGACGGCTGGGTCTTACCGGTAATCGTCACTTCGATCGAGCTTCCGGTTAATGCGCCGACAGAACTGAACTGCGGTGCACTCAGAATCTTCGGCTTCCATTTTTCATTCTCGAATAATGTATCACCGACCTGATTGATGACGCTGATAGCCGCATCGAGGTCCGTCGAAGCATCAAGCAAGAGTTTGAAGTGAACTTTGCTATAGCCCATCGTCTTATTAACGACGTGGATGATCGAACCGTTCGGCAAGTAGTGCACATTGCCGTTGTCGTCACGAATGACCGTCGAGCGGGTACCAATATGCTCAACCCGGCCATCGGCGTCATTGATCGTCACGTAGTCACCAACGCGGTACTGATTTTCAGTGACGATAAAAATACCCGTTAAGAAGTCTTTGACCAACTGCTGTGAACCGAAAGCGATTGCAATACCGACGATACCAGCACTGGCGAAGAGGGGTGTGAGGTCTATAGCGGGGAAGAATATCTTGAAGATCGACAGCGCGACGATCACGATGACCAATATGCGCCAGATAGCCTGAGCCAAGTTCATCAACGTCTTCTGACGCTTTTCAATATCGAGTTTCGATGCTTTGCGCAGCTTTCCCCGGACGACCTGTTTAATGACCACACCGAGCAGCTTGCTGCCGAGGTAGTACACGACGAGCCCGCCGAGTATTAAAAATCCTGCTTGTATTCCTTCGTTCTCTAACCAGCGTTGTAACCATTCCATATCCCCAGTATAGCAGTTCACCGAAACAGACGAGTCTTGTACACTAAAAGGTGACGCTTATGCCTCGACGATCATTATGGAAAAAACTCAACAAACGGTTCCGCCGCCTGGTTTCAACACGGCGGCTGTTTATCGTGGGCGCTTTAGTACTCGTGGCTATGGTAAGCTGGGCCTTAATGAACCCTTCGCCGATGATTAAACCGACTGCGTACGTACCCCTGCTTGACGTGATTGCCCAGGGGGAGAGCCGTGGGAATTACAATGCGTATTTCGGGAACGCCGGGAACACGTCGATCCGGTTCACGGATATGACCCTTGCAGAGGTACTTCAGTGGCAGGAGCAGTACGTCGCCGAGGGCAACGCAAGTAACGCCGTAGGACGGTATCAGATCATCCGCCCTACGTTAGAAGGCTTAATCAGGGAGCGCAACTTAGACCTCGACGCGACCTTCAATGAACCTATGCAGGACCAACTCGCTATCGCACTTCTTGAGCGCCGTGGGGCGAAAGAATTCGCGAACGACACGCTTTCCGCCGAGCAATTCGCGTATCGACTCTCTATGGAATGGGCGGCGCTTCCGAAAGTTGTCGGTGACGCACCGGAAGACAGCTATTATGCTGGTGACGGCCTGAATCAATCACGCGTGGAAAGCGCGGCGATACTGAACGCTATTGATAAGTTTAAGATTATGGCGTATTAGCACTATCCTAACAGGGGTAATGCTTATTGACTTTTTGCATTTTTTATGCTAAAATAGTATCTTATGGATACTGAATCCGCTCGAACCCCCCTTACCCCTGTAGAAAAGGCCAAGAAGGGCGACCCAATACGTCGTCAGTCCCTTTTGAATGGCGTGTCTCCTGGCCGGATAGTCGCTGGTTTTGAAGGGGCGGCAGTCGGAGCGAGCTTATCGCCGACGTTCAGTTACTACGGTGAAGATATTTTACTTTTGCCCACTTATAGCGCAGGTGGCTTCGTTCTGGCAGCGGGCACATACGCCGGTCTGCGCCATCTCGACCAGCGTCGCGCCGCAAAAGCTGAAGCGATACAAGCAGAAATACGCCAAGCGATCGGCGAACCAGTTGATGTTTTCGCATCGGGCCGCGGCAAAAATCGACGGTTGAATCTTCGTTGGTATGGGGCGGACCACCAAACGCCAGCTACTATTCTCGAAACGGCCAGCCGCTTCAAAACAGTTGTTGACTTTGCCGAGGAGAATGACATTTCGTCAATCGCGCTGGACGCCGACTGGGTAGAAGCTGCTTTAGCACAAGATCGTCAATCGGCGACTAAACCCGAGCTTTCAGCGTATGGCGAGGTAACTTCTGGCGACAGCTTCATTAGTGACGAGCTTCGAACGAACGTTGCCGTCGTCGACCACGAAAGCGCCGAAAACGTACTTGTCTCAAGCTTTGAACAGGCACGCGAATTGCTCGCGGCAATTGAATCCTCTGCAAATGACTTGCTAATAGGGGAGGTTATTCACCGCAGTGGCGATACAGGGCTCATTGCCGAGTACGCACTTTTTAAGAAATCAGAGGGTGCATCGTACCAGCGACTGCTCGATCATACTCGCAGCCGTTTGGAAATGATTATCAATCAAGAGACCTCCGGCATACAGCGTATCCGCGACGAGAATTGGGCACCCGTCAGAGAACGAGTCCATCATAACCGCCGGATCAACGGTGAGTTCATCCATCAGACCACTGAACCGCTGGCCCCCTCAAGTGAAAATAAGTCTACGTTCGAGATCGTCAGCATCCTCGACCTATACTGTGCGCGGACACTGAATGAACTACTTACAAAAGCGCTCCGCGAAAAGCCGTCCGTTACTCAGCAGGACGACCTGATCGCCGCCGCATATCTTCTTGCCGCTCGCAAAGACACCCGTCAAACACTCGGTACTGCCTCGCTGTCAGGCAAAGCACAGCATAAGGACACCGAGAGCTTGTTCGAACGCCTTCCCAAAGAGCCTCGTGGTATAAGCGATGCACGGCGTCGCCGAGCCCGCCTCAGAAACCCGGAGGCTATTACCATCACCTACGAGAAACGTCCGGGATTTTCACGAGTCGCAAAAACCATCGGTATATTCGCCACCGCCGGCGCTCTTGTATTGGGTGCGAAACTCGGAGCAGAATCACTGGGTACACCGATATACGATGACCGCAAAGCGTGGTGCGAAGCTGAAGGTATTGAACCTACTGAGCTGGATGATGTCTTCGGGAACCCGAACCTGAGTCCTGAAGAGCAAGCACAGGCCACGAGTGATCGATTCCAAGAATATCATGAACGTTGCAAGACCGCTTATAGGGGTGAAAAACCGCTCAATCAAATAGCTTCTGATGCAATCGACGCGTACTACGATATGGAATGGGAAATCCAGAAGAACACCGTGAGTACTGTGTTGGATACATTTGGGTCGGGATTCATCAGCGCTATCGCCCCCTACGCGACAGGGGTGGTGAGTGCGGAGTGGGCTCGTCAGGCTGCCAAAGAAGCGCCGGAATCGATCTACACTGGCCAATTACAACAATCCTTCATAGGTGATTTCGACCCAAGCGAAAACAAAGTTATCTACAGTGTCGAGTCACTTGACGGCACCTCTACCGAGGGATACTGGTACGGCGATAGTTTCGACCGCCTGAGGTCGTACTCAGGCAATATTCATTACTCGCGAGATGACAATGGACGAGAAGCCTCGATAGAGCTTGATACTCGTGACATATCCGTCCTCAATGAAGAGAATGCCCTGTCGGTGAGCACCCCTTATATATCCTTTGATAGTCAGATTAAGCTTCCCATCCTCAACGGAATGTCTATTACCGCCATACGCGTGATTGATAAGGAGGATGCCGATAAGACCTACACCCCTAGCGGTTTATATAGCGGCTCAGAAACGGATATCAAAAGCCTGGTCCTTAGCAGGGAAGACGCATCGAACATGCAGGCCGCAGGCATAAACGAACCAGTACTGACCTATTGGCTGAGCCCCGATGATAACGAAGAGCAAAGCGACTACTACTCAAAAGAAATGTGGCTCCCTTCCGCCGCCGACTTCTCGCTTGATCCCAACTACAACGCGGAACAAATCCAGGCTGAGGCCGAGCAACAACTCACCCAAGACGTAAAAAGCGCCTTCGGGCTTCCATCGACCGCCACGCCCGACGAGGTCGTAACGGCGATTCAAAGTAAGAAATACAGCTACACCCCGATGAAAGATGCAGGCCTTGAAACGCTGAGCGAGGGAAAAACAGAAGGTGCCTACGGGGTATTTCGTGATATAGGCGAAAATCTCGGTGCGATGGATGCGCTGAACTGCAACATGGCGAGTACCGCCTTCTTGCTTGCTACGGTTACCGAACCAACAGGGTACAACCAGGCAACCGGATACCGTGACGATGGCGACGGGAAGTTAACGCAACGCGAGGCACACGCTTGGATAGTAGACCAAGATAATACAATCATCGATCCGACACCCACTGACTATGACGAACAAGATAAGTCGCCTGAAGCAGAGATGGAGGCTGAGGATACGCAAGCGCCTATAGCCCCGATTCTTCCGATTGCCGGCGGAGTACTTGCGGGTGCGGGTGCCTACGCAGCCTGGCGCAAACGCCGGGAAATTGCCGCTTACGCCGATCAACATCGTGTCCGAAGCGCAACGCAAAACACGCATGCAGCAAAGGCGCTCTCGGTCATTGAACACGCTTTTTACGGTAGCCCGGAAGATACTATCGACTGGTCGATATCGACGGCCGACACGATGCGGAACTACGTCGATCGCCTTGCGATGGTTCCTCAATCAGAAAGTCGCGGTACACCCACGACGATCAAGAACGCTCTCGATAATCCGACGCTCAGTGCAGCTCAAAAGCGAGCAGTGAAAAAAGTATACAATGCGACCAACGCTGCCAGGCGAGTCAGCAAGCGCTAAAATAGCGCTATACTGAGAATATGAGCAACACCCCCCTCAAAGGAGTAAACTTCGGCGGCTGGTTGATAACTGAGCGCTGGATGACACCCTCGGTTTTCAAAGGTACGGAGGCGACTGACGAGTACTCGCTCAGTAAGACGACTAAAGGCAAGAAGGCGCTTGAACAGCACCGTCGCACCTTCATTCAGGAGTCTGATTTCGCGTGGCTACAGACTCACGGGATCAGCCTCGTCCGCATACCGGTCGGGTACTGGCTGTTTGACGGTGACGACCCCTATATACCCTGCGTGAAATACCTAGATTGGGCAATGGAAATGTCGAAAAAATATGGCCTATCCGTGGTCATCGACCTGCATGCCCATAAAGGCTCGCAGAATGGGAACGACCACAGCGGACGCACTGGGGCTATCGAGTGGTTCGATTCGTCGGACTACCAGAAAGACAGCTTGAAGAAGCTGGAAAGAATTGCCCGACGATACAGGGAGCACCCTTCATTCTGGGGCTTGCAACTTATCAACGAGCCGCAGGTACGTATATTTCATCGTACCTTGCGACGGTTTTACAAGGATGCCGAAAAAATACTCAGCGGCATACTCCTGCCTCACACGCGGATCATATTTAGTGACGGGTTTACGCCGCGGCTTATGTCCGGTGCGCTTCGACACTCCAAGCATCCGATCGTCATGGATGTGCATCTGTATCATTCTGCGAAGTTCTGGACCCCGTTCGTGCCGTTGAGCTGGTACTATCTCTATTTCGGATGGCAGAAGCGTTTGTTAAAGCGACTAAGTAAGAAGCAGGCGATTCTTATAGGGGAATGGAGCGGCGTGTTCCGACAAAAGATATTTAACCAATATCCTACCGCGCAGCACGGTGAACTCATAAAAGAACACGTACGAAAACAGCGTGCGTCATTTGAGCCTATCGTAGGGTGGTGCTATTGGAACTATAAGACTGAAAAGCCTGGGGTATGGGATTTCCGTTCACAAGTAGGGGCGGGAATCATTGATCTGCGGTAATGGCTAACTACACTTCGTCTTAAGTTTTAGGTTTGAAACGTACTGTTCACAGTTCATCGCAGGGTACAAACTCATGTACTTCATGTGCTTTTCCACGAAGGTTATTCCATTCGGATCAAGGGTAGAGTAGGTTGAATTCGTGTTATACGATTCGCTCTCTGTCATACGAATAAGTTCTTCACGCAGCGCGATACCTTTTTGAGATTCGTAGAATGATTTCGTTCGAGTGTTCATATACCTGCCTGGTTACGGTTTTTTACAGCAGGGACTATCTGGAATTAAGAAAGAGAAGATGTGCTTACTCTTACTATAGCACATACGTCGGCTAGCGCCGAGCAACCAGAGGTCAGGCGATTGCCAAAACGGTGCATATCAGGTATACTAATGAAGATATTTAAAAGAGAACTTTCATGGCGAAACACCGAAACTGGCACAGTGCCGACATCAAGCGCGCACGCAAGAAGAAGCTCAAGGCTGAAAAGCGAAAAGCCGCGAAGCGATAATCACTACGACTCCGAAATGGGGTCGTATTGATTTTATTACCTTTCATGGTATAATTACGAAAGTTCATTTACAATACAGACAACGATTGGAGGTGATGCTCATTGAGCATCATAGACGATCTCGAGAGCCGGCTATCGGCCCTCGAGCGTGAACGGGATACGCTTTGGAGAGAGAATTTCAATCTTTTCCCAAAACTGCTGAAGGACGGATATCCTTTCGCTACGGAGGGAACCGAAGCTCAGCGTACCTACGATGCGAATACAAAGCGCATCGACGAGATCGATGACGAATTCCTACGGCTCGAAGCCAAGAGAGACGACAAGATCCGACGCGAGAAAGAACGGTTTCACCGGCCGACAGGCTGGCTGGGATCGCTCATTTCAAAAGGGCTCCCGCCGCTTCCGGAGTACGACAAGCTGATCCAGCCCACCAAGCAGAATCTGGCAAGAGTCAGGTCATACCGATTCGTCGCGGTGCTCATAGTGAGCGTCGCTGCGCTCTCGCTCCTACTCTCGGTATGGTTCGCACCTTGGTTGCTCATCAGCCCGGGTTCGCTCCTCATCGACGGCATGGAACTGCTTTTCGGCAAAGTTTGGGGCGGAATCATCGGTATCGGTGTAATTATGGCCGTCCTTATGTTCATGGGCGGGCTGAAAAGCAATAACCGTTACAAAGGCTCGTTCATCGATTCGGCCGCGATGTTCGAAGAGCAGTGGTTCCGAATGGGCGCGGAACACTGGTCAAGAGGCCAGCGGGCGTACTCGACCGTGATGTTTGGCCTGGTCCACGTCGCGAACATCGTGTATCCGATTGCCGGTTTACTGGTAGTCGGATTCGGTGGTTGGGTGTTCATGGCGGTCTACCTGAAGGCCTACCGTGAAACAGGAAGCACAGAGCTGGCGACGATCACCTCGGCGAAGCTCCATGCGACCTACAACCGCCTGGCAATCGCGTATATGCTCATCGCCGTCAGCGTCAGCCTGGCGTACAGCATGTTTGGTCTGTTCCAATGAGCCTGCGTGCCCCACGCCCGATGAAGATGGCCCTGCCACCCTCGCGCGCGGGGCCATTTTCATTTCAGATAGATATATGTAATTCTAACGGCTGGTGATCAGAGACGATTTCTGTCGGCACCACGAAGCCTGTCACGGTAAGATCCGGTGTAACGAAGATATAATCGGCATAATACTGAATGTCATCAGGGTATTGCTCGAAAGTAATATGGTTGCGCGTCGTCTTGATAGCGTACTCTTCGATAAGATCGCGATACCCGCTTTTACTGAAGACGCGAATACTATCCGTCTGAGGCAAAAGGTTAAAATCGCCCCCTATGATAACTGATTCTTTTCCGCTGAATGTTTCCAGTAACACTTGCGATTGGTAAAGGCGAGCATGGCTGTCGAGTTTATCACCAGGGTATGGTTGACCATGAATAGCGCAGACCGTTACTGACGAACCATTCACTTGTAAGGTCGCATGTATCGCTAGGCCGACCTCATGACCTTGCGTATCACCATTAAAAAGTACCCCTGTAGATACGATATCGATGCCCTTGCGCACATAGATGATATTGGCGTACCAGCTTCCGTTTGTACCATGGAGCCGCTGAGCATAATGGCGCTCATATCCTCCCAGTAAGTCTTCATACGGTTCGCGGTCGGATTCCGTCGCCTCGACGAAACAAAATACATCCGTTGTCAGAAGGTGCCGTTCGACATATGAACGAAGTTCGTCACGGAGCTTCCCATGCCACGTGTTGAGAAAGATGATTTTCATTATTAATTGTCGCTTCTAAAGAGCGATGTGGCAATAAGCCGCTTTAACGCGTCTCTATCGAGCGCCTCACCTTCGAACAAATCAATACCCCGATGCTTTTTAGAATCAAAACCATTATTAAATAGCTTTTCGCTGTCTTCAAGGTGCGCACCGTTTTGCATGAAGTTGTATTTCGTATGGTGTTTGAAAGCACTCATCGCAAAATACATCTTGCCGCCGTGCATGAACACTGGAACACCCCACTTGAAATCTTCGGTGATTGATTCATCTACCTCATGTACCGCCGACCGGAACAGTTCCAAGTTTTTTTGCTGCCAATCGGGGAGGGAAGCAAGATAGTCGTCTACTTTGGTCATATTATTCCGTCGTCCTTGCGCGGGTCTGGTTTTCTAGTTTGAAGTTGATCGTCGCGCCCAGAAGAGTAGCGAAGGCCGTGAGATTCAACCATATCATCAGTACGATGATACCGGCGAACACGCTATACGATTCCGTGTAATGCGCGAAGAAGCGGGCGTAAACGAAGAACAGCGTCGTGCCGAGCAGCCAGACGACCGTTGCGATAAGCGACCCCCAGGTGACCCATTGCCAGTGTGGATTGTTACGGTTCGGCGCATAGCGATAAAAACCGGCCAGACCGACAGTGACAAGCCCGGCTACGACGAACCACCGAAGCACCAGGATCGTCCAGACCAGCCAGCCGGGCAACCCCAAGCTCGTTAGAAGGGCGTCGTTCAGCACCAGCAACCCGACGACAATCACCGTCAGGACACCGGCGGCTACGATAAATGAAGCGCCGACCAAGCGGAGCTTAACGAACGAACGGCTCTCCTCGACATCGTAAATGGCATTCGTCGCTTTGATGATATTCCCCATAGCCCCCGATAGGCTGAAAAGGGCGACGAGGATACCGAAGATAATGATCAATACACTAGAGGAAGGGTTTTCTAACGCTGCTTTCAGCTGGGTAGATATGAGATAAGCGATGTCAGAAGGGAGGAACGTATTGAGCGCCTCCGCGGCGGTTGTCAATTGTGATGGCGATATGATGAAGCTGAGCGTTGCGACTAATGCCGCGATAGCAGGGAAGATGGCAAATGTCAGGAAATACGCGATCCCCGCCGCGAGAATGCCAATGCTTTTTGAACCGATTGCGTTCTTGGTTTCAAGTAAAGCACTTTTCCAGTCTTTTATGGCGAATTTCCGGGGCGTCTGTGCGAACGTACGCGAGGAATCGGAAAGTATCGAACGGATTTTTTCAGGGAGTTTCATAATCTTCATATATTGAGTATACGTCACGGTGCGCAGCAAAAAAACACGGAGGGAAATCCCTCCGTGTTCAATTGTTCGATAGATCGTTTAGCTATGGACGATAGCTTCGACGAGGCTGAGATCGACATCCGTGCGAACGGATTCATCGTTATAAGAATTATTTACCAATGTAGTTGTGATATCAGTATCGTTATTGGTAGTGACGGTCGTATTGTTCGTCTCTTGGTTGAATGAACCGTTCGTATTGTTCGAACCAAGGTTGATCGCACCGGTAGAGCTCTCTACTTGCCCGTTGGTGGCGCTGTTGCTACTCGCGTTAGCACCGTTAGAATTTGTCACGTTTACCGTGCTAGCTGACGAGTTGTTCGTAGTGGTAGTGGTAGCATTGAAACTGTCAGTGTTCGTCACGTTATGAGCGGTATTGTTATACGTGTTATAAGAGTTATGTACGGCGGTCTTCCATTGCTCCGGAGACATCAAACCTGCTCCCATACCGCCCGTAGCGGTAGCAGCAGCCGCAGCATCTTCATTGGCGCAGGCGTGTGTTTCCTGTGCGGCAGTCGCTCCATTTCCATTGGCAGCCGCGAATCCATCCGCGTATGCGGCCGCATATACCGCATAACTACCATCTTCGTTCTGCGCCGTGTCGGCCTGTACCGCACCGGCTGGTTGTTGGTTCATAAAGAACAGCAGCGCGATGATTACTGTTAAGGCTGATCCGAGCAATAGCATCAGACCGTTCGTTATCGTTTGGGACCGTTTTTGCAGCACCATATATTCATTTAGTGTCATACTCTACACCTCCACTTAGTCTTCGAAGAAGACGATGATTATTCGAAACGGCCACGTGTCCAGATACATCTTAGCAATTTCACAGCAAGCAGTATGTGAAAATTCATACAGAATACAATATTTGCTTATGGTAAAATCAGCGGCATTCTAGCTATGTCTTGTCATATGAGAAAAGACTGAGCAGTAAAGAACTTTCTCAGATTATTGTGATTTATTTAACCGAATGACCCTCGCAAAACCTATAAGCTAAGGACATGATACGAACAGATATAGATCCCACGATTTCAAAGGCGTTTCAGAAATACCAGTCATTAGCAGTACTTGTTGCAGTCGTACTTCTTATTCACGGTGTCATCACTTCGACCTTATTGCTCGAAGGCAACGGTTTCGGGGTACTTTCGCTTGTAACAGGATGCCTACTTCTTACCATCGCATTCGGATTTGATGTCCTTAGGTTCATGAAGAATAAACTTTTCCGGTAGTATCATTTATGAACCGTTACGCAGTATACTAATACTATGTCCAGTACTATAAAAACTTTAGTGAGCGACGCTAGCGTCGATGAATTTATCAACAGCATTGACGACGAAGTCAAACGTAGCGACAGTTTTCAGTTGCTCGCGTTATATGAGAAGGTGACCGGCGAGCCGGCGAAACTTTGGGGGCCAAGCATCATCGGGTTCGGAAAGTACCACTGCAAATCGGAAAGAAGTCGCCAGGAAGGGGACTGGCCTTTAGCGGCATTTTCACCTCGTAAGCAAAATATGACTTTCTATATCGACCTAGGGACACACAGCTACACTGATTTACTTCAAAAGCTTGGTAAACACAAGGTGAGTAAGGCATGTCTGTATATCAATACGTTATCCGATGTAGATGAAGCAGTTCTTAGCGAACTTATTTCACGTTCTTACTTAAAGGCAAAAGAGCAGCTAACTTCAGTGTAATGATCTCTCGTTCCTTTCTATATTAACAGGGGTTAGTAGCGAATTGAAAAATTATTCGACGCGACGCCCGGATTCATCCATTTTTACCGCGCCTTGGCGGACGATTTCGATCGCATCATCAATCACCTGAATTACCGTCGAGGGCTCGCGATTAACGACTCCGCCATCCTCGTACCAAGCGACTGCATCACCAAAGTATTCGCGTGCTTCCTCAACGGTCGTCGCAGGGGGATCGCCAGGCGCATTCGCGCTACTCGTCTGTAATGGGCCGACCTCAAGCAATACTTTTTGAAGCCAAGGATCGTCAGGAATACGCACCGCTAAACTGCCGAGGCCTTGGTGTAAGTATTCCAGCTCAGGGCAGGGGATGATAACACTAACGGCACCTGGCCAAAACTGCTCGACAGCGGTCAGATACCGGCGTTTGAACCCAAGGTCGACCAACTGGTCGATATTGGCAGCAATGAGCGTGCCGGGTTTTCCTTGTCGGTTTTTCGTCGTATACAGTCGTTTCACTGCCGTTTCATCAGCGGCACGCGCCACGAGCCCGTATACCGTATCAGTAGGAATGACGGCGATTGCGCCAGGTTGCAGGAGATACTGTGCAAGAGAAGTCATACGATTAGTTTACACCTTACGAAATGAGGAACGATACACTTTGTGTACTTTGCGTGCCATAACATCATACAGCCAAGGTGATACCTTAAACACCCACCAGGTCGCACGGGTCGAGAAAGACGTATGGATCGTCGCGCGCTTCCGGGCCATCCCTACGATGATACGAAGGGCTGCTACCTCTGGTTTTTGCAGCGACGAACGGTTCTTTATTTTCTTCGTGTCAAACGCGTTGTATATCGCCGTATCATACAGCGGTGTATCCACCACCGTCGGGCAGACCAAAGAGACGTCGATTCCAAGGCTTTTAGCTTCGTTACGCAGCGCCCACGTCAGGCCAGAAATAGCAAACTTAGAAGCACCATAAATAGGCATACCAGGAACAGGAAACAGCCCCGCGGCTGAGCCGACATTAACAATATGCCCGGACTTCTTCGCCAGCATATACTGGTAAGCAAAGTGTGTTCCATTGTAGACCGCCCGCGTGTTGTTATCCGTCACGATCTGCCAGTTTTCAATTGGGGTGTCACGCATTTCGCCGCCCATGAAGATACCGGCGTCATTGACCATGATATCTATACTACCCAGCGCTTCGACACTTTTGCGCACGGCGATCTCGGCTTCTTTTGCATCAGCCATATCAGCCCGAATGAACGTTACGTCGCTCATCTCCCTTTGCAACCGCTTACCGGTCGCACCGTCGCGGTCGATTACGACCAAGTTCGCACCAAGCTCTTTCAGCTGGCGAACCATTGATAGGCCGATACCGGAGGCACCGCCTGTGATGACGATAGAGCTGCCTGCGAATATCGCTTGGAGTTTTTTGGTTCTCATAGTTCAACTATAGCAAATGTTTACCACGAGTTATTGACTTGTAGGTGTTTTAGGATATAGTAATGCTTATGATCAATACGTTCACACATGCGACCTATCTGTATGCCGACTATATTCAGGCGGTATCTTCTGTGCGCTCGTAAATCTCCCATTTCATGCAGACTATACCGCCATAAGAGCGGTATTTTTTAACTGAAAAGGAATACATATGAAGCAAACTATAGGAATTATTGGCTTAGGTGATTTGGGTTCACAACTCGCATCGCGTATTACGAATGCCGGCTTTCCAGTCATCGCCTTTGATATCGACAATACTAACGGATTTATATGCAAGGGCCTACGAAGGGCCTCGTCGCAAAAAGAAGTCCTCGAGGCATCAAGTATAATTCATTGGGCAGTACCCTCTAGAATGATATCCGAGCTTGAAGAAGTTGTCCCAGTCAAACGTATCATCCTTCACGACAGTGTCATGCACAATAGTGTAAAAGCAATTGCGCTGCGAGCGGACAGGCATGTATTTTCAATTGTCCATTGTTTAATGAATGATACAGATAGGGTATTCATCGATAAAGAGAACCTGGATACCCCCCATATGACTCAACACTTCATCGCACTAGGGCTCAGCCCGAAACTGACAACCGTATCAGAACATGACAGACTCATGGCACGCTCGCAGGGTATATTAGCATCTCTGATAACACTAGGAATTAAGGGTGAGCTTGATATCGCCTCGCACAATGGTGATCTTACACCCTCTGCGAGCGAGCTGCTCGCCGTACTTACTAATAGAGCGGCAAACTGGACGCCACAAACAGTAGAGTCCATTCTGAGTAATCCAGAGTTGAAGCAATTGACTGACGAAATTGGCCACGCCACAAGGCACTAATTGAATATCTTTACGGAACAGTAAACTGCCGACAAATGATTAATACGTGTTAAACCCATTGGCGAATACCGCTATACTTCGTATACTAATAAGATTGCTTACTAACTTGGAGATGCACCGTGACCGATCAAACGGCGAAACGTAACCGCCTCATCATCAATCTGCTTATCATTTCGGCGTTCGTCGTAATTCTTAACGAAACGGTCATGAGCGTTGCTATTCCGCACCTTATGAAAGACCTCGGCATTAGTGCGCTGGCGGCACAATGGTTGACCACCGGATTCCTACTTACGATGGCTGTCGTTATCCCGACGACAGGTTTCCTGATACAACGCATTACGACTCGTCGATTGTATATCATCGCTATGAGCCTGTTCGTCGCAGGTACAGCGGTTGCGGCGGCGGCGCCAGGCTTTGAGGTGTTACTTCTAGGTCGAATTATTCAAGCCGGAGGTACGGCAATCATGCTGCC
>JBIISZ010000002.1:0-107959 GCA_044340745.1 Saccharimonadales bacterium (SeqCode)
CGAAGACATAGTCGAAAGTGGTCAGGTTGGTGGTAGCGGTTGATTTCTGTGTGACCGTAAGGGGTGGTTCAGGTTGCCCCAGCTCTTTGTTAATGCCGTCCAACACGCCCTGCATGACCGCGGCGATCGTCTGGCCCGACTGCGGGCTCGCCTCGCTGTAGTATACGTTTACGGAGCCCGCCGGTTGCTGTGCGGGATTAGCTATGCCGAACCCTTCTGGTAGCTCAATGATGGAATCGATTTCCCCACGCCCCATGCGCTCCCTGGCGTCATCAAACTGTGTTATCTCGGTGTTGACGTCGAACGTTTCACTGTCGCGAAGTTGACCGTCAAATTCTTTTGCAAAAGCGCTTGAAGATTCATTCAGCACCGCAACCTTGAAGCTGACGTCGCCATTATTATTGCTATACAATGAACCGAAGACAAACAGGAATAAGAGGGGGAACAAGAAAGTGAAGAACATCGCCGTCTTATCGCGGAAGAATCGAATCAAGTATGCACGGGTCAATGCCCAAGTAGCAGTAAAGTATCGTTTCATTATTCTCGCAGCCCCTTCCCGGTCAAATCGATAAATACGTCCTCAAGGTTCGCCTGCTCGACATGTTGCGGTTTCTTAAAGCCCCGCTTGATTAGTTCTTTGATAAGGTTTTTCGGCGTATCAATGATGATGATTTCACCGTTATCCATAATAGCGATACGGTCACAAAGTAATTCCGCCTCATCCATATAGTGTGTCGTGAGCACGACCGTTATACCCTGCTTCTTGATATTTTCAATCAAGTCCCATAGGTTGCGACGGGCCTGCGGGTCGAGGCCGGTCGTCGGCTCATCGAGGAAAAGCACCTTCGGCTTGTTTACCAGGGCCGCAGCAATACTAAACCGTTGTTTCTGGCCACCCGATAATTGTTCGACATAGCTTTTCGCTTTGTCCGTCAACTGTACGTATTCAAGTAAGGTGTCAGGGTCGGTCGACTCGTCGTACAGCCCATCGAAAAGCTGTAGCTGCTCACGCAACGTCAGCTTGTCAAAGAAGGCAGTCGACTGAAGCTGGATGCCGATTATCTTTTTTACCTCATCAGGGCTGGCTTTTACGTCAATACCGTCAAGTTTAACTTCCCCACCGTCGATCGGTCGAAGTGCTTCAATCATCTCGAGCGTCGTCGTTTTTCCGGCACCGTTAGGGCCGAGGATACCGAAGACTTCACCCCTCTTCACTTCAAAGCTAATACCATTCACCGTCGTTTTGTTACCATAGCGTTTTTCGAGCTTCTTTACGGTAATGATATTTTTCATTCCTTTTATCATACCTCGCTTTTACCCTTTAAACAAGAAATACCCCCGGGGAATGGGGGTATTCTGGCACCTGTTTGTTTGACCTTAGTATAAGAACAAACCGCTTATGGTGCAATAGTCTTTTTGAAAAAACTACTTCTTCTTAGAAACAGTGAGGAAACCGTTACGTGGGTTTTCCTTAACGACACGGTCAGCTGGTAGGTCTACTGGGGTACCCTTGCCGTTGTTTTCTACCTTAGCGAAAAAGTAGATAGTTTGTGGCTTGCCACCACGAAGAGTAACTTCGGTGCTGTGCAAGTAGTAAGTGACGCCTTTTGAATTAGTATGACTGTAAGCCATGGTGAGTATATACCTCCTATTAGTGCTATACGGGGTAATCGTACAGCCTGACCAGTAATACTGTCAACAGTTAAATGTGCTTGTAGTGCCTACGGAGGAGTAATTTCAGTATTAAATTACTGAGTACCCGTATCACGATAAGCAACAAGATAGCCCCACAGGCTGCGATTGCCCAACCGGCGAAATCAGGGCTCCACACCGGCGAGGAGAACCCGTGAATATACGCCTCTTGGCGAGGCTTGCTCGTATCAGATGCAGGGTCGGTCGCCGACGGGTATTTTGCCAATTCATTAGTGGTACATTGCAAGTAGGCGTAAGAATAATTGCTAAACTGCGGGGCACAAACTTCCTGAGCTCGCTTGTAAATATTGCCGTTCGGATTCGCGTCACCATACTGGTTTTGCTGCCAATCCTGAAGGTCCCGCGTATAGCTTTGCTCAAGGTAGACACCCCGTCCCAGGTCGGTGTTCATATGCCTCGAAACATATAGTTGTAAATCGTACAACCTGCTGAGTATTGCCTCTTGGTTCCCCTCCCTGTCCGCGGATATCACCGCCTCACGGCGCTGGATCATACCAATATTATTTAGGCGAAGGAATGTCGCCGCAACGAAAACAAGAAGAATAAACAAGACAATCAATTGCCATGTTTTGATATACTGCAGGCCTTTTACCCCTCGCTTAATTCGCCCTTTTTCCGCCACGGTACTCTAGAAATATCCCACCTTAGATGCTTCCCTTCATTGTAGCATGAATATCAACGCTTATAGAGGGGAAAGCGTGCGCTCAGCACGACAAGCGCGACGGCGGCAGCGAAGAAGAAAAAATTTGAAAGCGAGACCGTGTCGCCAAAGAAATACGCAACACCAGCCAGAGTGAAGGCGGCACAAGCCGCTCCGAAATTGGAGAACATCTCTACTAACCCAAGGTAGGTCGTGCGAGTCCCCGACAAATCAGCATTATCGAAGACGGCCCTCGTGTACGGCATAGTGTACGCAGTTGTCGCTACCTCATTCGCTGCGTTAAGACCAGCCACGGCGACAGGCGTATTAATAAACGGTCGCATGAGGTGCGTGATGGAATTAGCGACAACGCCAAGTTGCATAAGATCTTTTCCCCTCCGTCGGTCGATTAACCTACCGAAAGTGTACGATGCCACAAGGGCTGCCAAAAATACGACAGAGACAAGCGCGCCGAGCTGGGCATAGATGTCATCTTCCTCCCCTACGCCCAAAATAATGACGGCAATATACAAAGACCACGCAATACCCGATGCAAACACGTCGAAGCCTATAGACCACTGCGCGGCACTTTGTTTGAAAAACAAGCGCCAAGGAAAGCCCTTGAACTGTAGTTTACGGCCGGTATGCACAGGCTCACCTGACCTAAAAAGCGGTGCCGCTGCGACGGCGAACAATATCGCCGCGACTACCATCACTACTTGCGGCCCGAAGAAAAAAGCAATAAACCCACCGATCAATGGGCTCAGCCCGGCGGTAATCTTTTCAAATATATTCATGTACGCGATTTCCTTGCCTGCATGTTCTGTGCTCTTTACTTTAGAGAAATCGACATTGTAAGCGACAGCGTAAATGTCAATCGACAGCGCCTGGAAGACCAAGGTTGGCACAAGCAACCAAGCACCATACTCTGGAAGGAGCGCGAAACAGATCATAGCAGGAATATAGAGTATGTTTGCTAGTAAGATGCCGTGCTTAGGACCGATGCGGGCCACCAATGCAGCGGAGGGTAACGCAGTAAAGACTTTCAAGGCGTAGAAACAGCCCCATGCCAAAGCGATAAAGGTGACACTATACCCTAATTGGTAAAGATAGACAGACATAAACCCACCGACAATATGAACCGCCGCAAGCCGCAAGACCCTCGAGGTATAGAGCTCCGCAACTTCACTAAACGTAGCATAGCGCCAAAAATGACGCCGTAATAGCAGCTTGTGAAGAAAACTTTTTACCATGTGTTTGTTATGTGCCCACTAATGTTCTATCTCTATTACATCATACTTTCACCCCTACGGGCAAGTGATATACTGAGAAGCATGAATATTTTCTTCTCTGGTATCGGTGGTGTTGGAATCGGGCCGCTGGCAGAAATCGCACACGATGCTGGACACGCCGTGACCGGCTCGGATCTTGCGGACAGCTTGGTGACACAAGAGCTGCGCGAACGAGGTATTGAAGTCTCCATCGGTCAGGATGGCAGTTTTCTCAAAGCCTGCCATGAAGCGACGCCGCTTGATTGGTTCGTGTACACCGCAGCGTTACCCGATACCCACCCGGAACTTCTTCTTGCCAAGGAGCTTGGTATTCGCACGGGCAAGCGAGATGAATTCTTAGCCGAGTTCATCAAAGAGCACGACCTGAAACTTATCGCTATATCCGGCACGCACGGCAAGACCACTACCACAGGCATGGCCGTCTGGGCATTGAAACAACTCGGCATTCCAGTCAGCTACTCCGTCGGCACCACCCTTTCCTTCGGCCCAAGTGGCGCGTACGATCCCGCCAGCAAGTATTTCGTGTATGAATGCGATGAATATGATCGTAACTTCCTGCATTTCTCACCCGCCCTTTCGCTACTTACTTCTATCGATTACGACCATCCCGACACCTACCCTACGGAAGCAGACTACACCGCAGCGTTTCGCCAGTATATTCAGCAATCAGCGCATACCATCGCCTGGCAAAAAGATCTCGACTATGTCAGCCTCACGCCAGATGCTTCGATATGGTCTTTGAATACCAGCGAAACCGCCCCGCTCCAGCTAGCAGGAGCACACAACCGGCGCAACGCCACACTCGTACTCAAAGCCTTGGAGTATCTCGGCATCGGCGACGAAGCGGCACGCACCACCGCCCTGGAAAGCTTTCCTGGTACCGATCGACGGTTTGAGAAACTCGGTGTCAACCTCTACACGGACTACGGCCATCACCCTGAAGAAATCACCGCGACCCTACAGCTCGCGAAAGAACTTTCAGATAAGGTCGCCCTGGTATATCAACCCCACCAGAATGTGCGGCAACACGAAGTCCGACACCTCTACACCGACGAGGCTTTTAAAGACGCGGATACTATTTACTGGCTCCCGACCTACCTGACCCGGGAAGACCCCGAGAAAGCACTTCTATCACCCAAAGAACTTACAGAAGCCATACGGTCTGAAAAAGTGCACATTACAGGGCTTACGGAAGAAACGTGGGACACGATTTCAGGGCTTCGTAGTCAAGGGTACCTTGTACTCTGCATGGGCGCAGGAACAATCGACGCCTGGGTCCGCCAGCAAAGTATTTAACGGTTATCTCCGCTGCCGCTAATCACACCTCGCTCCAGGCGGCTGGCGAGCTTCTTAATATTCGTTTCGCCTACTTGCTCTAGGGGAATGTCAAAATGATCCGCGATAACCGCCACGTGCCATAATACGTCACCCAGTTCTTTGACGAGATCATCCTTGTCGAGCTTTGAAAAGTCACTATCGTAATCACGGACGATCTTCTTGGTTTTTTCAGCAATCTCCCCCGCTTCGCCGCATAGGCCGAGCAACAGGTGGAAGAGTTCGTTTTTCTTATCTTTCGGGTTTGCCGTACGGAGCGCGAGAGTTTGGTAGTCGTTGAGATTCATACTCTAACTATACCAATCTACCTCGAACTCTTCAAAGAAAAAGGGGTCGTTGAAAAAGGTGCGGGTCATGATTTCTTGCACCGCAGGCGCAAGCGCGTACTGCGCAAGCTTGTGCGGGCGAGCCCACACAAGTGTATCTGTCTCCTCAATCGTATCGCTATTGAATCGGAACACGTGCGCGAGGGTTGTCGAAAGCAAGCTGTCTTGCGTTTTTACTCGTATATAGCAATCTCCCGCATGGGTCATAGCCTGATCCTCTACGCCGAGCTTTTCACTCGCCTCCCTTTGGGCAGCCTCAGCCGTCGTTCCGTCCTCTACGTGCAGTTTTCCGTAAGGCAGTGTCCATGTATCGATATAGGGTTGCTTGGTGCGGCGCTGTAACAGGATATCACCCTCACCATTCTGGATGACAAGCATGGTGACGATTTTCGGCTGCGTGCGTATCGTTTTCTTTTCCGTACTCACCCTATCGACATATGACAAGCCGCCAGTACTTAACGCATAGCCGCCATCCACCCTGTTTACCATACCTACTTTTACCAAAGCATTCAGGTGATAAGTGAAAAGGTTAGTATCCGTCCGGGGAGGGCGAAGGTCCCGGAAGCGCGCTTTCGCCTGATACATCAGTACGTCAAGTATATGCTTCTGAATGTGATGTGTAACAGATACGGACTCAATCATATTTGACTCAAATTAAACTTGCTAGATATTCGTATAGTAGCAGCTTATAGTCAAAGTGTCACCGTTAATGAAAGAAAGTATGCAAGATGAATTCAGTCGAAAAAATTACTACTACCAACAATATTGAGTTATTTAAGAGTTCGCTTGAGTATGCGGATCGTATTGAACCTGAATCAAAATTTCTCGCCGTAAAGCCTGAAGTATTTGAACAGTTTCGAGCAATCGCTACCCCTATTGAACGACAACCGTACCTCAGCCATCCCGACGAAGAGTTTAGCCTCCGCACCCGAAAGTGGCACACAGCAGAAGGCACTCAATATACCGCCACCCTCAAGGATCGCGGTCAGATGGTCGGGGGTGTACAAGAGCGGCTAGAAGTGGAAGTACCGATCAGTAAAGAAGCGTACGATTTTTATGCCCAAGGTGACAGATATCCGTATGTCAGTAAACTCCGAGCAGAACCCAGCGAAGGGCTTGTCATCGATTTCTTCGAAGGCTTCGACACGCCGGTGGTTGAAATCGAGACGAAAGACCAAGCGCTTCGAGAGAGCTATCTTGCCCTATACGGTGACGCCCTTATGGACGTGACCAGTGACCGTCGCTACGATTCAGAGGCCCTCGCCCACCAGCTTCACCCAAGTCCTGAATCTCAACCTACCAAAGAATCGCTCGATGCGTTCAGCGAACGAGTAGCAAAAGAGATGGTCGCGCGGTATGTCGTCGGTAGTAACCAGGTGGTCGTCGGCCTGACGGGTATGTCTGGCTCTGGAAAGTCGACTGTCACCCGTATAGTACAGAACGCGATTGCCGAAGAGTTTGGCGAACAATTCCGTCCGATTGTGGTGTCGACCGACGATTACCACTTCGGCAAAGAAAAACTTGAAGCGAAGTACGGCGCGCCATGGACCGAATGGGATGATCCCCGCACCTACAACACTGCGGAACTTGCAATTGATCTTGCGAATCTCGCTGATGGAATCCCGTTGATCCGTCGCCACTTTGACTTTGCGACCGAAGAACCGGTGTTCGACGATAAAATCGCACCCTCTCCCTTCGTGATAGTCGAGGGGCTATACGCTGGAAGTAGCGACTTGGCATCGATCCGTGACCTCCACTTCGAGCTTCCTACCCCCGTCGCGACCAGTATCGGGCGTGACGTACGGCGATTAGTGATCGAGAACCGTGCGAACCGAGTCTTTCCTACCCCGGAAAGCAGATTGAAATATCAGATCGAGACCGCTTTGCCGCTGTATCTCAGTCAAGAGCGTCCGGGGCGAAACAATTTCAGTGGATGTGCCCGACCGCTTGGTGAAAGGGCTGCGATGCTGGTACAGCTCCGAGAACGGTTTACTCGTTCGTAGGGGTGCCGAATTCCAGCACTTCAGGGTTGAGGGGGTCGCCGTTGAATGCGTCGACCGCCTTCGCCTTTTTCGCCTGTGCATCGTACAGCTTCATGAAATCTTTCACCGCATTGACATCGATATCGCCAGAGGCACTATAGGTATCAATCGTGTCCGCCCGCTCTACCTGACTGCTTACCGAGCGGTACCCCGGCCGGCTGAGGTCGAGCTGTGCTGCACCGCTGGTCGTATATATTGAGACACTTATTACCGTAAGGATGACCGCTATGATGATCGTCCCAATCAAAAGCAAGATAAGACGGTGATGCTCCCAGAATCCCCCAGGGGTAACAGGGGTGATATCAACCGGGTGTTGCGGTTCTTCAGACATGACTACTCCGATACCCTTTCATAATTAATGAGGAAATCACCGACCGATGACCGATAATCGTCAATGTAGCGGTGAAGCCGGATAACGTCTTCGTGTACCTTTGCCCGCAGCTCTCGCGTCCGAAGCACGGATGCATGGAACTGTGAAGGCTCTTCAGTACAGTCAATCCGCATCGTGTCAGATAATTTCTGTTCGTAGCTTATGTAATCCGTTCGAAACGTCGCAAGCGCTGTCCGATAGTTACCCGTCACTGTCGTCATCGCTTTCGCATCAAGGGAATTCGAAGTCAAACGGGCGTTGAATCGGTCCATAAGCTTCGTCGCCATCGATTCATACACCTGCCCTCGGTTTACTCGAAGCAACGCGTCGCTGGCATGGAGTTGACTAAGACTGTTCTGAATCGACAGGCAGTTGACACTAATGCGACGCTCCTGATCTTCTGTCAGTTCTGATGATTGCGCTTGTACGGCATTTGACGCAAGAATAACGGCGCCAAGTGCAACGCCTATAATACTAGCAGCCAGACTGATACGTCGAAACATACTTTCTATTATACCTTTTTATACCCCAAGTCGTAGCTCATCATGATGCTGGCTGACAAGGCCCTCTTTCAACAACCCCTCTAAAGCAGGTTCAAGGCGGGTATCACCTTCGAATTCAGTCGTTAAATCAGCCAACGAAAGAGGGGCTTGAGCAAGCTTTTTAAGTATGATTCCCCGCACCTCACGCAGACTTCCCTTTAATGGTGTCTGCCGTTTATAATGACGACTTTTCGCGTTCAGGCGCACACCGTTACGTTTCAGATATGTCCCGTAGTCCATCAGTGCCCAATACCACTCGCGCGGATGTTCGGTATCGACAGTCGCCGCAACTAACTCTCGTAGTTCCGCATCACTGACCGTCTCTTGATCATCGAAGAAGTGATGGAAATATACCGTGCGGACGTTCGTTTCGATAAAAGTCACTGGTGCATTGAAACTATACGCCATCAGAGCACCTGCCGTATTCACCCCGACGCCGGGAAGCCGAACCAGCCCCTCGACTGTCGAAGGGAACTTTCCTTTCAGCTCGTTCGCTACCATCTTAGCGGCGCTATGTAGAAACTTAGCGCGGCGGTTATAGCCAAGCCCGCTCCACGCCGTCAGTACTTCTGACAGTTCGCTTTCAGCCAGGGCTTCAATCGTAGGGAAGCGCGCTATGAAATCGGTAAACTTCGGTATCACTCGCTCAACTTGCGTCTGCTGCAGCATGAGTTCACTGACCAATACGAAGTATGGCTGCGTATCTTCACGCCATGGCATCGGTCGGAATAATTCCCGCCCCTTTTCCCACACCCATTCATTAAATTCTTGTGTATTCATGCATCTTACAGTATAGCGGAGGTATACTAGATATATGAAGCTTACCAAGTATCAACATGCCTGCCTTCAGTTAGAGAAAGAGGGTACGACCCTGATCGTTGACCCGGGTGTTTTTTCTCACGACTTCATCATGCCTCATCATGTCGACGGAGTAATCATCACCCATGAGCACCCTGACCACTTTGATGAATCTCTGGTCACGCGTATCCTGACCCAATATCCAAAAGCTATGCTTATCGCACCGGAAAACATAACCTCTCGCTACTCAGATTACGAAACGATTCCTATGGCAATCGGCCAGGTGTATACCGTGGGCACGTTCACGCTGCGTTTCTTCGGCGGCGAGCACGCTGCGATCGCCCCGGGTATTACCGTACCGACGAACTTCGGAGTACTTTTAGACGATTCCTTCTATTACCCAGGGGATGCCTTCGTCGCACCCGAGATAGCACAGATTGATACGCTCGCCCTCCCCGTAAGCGCACCGTGGCTCAAGATAAGCGACACGATCGAATTTCTTCAACGCGTATCGCCACGCCTCGCCTTTCCTACACATGACGCCATCCTGTCCGCAGACGGAAAAAGTATCGTCGACAAGACAATCGGTGCGGCAGCAGGCGACGCCGGGATTATTTATAAACGCCTGGACGGTTCAAGCGTAGACTCATGAGCCAGGCTTGGCATGATAGCTTAAAACAAGGGAGCGACCACCTCAAGACGGTCGATCCGATACTTGGCGCCGTCATCGCCGAATCACCCCTCCCCACATTCGAGCCGCATACGAATTACTATCAGGAATTAGTGGAGAGTATCATCTCGCAACAGTTAAGCGTCAAGGCGGCGGCGACTATCCTAAAACGTTTTCTTGGTCTATTCGATACACCTTTTCCGACACCCGAGCAGATTCTCTCACAAGACATTGAGACATTTCGGAGCGTCGGCCTTTCCCGTCAAAAAGCCAACTATATCCGCGACCTTGCCGAAAAAGTGCTCGAAGGTACCGTACGATTTGATACACTCGACACCCTTACGAACGAGGAAGTTATTACCGAACTTACCCGCATCAAAGGCGTCGGCGTATGGACGGTGCACATGTTTTTGATGTTCTGCATGGGGCGCTTAGACGTGCTTCCGACAGGAGACCTTGGCATTCGTAACGGTATACAGAAACTCTACGGGTTAGAGCAAAAACCGCACCCCGAAACGATGGAGCAAATCGCATTTGATAACCATTGGGCGCCTTATCAAACAATTGCCAGCTGGTACATCTGGAAATCGCTCGACAATACCCCTAAATAGCATACTTGCTAGTACTGCAGATACTGGTCTATCTCGCTACTTCCGCCTCCGGCACCAGGGATGAGCGCATCGATACCAGGAATTGAAGGCAACGTGCCGTCCTGAATGTTGATGATGAGTTGAGTTACCCCTACGATGAGTATAATACCGTTCACCAGGACGACCAGCCCTAGAACGATAGCGAACAGTAGCACCGTCCAGTAAGCGGTCTTTTTATACTCTTCCACTTGCAACATCTTACGGCCATATTTGTCTTTCATATTGCCACTCATAATAAGCAGCAGGTCTACGATGACCCATATACCGAACCCACCGAAGGTGATCAACTTCAGGATTCCCGTTCCGACTTTGCCGAGATACATGCGGTCGACGCCGAACGTACCCCACATGAAACTTATGAAGAACACCGCCAAAAAGTGCTTCTGGCGCGGGAAATGTCTCGTACGAATCGGCTTCACCGCTTTCGTTTCACCTTCGGTAGACGGCTGCATATAGCCTATTATACGCTTATGCTACGGGTTCAGACGGTTAATGTCGCGCGGAAAGAGGGATGCCTCTTTGACGTTGTTCAGTCCGATGAACTTCTGCGTAAGCCGTTCAAGCCCCATTCCGAAGCCACCGTGCACCGGAAGGCCGTATTTAAATGCCTGCAAGTAGTAACGGAACCCGTCTGCTTCAGGGTCACCGCCTGCGATAGTCTTGAGCTGGTCGACCAATACATCATACCTGTTTTCACGCATACTGATTGTCGCGATTTCGACGCCGCGGAAAATCAAGTCAGCCCGTTCGGCGATCTCAGGGTTTTCGGCTGATATACGGTGGTAGAACTTCATTTCGCTCACCGGCCACTCAGTCACGAAGACTGCTTCGCTCCCAAGGTTCTTCTTAGCATATTCAGTAATCCAACGCTCTTCGTCGGGGCGAAGGTCTTTCTCGCCACGGGTACTTTCGCCTGTCGCCTTACTGTACAATTCGTGGATTTCCTCAAGTGGCAAACGAGGGATGTTTTCCGCAAGCACCGGCTTGGTCGCGTTCCATTTCTTCAGGTCGCTTTCGTTCGTCTGCCAAATACTATCACTGACCGAGTGCAGTAAGCCACCCACAGTGTTCAGCAGGTCATCAAAAGTGATGAAGCCCATTTCGGCGTCTATATGAGTAAACTCTGTCATATGGCGGGTCGTCGCTGAAAGCTCAGCCCGATACGTAGGGTTGATTTCGAATGCTCGCTCAAAAACCCCTACCATCATCTGCTTATAGAACTGTCCGCTCTGTGCCAAGGTCGCCTCTTTACCGAAGTAATCAAGCTTAAATACCTCCGCACCACCTTCTGTCGCACCAGGGAGGAGCTTTGGTGAGATGAATTCGGTGAATTCCTGACCGCGCAGATACACACGAACTGCCTCTTTGATTGAAGCCTGGATCTTGAAGATAGCTGCCTCCTGAAGGTTTCGAAGGCCGATGACTCGATGCTCAAACAAGGTATCGAGGTTTTCCGACTTGTGGTCAAGCGGCTTATCGATTTCAATTGGCGATTCGTCGGTTACCGGAACAAGCACCTCTACGACTACATCGTGAAGTTCAGCGCCGCCTGGCGCACGTTCATCAGCGATGACCGTACCTGTCAACGACAGGACACTCCCGATTTGCATACCGCGAAGTTTTTCTAGCTCATCTTTGTTGTCGACCAAACTCTGCGCAAGGCCACCACGGTCGCGAAGTGTAATGAAGTTAAGTCCGCCTAAAAGGCGCTTTTTATGGAGCCACCCCTTAATAGTAATCGTCTCGCCAACGTGCGCTGCGATTTGACTGGTGAGTATTCGTGAACTCATTGAATTCTCCTGTAAGTTATAGATTTGTGAGAAAGTTGGCTACCATGGGTCAAAAGCGTACGAGTTCGCCTTACTCGCCGCTGACCCGGATATTGCTGTCGTTTGACATATACCACTTCATATATAGTGCTATTGTAACAGATGAAAGTATGGATACCTAGAGGTCGATACCATCGGTAGTGTCGTTATTAAGAACACCCTGGCGCTTTGCTACCGCTCGTAGATCATCGTGAATGTCGTCTTCATCAACAATCCTGCGCCCAATCAGTGCCTCAATGACATCCTCAAGAGTCACCAAACCGACCGTCTCACGTTGGTCATTAATGACGATAAATAAATGGTGGCGGACTTTTAAAAAAGCGGCTAAAGCATGCTCGAGGGTATCGTCCTGGTGGATATAAAAGACCTTCGCCTCCATCGCCTTCTCTGCCGTTGTTGAGCGTTTGATATCGAGTGAGAGTAAATCCCGGATATGGAGCACACCTACTACATGATCGATATCCCCATCAATAACCGGCAGACGACTATGACCAAGGGAGTGCAACTCGCTCAGCACAAGCGGCCCAAGGAACTCGGATTGCTTAATACTATCAATGACTGTCCGGGGCGTCATAACCTGCTGGACGGTCTTTTCACAAAACTGCAACGTCGAGGCAAGAAGCTTCCTTTCATCAGGGGTCAGCGCCTCATGGGCGGCGTCGATAAGCTCAATCAGCTCATCGCGTGAATCAAAGCGGTGGTATTGCTCGGGGCTATATAACGGGGTGTCCCGAAGAAAACGAAAGACAGGCTCGATACGGATAACAAACCGAATAACGTGCGGCTCAAGCCAAGCATAGGATGCGTCGGACACTCGTTTCATTGCTTTCGTACTTGCTAAGCTCGGGTAAAAAAGGACGACGAATACTGATAAAATTACCCCTATCAGCCAGCCAAAAGTCGCCACGAGAAGAAAGACGGTCAATAATAACAATAGGGCGACCGTTACCCGTAACAGTGTCTGGATATCTGGAAGAATTTTTTGCCGCTCCAGTGCTTTCTTGAAACTGTCAGACCGCTTCGCACGCCGTTCCAATTCGCTATAACTATAGGGTGAATAGTTCGGTCGTATTCCTGCGACCAGGATAAGTGACGAAAACGCGACAAGACTGATTATGACAAGAAAGGTAAACATACTTGATTCAATTGTACCCTACCTCCTTTCTTTGAACTATCTCGATTATGCTCAAATTGCCATGCTATACTAGGGATAGTAATTTTTGGAGGAAACATGAACAAAGTTGGTTGGATTATATTTAGCGCCGTCGTCGTGGCACTACTCGGGGGGCTTATCGTATGGGCTCGTCTATCGAATCCTTCTATTGACGTATCGAGCGTAAATAATAACAGCATTATCAGCGCTTCAGCGCAAAACGGTGACATTGCCGACCACACGAAGGGTAGTCAGGATGGTAAGGTCCTGCTCGTAGAATACGGCGACTTCCAATGCCCAAGTTGTCTGCGTGCCCACCCTAACGTAAACAGCCTGATCGAAGAATACAACGATGACGTTACCCTTGTATTCCGCAACTTCCCTCTCACCAGCATGCACCCGAACGCGCGGGTCGCAGCCGCGGTTGCCGAAGCGGCTGGTTTGCAAGGTAAGTACTGGGAAATGCATGACAAACTGTTCGAATCTCAAAACGACTGGGGTAACCTCAGCAGTAGCGAGCGCACGGAGCGCTTCAAAGGGTACGCCGAGGAACTCAATCTCGACATGGGCAAATTCAATACCGACATCGCTTCTGAAAACGTCAGCCGTAAGATTTCTTTCGACCAAGCACTAGGGCGTGAGTCGAAGGTGAACGCTACGCCTACTTTCTTCTTAAACGGTGAGCAGCTCGATAATGCCACTGCAAGCGGTATCGTCCAAGGCGACATGACTGCTATCAAAGAAAAGATTGACGCGCTTATCAAATAGCGGAAATCGTATACAAAAGTAAAACACCCCGGTGCCTTGGGGTGTTTTTATTGATAGACTTTTTTAAGATGTTCGAGCACGTATTAGTGCGCGATAAATATTCGCCATTCGGCGGGCACCACATCCACGGCTATCTTTTTGCGCCTAGAAGGCACAAATTCGACGGCTATTGGCATGTGATTATTCACTCCTTGTACTATGTACAGCCCCAAACACTCCGACCTTTAATTATAGTTTTGGCTCGGGACACATCATTTATAATACCAATCCGGGTTGGAATAGTCAAGAATGCGCCTTATATGACGCTCGTGTTTTTATAGTATCGCAATAAAGCATATACACGCAACAGGTGCGTGCATATTTATGTAGTAATTTTATCATCAATTACCGAGAGTTACATTTCTCCTGGTGTCGCCCCCGCTTTCGCGTCGCGCAGTTTGCGTTCTTTAAGGGTGAATACGAGTACAGTTGCTACTCCCATCATACTCGCCGCAACGATGAAGATCGTACGCAAGCTATCCGAGAACGAATGGGTGACGATTGAAGTGAACTCACCTTGGTTATCCGTAAACTGCCGTTCCAGCTTACTACCCTCACCCTCCGGTAGCCGCGCAAAGCCCTCCTCTGCGCCATCAGAAATCTGATTCTTGATATCAGGCATATTCAATGTCAGGAGCGTATTAGCATCATCAAGACTTCCGATACGTTTGATGTCTTCACTTTGCTGCAAGGATTGGATATACGCCGTGTCACGCATTTCAGGAACCTGTGTCAGAATACCCGCCGTGAGCATTGCTCCGAACACAGCAGTTCCTACGGTTGATCCCAGGCTACGGAATAGCTGGTTAGAACTCGTCGCGACCCCAAGTTCTTTTTGCTCGAACTCGTTTTGAACCGCTAAGTTCAATACTGGCATCGCCACACCCATCCCCATACCGAGGATAACCATGATGACCGCTTCATATGCGTAGGAGCTTTCCGGGCTTAACGTCGCAAGGAGGATCATCATCACCGTCGCCACACTGAAACCTATCTGCATGAAAATCTTGTACCGTCCAGTACGCGATATAATCTGCCCGGAGGCGATGCTCGTCAACATGATACCCCCTACCATCGGCAACAACATCAAGCCAGATTCAGTCGGCGAGGCACCAAAGACCTGCTGGTTAAACTGCGTCAAATATAGAATCGACCCCATGAATGCTGCGCCGAATAGCGTAGCGATAATCAGGATGGTCACGAAATTTCGATTCTTGAAGAAACGGAGCGGAAGGATAGGATCTTTCGCTTTATGTTCTACGTAGATGAACGCGGCGATAGCAAGCGCGACGATGCCGAACATAATGACGCGAAGCCCCGCAAGGGACAGACCAGTCGCGGCCATAAAGTCAGCGAAGATAGTCTCGGTATTATCTACCGCGAAAATCAACACTGCAAGCGCGACAGACAATAAGGCTGCGCCCATGTAATCGATGATTGCCTTCTTGGCATGCTTAAGTGGTGGACAGTAAATCGCGATTAAAATGAACGCTAGTATACCAATCGGTACGTTGATAAAGAATGTCCAGCGCCAGTCTGTGACTGCACCGAAAAAATTCGCCCCATCCGTCAACCATCCGCCGAGAAGCGGACCAATAACCGAGCTTAATCCAAAGACGGCACCGATAAGTCCCTGCCACTTCCCTCGTTCACGAGCGGCGAACAGGTCGCCGACGATCGTAAAGGCATTGGCAGTAATGATTCCACCCCCGATTCCCTGCACCGCCCGCCAGGCGATCAGTTCGGTGATTGAGCCGCTAATACCACTCATCAGCGAACCGAACACGAATATTCCGACACCCACAAGCAATATAGTCCGTCGTCCAAAAAGATCGGACAGCTTACCGGCAATCGGGACGGTAATAGTAGTGGTGACCAAGTACGCCGTAACGATCCAGCTCAACGAGCTGAAAGCGTTGAATTCCTCGACGATCTTATTTAAAGCCGTAGCGATGATTGTCTGGTCGAGTGCGACCAGAAACAAGCTTGCCATGACGGACACCATAATAATAAGCTTGCGTCGCAAGCTGAGGTGGTGATGCATAGGTTCCTTTCTGTTTACTGTTTATCGATGAAGTCTTTGTAGGTTTCAACGTGGTCGGTAAGATGGTCGATGATTTCGCGGAGTTTATCCTCTTTAATCAGGCCAATCGACTCTTTTGAGCGGATTCCTACCACGAATAGCTTATCCCCTGGCTGTATATTGAGCGCCTCACGCGCTTCAACCGGGATAACAACTTGGCCTTTCGTGCCAACGGTTGCTGTTCCATACAATTGTTTATCGTGCATACCCTATCAGTATGCTCCAGTATGAAAAGTATGTCAAGTATGACAGCTGCTACGGGCGTGGCCGTTCAAAATGGCACGTATATCCGCCCGGGTTCTTCCGTAGATAGTCCTGATGGTAGTCTTCAGCGGGCCAGAACGTCGATAGTGGTTCAAGTACCGTAACGATTGGGCTCTGCCAATACGGCTGATTACGACGGATAGCCTCTTCTGCAGCTTGCTTCTGCTGCTCATTACTATAAAAAATAGACGATCGGTAGCTTGAACCGATATCATTCCCCTGTTGATTTATCGTGGTCGGGTCATGAATCTGGAAGAAATAATCCAGAAGTGTTTCGAGCGAGGTACTCTGTTCATCGTAATCAATTTTTATCGCTTCCGCATGTCCGGGATGATACTCGTATGTCGGCGCACTATTCTCGCCACCGGTGTAGCCCACTTCCGTATCGATAACCCCTGGTTGCTCGCGGAATAACTCCTCCACGCCCCAGAAACATCCGCCAGCCAGTATGATCGTGTTCATATTCCTATTATAATAGATGCATGGATATACGTAACCCGCGACTCACCCCTGAACAAGAAGAAGTCTTATTCGATAAGGCGACGGAACTTCCCTTCTCAGGAAGCTTGTTACATAACAAGGAGGCAGGTACCTACGCGTGTGCGAACTGCGGTGAAGTATTGTTCGATTCGACGCATAAATACGATAGCGGAAGCGGCTGGCCAAGCTTTGATGACGCCAAAGAAGGCTCGGTCGTGTTCATCGACGACACTTCGCACGGTATGCATCGTACGGAAATCGTCTGTGCAAACTGCGGGGGTCACCTTGGTCACATGTTCGATGATGGACCCCGTGACACTACCGGAATGCGCTACTGCGTTAACTCATTGTCGCTCCAGTTCACCCCTACTTCAAAGAAGGCATAGGACTTCGCGGGCCACAGCGGAACAGCATTAGACTATTCGTCTGCTCTACGATTTTTTGATTCTTACAGTTAAAGAGCGGATACCCAGCGCGGAGCACGTAATACTCCGTTCCGTTCGGGATTCTCCAGCCGTTGAAATAGAAATTCTTAAAATCAGGATTCTTCGGATGTACATCTTCTTTCTGATATTCAGCAGGGGGCGTCTTCGTGTTGAATAAGAATTGGACATAATTCAGTAGAATGTCATCACCTATGTATAGCGGCTTTCCATCAGCATGTTTGACGGCACTCGGAATAGCGGTGTTGAGGCCTGGATTATAATTTGTCGCCAATCGCTCGGCGTTCGCTGGTGAAAAATATTCGACATACATCGTAGCACTGAATCCGATGATATACACACAGGTAGCCGTAAGAACCGCTGCCGTCCAGTACTTCCAGCGGAAAAACGTCGCGATGCTGAATACTCCCACAGATGCAAGCACAATAATTGGAATGAAAAGCGTATTGAGCTCCACCGTGTTCAGGGCGGCGATAAACAGTAATGGAATGACCGACAGGAACCACAACAAGAATATTGAGATTTCTTTCCCACGGGATCGTATGGCAGCCCACAGGGTCGCTGCAAGTCCGGCCACAGATAATAGCAATACCGCCACCGGTAACGGTGGATGCTCACCGATATTATCGTATACCATACCATCATTCAGCTTGTACACGACTATCAAATATAAGTTATTAATCGGATCGCCGTTGACGTACCGACCATTAAACATCTGCTCCCCTCGTATCTGTTCGAGGCGAGACTCCGTCATGAGCGGAATAGTGAACGGCAATGAGCTCTCAAACGAATACTCACGATGTAAGACATAGTTCTTGAGCGCGAACAGCCCGAATGGTAATGCGATAGTAATGGCGATCAACGCCGCCCCGACCCACCATTTCCATCGAGGTACCCAATATTTCCAGTAAAACACTGTCACGAGGAGGGCGAAAATAGGCAGAACGACCGAAAAGATTCCATAGGCATAGAGCCCTAAAGCGAATGGGATTAAGGAGAAGAGGATAACCCATGATCGCTTCTTGGGCGCATGGAGCGCATACGTCACGAGAGCGACGCCGAGCATCATGAAGAACGGCAATATATTCGACTCAAGCCCCCAGCGGGACAAAAGCACATGCCATGGGGTAAGCGCCATAATCAGTAGCGCCATCAAGGCTATGTTCGTCCCGTGCCACTTACGTACCGCATAGAAGAGTAACGGCAAAGTGGCGATAGCGAGCAGCAAAGGGATGAGCCGGATCGCGAATGGCGTCAACCCGAACAGAGCAATAGACGGGAGTGAAAGATACGACAAGAGCACGTTCTGTCCAGACCCCCACCCCAAGAAGTAGACCGGCCAGCCGTACCCCCACCGGTCCTTGCCTGTCTGTAAGAGCGAGTAGGATTCATACGCTGCCGACGCTTCGTCCTGATTCAGGCCCTCTGGATAATTTGGAAACTGGTACACACGCATCCCGACCCCAGCGAGAAGTATGAGCACGAGGGCAATTATTTTCAGGGTACGCGCAGAATTTTTCCGGATAGCGACAGACAATGAGCGGAGACGCTTTTTCATAGTGCTATTACTATAGCACGCCATAAGCGGTATCTATACTAGAAATCGGAGGCGTTTAATCAGTGATACGCAGGGGTTCATCGTAGCGTATTTTATACTGGTGCACTACGAGGCCAGGAGAGAACCTTCGCTCGCCCTCTTTTTCGAAATGGCTATCATAGTATCGCTTGAGATCCTCGTTATACCCTTGGTCGTAGCTAAGCACCAACCAGGCTTTCTGGTAGTTCGCCGTGATCGTATTCGTCTCTTCTTCAAGCTTCGATTCATCAAACCCAGGAACGGATCCAGAACTGAAGCGGTCCCACACAGGCTGCGTCGTCAGCTTCGCACTTCCCTTGTAGTAATACTCGACGGGATAGATAGTGAACGGCGCCGACAACACCACGACGTCCGTTGCTCGGGCATTTTCTGATAAGTACGCGACAGCCTGGCGGTAGTCCTCCTTTACTGGCGTATTGGGATTCAATACTTGTATCACGAACAAGAAGCTCATAGCCGCGACGAGTATCGTACCAATCCATATCGCCACGTTCCGCCGATAACGCGTAAGGAGCCAAGCGATGAAGATTAGCAGGGCTGGTAACGCCACGATAAGGTATCGACTAAGATAGAACGGACGAATTGTCACACTGATGAGAAACGCTAACAGCACCGGCAGTGTAGCAAGCACTACGAACAATGTTACTTCGGAAGGAACCTTACGGGTACTCCTCTGTAATGCGAAGAACCCTAGCAGTACCGCAATCGGCCACAGTGACACGATGATCGTATTGACAGCCGGCGTCTGAAATCCGAATATGAACTGCGCATACGTATCGAATAAGTCTCCGGTCGATGGTTGCGTAAGGGCCGGCTGGGTGTTGCTTGCAAACCCAAGATTGAGCATGTAGATAAACCATGGAAGCACCGCCGCGCCAGCAATTGCGCCGGATATGATAATGGAACGGATCGGATGTTTGCCGGCAAACTGCTTCCTCAGCAGGAATAACGCGACAAACTCAGCCAATAGCACGAAGGCGAAGAAATAGTGCGTATACAAACCGACGATAGCGATAAGCGTCCAGAATATCCAATACTTCGCTCCCCCGACACGCATCAGCTTTAGGAACAGGTACGCGTGCAGTGTCGTCATGAACGCCAGCATCGTATACATACGCGCCTCCGACCCGTACCAGTTCATGAATGGTGAAAGCGTCACCAACAGGGCGGCAAATAGGCCCACCCCCCTCCTCCCGAACGCATACGTCGCGAGCACGTACGTCATGAGAATAGTCCCGATGAAGAATATCAGCGACACGAGTCGGGCGGTGAATATATCCTGTCCGAATATGAGCTGCCAGATATGAAGCACCAGGTGATACAACGGAACGTGCACGTCCTGACCGACAAGGTATAGCATGCCAGGAATATCGCGGTTCGTCTGGAAGAGGCTCTGCGCTTCGTCAAGCCGTAGGCTACTAACGCCGAACACGGTCAGGCTGAAGAATATCGCAAAGCCGACCATGAGCGCTAAGGCAGCATACGTCAGTAGTCGTATTTTCATTATGCATGTCCTTTCTTTTCACGCTCAAACGCGGCAGCTATGAACGGTAAGAAGGCGGCGATGTAGATGAATGTCCAGGCGATGTTCGAAAGCATCGATGCGCTCCATCCCTCGCGTACCACACCCCAAATTATACCGATGACGACGATACCAATATATATAATATGCGGCGCGACTAGGCGACCATGGTTTCCACTTACCCGCTTTTTCGAAGTCACGGCGAAACCGTTTTTCTTACGAATCAACGTATGCCAGAACGCTTTCATATATATCGTCGATGAGCCGAGGCTGAACGACAAGGCCCGGAACGTGTAGGTAAAATTGCTCGTCAACTGTAACGTGTAGAGGATCACAATGATGTACGGCAAGAATATCAACGCCAAGGTCATCGTATTAACCTCTAAGGGCTTTAGCGCCAGGAAGAAATACAGCAGCGGGAGCATAGCATTTATCAGTACGATAAAGCCTGACAGGTAGTACGATGCTGACCCGAGATACTGCATACGCTGGGCGCCAGATAGTCCCTTCAAGAACAATGGATTATACGAGAACAATAGCTCAAGGCTTCCCCTCGCCCATCGGAACTGCTGTTTGTAATAAGATAGGAAATCCTCAGGTGCCAGGCCTTCCGCCAGTACCTTATCGACGTATACTGATTTCCATTTGTTGCCGTGTATCAATAGTGATGTCAGGAAATCTTCGGCGATACTTTTCTCGCTCATCCCCCCGACTTCATCAAGCGCCTTACGGCGGATCACCATGTTCGTACCACACATGAACGCCGAGTTGATCGCATCCTTGCCACGAAGCAAAGGCCCAAAGAAGAGGGTCTGCTGCTCCCAGGAACCACCGGCAACCTGGTTGACGTCCGCGTTTTTATAGAACTGAGGCGACTGTACGAAGGCGACTTTTTCGTCGACGAAATAACCGACCGTCTCTTGTAAGAATTCAGGCTTAGGGATATGGTCGGCATCGAACACCACGACATATGGCTCTTCCGTCTGGGCAAGCGCATTATTGATGTTACCCGCTTTAGCTCCACCTGGTTCCGTACGGGTAATACACCTGATTCCCTGGCGCTGCGCGATCTCTTCCGCTTCTTGCCAATTAGAGCGATTCGCTACTTTACCGTCATTAAGAAGATACACGGAAAAGTGAGGATAGTGCATTTTGAGTGCAGCCTCTACTGTCTCCTCGATGATTTCAGCCGGCTCACCACATACCGTAATGAACACGCCGACATGGGGCTGAAAGTCCTGGCTGAACTGGTGCTTCTTCTTACGTGGCCATACGGTATGTATATAGGCAATCACTTGCCATACGTGGAACACCTCTGAGGCGATAAGTAATACGAACAGTGGTACATTACCGACAGGGAACAGCCACAAGACACATACGAAGTACAGTATGGACAGCAGTACGTTTATTATCAGGAGAAAACGGCTTGTCTGTATAGAGCGAAGGAATTCCATCTACTATTCCTCTAACTCTTTCGTTAGATTCGGTAATTGGTCTTCGTGCAGGGCAATACCGAACCAAACCCAGTTAGAGGCGTAGTACGTTAACGGTTCTTTCCACGCATTAGTATTTTGATCATACAACGTCTTGATTTTCTGATCATAGACTTCGGTAGCTATCTCAGGTGCGGCGACATCGAAATATGCCAAGGATGTTCCATAAGTTTCAGCGACTTCATCTCGGGCCAAAATAGCGCCATCATGCCCGTACGTCGAATACAGTACGCCTTCTTTCTCCCATTGGTCTTTGAAGAAGCTCATTTTCGACAGCAGCTCTTTGGCTCGAGGTTCGTTGTTCCACTTATAATCCATCGCTAAGCGCCAAGGCGTTCTCATCGCATCGTAGGAGTAGTTTGTCGTCAAGTTGGGAGTCGTCGGTGCTGAAAGCGAGCCGTTGTTCCTATCCATCAGAACCCAGTCTGGAGGCAAGTTCGCGCTACTATTTTTATCGAGGTTCGATTCCATGGACTGCGCAAGGAACTCGTACGACGAATCCACCACTGCGTTCCAGTCGTGAGACGGATCAGCTTTCGCAAATTCGCGATATGCGTATGGCGCGAGATAGGAAGGGTTCATGACAATCGGGCTCTGGGAACGACTTTCAAGGTTATTTGATGTCATATAGGGTTTACCATTCACCATGACGATTTCGTTTTCCCAAATGGAATTAATCAGGCTTTTCGCTTCGGTAAGGTAGCCCTCCTGCTGCCAACGACCAGCAGCCATTAACAGCGCCAAAGCGATGTCGGTATCAGAGTCAGAGGCCGCATTCTGGCCGCCGACGTCTTCTAAGACGCCATACGTTCCGTCAGCCTTCTGACCCCATCGCCATGAAAATAACCCATCTTCACGGCCAAGCTGCTCTTTCGTCCAAGCCCACGCTTTATCAAATGTCGGTTGATCACTCATCCAGACTGCACGCAGCATGGTATAGCTTTGACCTTCAGAAGTCGTTATATCATTTTGTTGCTTATCAAGGGTGCGGCCGGTTTCGTCTTCCCAGTATTCTTCTTTGTAACTATTCCAGGTTCCGTCTAACAGGGTGTGTGAGGCATATACAATATTCTGATCAACTTTGTTACTGCTCGCAAATGCCGCATATGCCGCGACACCACCAGCTAAGACTATCAGTACGACAGCAAGGGTTTTTAACAATTTCGGACGATTCATTAGCTAGCGGTAACCTCTCTTACAGGAACTCGGTACCGGACTGGAGACTGTACGACAGTTCCACCGGTGAACGTGCTTAACATAAATATTAGTGCCCCACTTACCGCCGCACCTATAGCTAAGGCGAGCAGCTGGTTGCGTGTCTCTTCGGATATCTGATGGGTCGTATACGTAATTGGCGCACTCTCTGGTACTGCTTGAGCTGAAGTCATTGTAGCGATTTCAGGTGCGGTATCAGGAATAGGAGTAGCCTCTACTGTCGCAGAAGTGGGGATAATGCGTGGTACCGCAGGCGCTACAGCCGGAGCAGCTTGCTGCTGTGGAGCTGGCGTAGGAGCCGGTGGCGTTACCTGGGTTGGCTGGGTCTGCTGGGTCGGTTGTATGATCGGAGTTGTTGTCGGAGTACGCTCATCTTCATCGTCATCGTTATTACGGTTCGTAATTAGATTCGTAAGATTGTTGTTACTTCGATTAGACTCGCTGCTCCTTTCAGAGCGATTCCACCCAGCATGCCAAGGGGTGTCTCGTGCGGCAGCCTCACGGGCTACACCTCCAATACTCCCCGCCGCTAGGCCAGTAATGGTAACAGCGAAAAGCGCGATTGAAAACATATAGATACGTCGCTCTTTCGTCGCGGTCTGGTGCATCTTATGCAAAGATGGCCCAAGCCCTGTATCTGCCCACTTCGGCTTACTACTGTTAGATTTTCGTGCTTTCATCGGGATTGTACGCATACGCCCCTCCTTCCTGCTCTACGTTCTATTTGTAGTTATGTACACTCTGTATTATCTAGGTGTTACCTGTAAGCTAGCTGAGAATTAGGTCTTTTTATCAGCTGTTTTTCTTTTTTTTCTCATAAATGGTAAGTGATTAGTACGATATATGGTTCTTATAGCACTCTCTATACTCCGTACTATATGCAAAAAAGATGAAAGACTACTGAGAAATAGTGATTGTGAGAGACCGGTGATCTGATAATCCGTCCTCAGAAACAGTAAGGTCAGTGAAGCGTCGTGTTTTCGGCACAAGGAAATAATCGACGCGCTTTCCCCATGAAGGAAAAGTAATGTACTGCGGCTCCAAGGTAGCCTCATATTGATCACCCCAAAGCTTTTGTGAGTTTTCAAGATGGGTAAGGTTGAAATCACCCCCGATAATACGCTCTTCACCCCGTGACGCTAAGATGTTCAACAGTTCTTCAAGATGCGGCGTGGCGTAATCGTAAAAGTCGGTGATTGAAAAATGCACGTTCGCGAACTTAACGACCTTCTCATCAATCTGGAGGTCGAGGAGCTGTACGATGCGGTTATGCTCATCACCCTCAGCCTGCTGAAGGATAATGGTATCCGATTTAAGAATAGGATACTTGCTTAGTGTCGTCAGGCCTTCACGGTATACGGAGTATTCATCGCTCGGCTGCAACCGTGTTATCGTACTGAGTTCGTACGGATACCCGAGGGTCTGGTTTAATAATTGCGGCTGGTTATACGGAGATATACCTGGAAGATAGACTACTTCTTGGAAAAAAATGATGTCAGGGTCGGTATCACGGAGATGGTGGACGAGCGCGTCAGACCTTCGCTCCCAGTCTTTAAACCCCTGGAGATTGAGTGTCGTAAGTTTCACCCTCTTAGTGTAGCAAAAAGTTCCGCACGGATTGTTGTGAAAGATATCAGATTCCCTGAAGACTATCGCCAAGCAGCTGGATATCCGCCTTATGATTACGAAGATATGAACGCAGTATTTTATAGGTATCCATGTCGAATCCATTTGCCAGGCGTTCAAGGTACGGCTCGCCGCCCTCCATCGCAGTTACATACCCTTTCACGACCCATTGGTCGACGATAAGTGCTTTTGTCTGGCTGATTTTCACCGATAGCTCGCCCTTGAATGGCCACGCCTCTATCTTGGAGCGCTCTAGGGCATATTCAACACGACGGTTATACAATTCAGGACTTTCCTTACCGACACACGCACCCTTACACAAGCCTAAATGCGACCGGAAACACTGGCCTTTCGTCGCCTCCAAGCCAAGTAGTTTCGGGCACAGCTGGAACGTGTTCATCAAACTCTCTAACCGAGCCTTGGCTTTCATGCGTGAAGTATACACGCCATAAATTCTCGACAGATCCGTCTCTTCGTTGAGGTCCTTACTTTCAATCGCTATCGTCGTATAGCCCTCGCTATCTTCGCTTTTCACAAGCACAGCTTGCTTCGTATTCCTTCGTAACAGCCTGTTATGAATCGGCTGCAGTTCTTTTACTTTTGCCGACTCCAAAAGCAGCGCCTCGATCTCGGTATCCGTTTCGATATATGAGATAGAATGGCTTGTTAAAGAAAGTTTCATCTCTTTGACAATTTTCGTATCGTTCGCAAAGTGCGACAGGACACGGGAGCGGATATTGACGCTTTTGCCTACATATAATGGCCGTCCATCCGAATCTTCGAAGATATATATTCCGGGTGATTGCGGAAGCTGAGCGAACTGCGCTTCATCGACGTTCGGAGGAAGCGTTTTCGTCTTGAGCTGTTTTGCAAGTGCTGCTTGGAACGCTTCAATGCCATTCTCACTGATAGCTAGTTTCGTGAAATCGTATATGGCTTTCGCATCGGCATATGCGCGGTGGCGATCCTGCGTGGAAATAGCGTGACGGGCGATGATCTTTTCAAGGCTATGACCTTTGTGCTGTGGGTACAACGCGCGTGACATGCGTACCGTACAGAACAACTTCGGACGAAACGTATACCCGACCGCTTCGAGCTGGCGCTTGATGAACGAAAAATCGAACCGCACGTTGTGCGCCACGAAAATCGCCCCTTCAAGTATGCGGTATACTTCCGACGCGATTTCATCAAAATAGGGAGCGTCCGCGACATCATCGTTCGTAATGCCCGTTAATCGCGTAATCCAGTAAGGTATCGGTGCGCCTGGGTTAACAAGGCTTGTGAATTCTTCAGTAATTTCACCATGCTCAACGCGAATCAGGGCGATTTCCGTGATTCGCCCTCTTTCCCCGGATCCTCCGTTCGTCTCGATATCAACGAAGACTGCGGGCATATCGAACATGTTGATGCTCCCTTTCATCTTCTTGCTCCTCTTATTATACGCCGGTGTATGCGACGTTTCAAAGCAAGCTACTTGCGCGAGAGCTCAAGTAATTTTTTCGTAGTGTTAGAGTTGCGGATCGTCACATATTGATAGGCGTCCGTTCCGACAATCTTGCTATACCGGGTCTTGCTGAACGTCTCTAGTGGTGCCGACCAAAAAAGTATCGGGTCGTACGCAGCAATCTTCTCGTATTCCGGCTTCTCCTCACCAACAGACTGAATGATATCTTTCGTTGTTTTCGGTGCGATAACAAACAGGGCGTTATGCTTCGCGTCACCTACGCCCCACCATGAAGGTGCATGCGCCATCGCCACCTCCAATTCCTGGGCCGTGAGCACAGCGCATACGATTTTGAACCCGAACTGATTCTCGATAGCCGATTCGCATCGACGCACCAGTTCCACCTTATCCGTAATGTTTGATTCGAATACGACGTTTCCTGAGTTGATGTATGTCAGAACATTACTATGACCGACTGCTTCGAAACAAGCCTTCAGCTCGGCCATCGAGACCTTGTTGTTTCCACCAACATTGATACCCCTTAAAAGCGCGATATACTTCATATTATTAGTATACCCTGTAGTATACTGATTACTGATGTCCGTCAATACTTCCTTCAGCCCGCGATTCAATAGCCAAGTACTCATGAGTGGTGCGGAATACATGAGTAACGAGCTTGCTATCAACCCCTACATGCATACCGACGAACCGCTGGATGTCGACCGCGCTGTACTCCAGCATGCAGGCATTCGCCACGCCCTCGAAAGTGTCGGCGTCGAGGTATTGAAATATGATGCGCCTGAACACTGCCAGGATGGCATATTCACCGCAAACGAAGGCCTTTTAGGCCCCGATGATACAACTGTCCTCATGGCACGGCTCCCAAAAGGTCGTGAACAAGAGACTCCCTATTACGCGAATATCCTTCGAGAACTCGGAAAAAAAGTCCTCTACCTCCCCGATTCTGAGTGGTACTTCAGCGGACAAGGTGACGCGCTCCGCTATGGCGAGTATTTGCTCGCCGGTCAGAAATTCCGCACCACCCCTGGCCCAGAAGTACATGATTACATTGAACAGACCCTTGGCTACAAGGTGCTTCGCCTCCAGGCGGTCGGCCTGAAGCGTCCGGACGGCACACCCGATATTAACGAGGTTACCGGATTACCGAACAGCGATTTCTACGATGCAGACTATGCCCTGGCGCCAATCAAATGGCCAACAGAAACGGAGCGAGGACTTCTCGCTGTTTGCCGAGAAGCTTGGGAGCCCGAAAGCCTCGAAAAACTTCTCAGCCTTCCAAATACCGATTTCATATTCGTTCCTTATGAAGAAGCGACCGGCGTCAGCGCTTGTAATCTAGTATCTACCGGCGAAGCTGTGGTCATGAACGCCGGAGCACCTGTACTTGAGCAGGCGCTTCGCAATCACGGGCTCCATGTCGTAACCACCGTCAATGATGAACTGAAGAAAAACGGCGGGTCGGTACGATGCACTACTTTGACGACGCGTCACCTGCCCCTCTCATAAAAATGTACTTTACAATCGATTCGAAAACGATATATACTGAAGTATGGGAACACCAATTCTTTTTGACACCCCAAACTCAAACCTAGATCCAGCATCTATAACCCCTGACCATGTCAGGGGTTTGTCTTTGGGAAGAGTCACGGAAGAATTCGGTACGATCGGCCTGTACGCAAGGACCGTCGATACGTTTGAGCGATATGGATTCGACAATAACGACCTTGTCCTGACAGGCTTACAACTCGGGCTCACCCTTCATACTGACGACTATCGTACAAACGGACACTACACCGATCATCTCATGCGGGTTACTCTACGGATGATCGAAGATTTCGGTATCCGCGACCCTAACCTTATCGCCGCTGGCCCGCTCCATGATGCTTTCGAAGATCACCCTCGGGACCTTGTACTCGCCCTTACGGGAGAAAAGCCGGATAGCCGTGAAGAAGCCCGCCGTATTGGACACGAAGTACTGGCTGCACTGACCAACGAAGAAGTAGTCAGCATCATCGAAACCGTCACCAACCCTCCCGTCCCAGAGGGTGGAAATAAATTGGAAGTCTACACCGAACATACCCGCAGGCTCGTGCTCAAATCACCTAAAGGGCGTGTATTGAAACTCGCCGACTTCATTGATAATGCTGGTGGCAACCACGCCACTCTTGGCGAAAAACAACGAAAACTCGACGAAAAATACGTTCACCAATTCCGCATTCACCGAATGGGACTCTTCCTGCCGGACAGTCTTATCAAGGGAAAGGAGCGCCAAGAAGCGCTCCATATGTTATCGAAGGGGCACGCGAGGGCGCTGGGAAGATTAAGTTTAAACAAGGTGGAACGCGACAAGTAACTACCAATTCATAATTTTGCTTTATATGTAATTGTATGTTAATATATGCACATAATGGCATTTAACAGAAATGAAGAATCGAAGGCTTTAACCGGTGTTCGACCTACAGGCGAGCTTACTATCGGTAATTATTTAGGTGCGCTTCAACCAGTCGTAAAGATGCAAGATTCGTTTGACGGCCCAGTGAGCGTATTTGTTGCAGATATACACGGTCTAACGGATCAAGAGCCCGAGACAGTAGTAGGCTCAAGACTTATTGCCGCAAAAGCGCTTTTAGCGTCTGGCATTAATCCTGAGAGAACCGCCATTTATCTACAGAGTCAGATTGAACCACAAACACTATATCTGGCAAACTTACTCGATCGCCACACCACACCTTCGGAGTTAGAACGTGTTCCGACATTAAAAGACAAGTTACGCGACGGACAACAAGCCTCTGGAGTAAACTTATCCTTATTCCGCTACCCTATCCTTATGTCCGCTGACATAGCGATTCAAGATGCGACGCATGTTCCTGTTGGTGAGGACCAACTTGCACACATCGAGTTGACTCGCCGTATCGTACGAAGATTTAATAATCGTTATGGAGCTGGCGAAACTATACTTACAGAGCCGAAAACACTTGCTCAAGAAGCACTTAGGATAGCCGCTTTGGTCTCAAAAGATGGCAAAATGAGCAAGTCAAAGCCTCAGAGTGCCATTTTACTAAGAGATTCCCCAGAAATAGTTGCTAAAAAAATCAAAAAAGCCGAAACCGCCCTTCCTGGTGAAATGAACGAGACTCTCGATAGCCATTTCACAGTAGCAAGATTACTAGCTGACGATGAGCGTTCTCGACAGAATGTTGACACCGTCCTGGCCGAACACCTTGAGGGAAAACCCGTCATGGGTTCATTTAAAACCCTTTTGACTGATTATATCAATACGTTCTTAGCTAATTTCAATGAACGTTTCGACAGCGTGTCAGACGACGAAATACGCTCCATCTTGAAAGATGGAGGAGACAAAGCTAACCAGCAGGCGAACAAAGTCGATTCACGCGTACGAGAAGCCTTAGGGCTAACCGGCTTCTAGTGAACCGCTTCAATAAAGTCTCTTAAATACTTTTCGTAGCTTTTATTGAAGTATTTTCCGGCAAAGACTGACGATACAACAGAACTCATGTAGCTTTCAAAGCTCCGATGTTCGTTGTTTATGCGCTCTTCAAATTTCATAAAGTATTCTTTTATAAGTCTGTTCGTCGTTTCTTTAGATGGCAGTAGTTCGTGATTCATCCTAATTCTTTTTGCCAAGGATGATAAGCTCCAATAGATACCGCTTTTTCCCTTTCCCTTTTCATATGCGAGTACTAAATCCAACAATACCTCCAATTCCACAGGTATATGCTCAGAGATAATATTAATGACATCATCCCTTTTCATAAGGCCCTTTCCGCAATCGTCCTCGATGGACTGCTCGGCAGCCAGTGCCATCTCACCCGCCAAAATTCTTATAGTATCTGGCCGCACTCCTGAGTCATTAATTAGGTGCGTCAGAGCTTTCTCGTACTTAGACAGAGAATCCTCGCTTAAGAAGGAAGCTTCTCTGTATATTTGTCCGTACCGCTCCTCAAAAGCACTTAAATTACTCCAACCAATTAAATGTGTTACCCTTGCCTGTTCAGAATTACTATAGTTTTGTAAAATTTCAACATCTTCAAAATCAAGTAAAAGGACTTCGTCTTTATTTATTACAACGTTTCGAGGTAAAAATCCTGGATATATTATTTGCTTATCTTTAAGGATATTGAATATAGCATAAATATCATCGTCATATTTTTCATGAGCGTCATTGGTGTATAATCGTTGGTTATAATCCTCACCCACAAAAGGGGAAAGAAGAGCGTAAACTCCGTCACCTACGGTTAAAATCTTGGGGACAACTATACGCAGGGTGCTTTTAGTGAGCTTGGTCGTATCTAATAATTTTGAAACAGTCTGCGCGTTATCCAATTCTTTGGATGCCTTCTTTTTATTGCTAGTAAATTTCACGACATACTCGCGATCCATAAAGGCGAATAGGCATATACTTCCATCGGGCGTGTATAGCCAGCAATTCCTTAAAGCGTATTTAACCCTATTCTTCTCTACAATCCGTACCGCTTCCAATAAATTATCGGCACGTTCGACCCGCGTAGCGTCACCAGACATCACACGTCGGTGAATCGCTGCGAACGCGCTATACAATTCATACTGGACGTCATAATCTACATAGTCATGTGAGTCCCCCTCAACCTCGTGGACTACGAACGAGCTAGGAACTGCTCCTTCCACTTCAATAGCCTTGCCCTGCGGGTCTTCTTTTGACTGAATACACAATACGCTGCACTTCGTAGCGATCGATTCCAAAATCTTTACAACATCCAGATTTCGGCCCTCAGCATACCGGAGAGGCAAGCCAAAGCCGGTGATGAAGACAGGGTTAATGATCCCTCTCGACACAGCCATCAATGCAAGCAAAAAACCTGCGGATTTTGCGACTATAGAATAGGTATCGTACTCTTTTAAAGTTTCGTTTAGGCGAACAAGTTCATTTTCAAAATGTATCTCTTCTCCATCCTTCGGGGAATTCCAATGTTCGTAAGCGAAAGCTACTACGGGGTAGTCGTGTTCCATGCGTCGGCTAGTCTCGGCGACCCACTCGCGGTTTTTTACGCTGTTTCCGCCCAGGACTACTACGATATGCTGACGCTTCATCGACCGTACTTAGCTATTGCCGACAGGGCGACTTGACGTATACCAGAAGAGTCTAGCTGGAAGTGGCTGATAAGCTCATTGACTCCGGCGGACGTGCCCTCGATAAAGCCATGCCCGTATACAAAACGCGGACGAGGAATATCGGGATTACCAAGCACGGCGCTTGAAACCGAGGTCTGAAGTGTCGCTGGGCTACCGTTATAAACTGTCATGATAGGCATGTCATCATCTAGCAGATAAGGTAATGACGTATCCAGCGTATTCTGATTGACAACATTTATTACTGACGTCGGTATTCCATCTAGTGTTTCCAACTGACGTGCCGCATCAACCGCATTTTCTGCGGTAAATCCGCTTGTTACTATTTTAAATTGAGCTCTCTTATCTGGCTTATGAATATAGTAACTATCGATATTTTTGATATCGGCATCGTCTCGATCGAATGTGACAGACCCTCGATGAAGCCGTACATAACTCACTCCCTTGTTGAGTGATAAAGAACGGGAAAAAACATTAAACAGGTCGCGTATATCTGCGGGTTCGTAGACATTCATTTCAGGAATACGCAATAGCGCCGCCGATTGTCCTATCGACTGGTGAGTTTTTCCGTTTTGCCCTTGGAATACCCCTGCATTCTCGGCAGCTATAAGTATATTACTTTTACCCTGTGCAGCTGCGTTCATCTGATCCATAGCTCGGTAAGCAAATGCATCACCATAACATACATACACCCTGGCATCTGGATTTTGAACCGATATACCGTGGGCTAAACCAATGGCGTGCTGCTCCCTGATTCCAGTATCAATAAAATGCCCATAGCGTTGTATCCCTATATCCTCTACGACATCCGTGCGTAGCAAATCAGGAGTAATCATATAGAAATCACCTGGGATCACCGCGCTGCTTAAACGCTCCTCCAGCTTGGAGAAAAAGATTGACTGACCATCTTCCAAGTTTTTCACGCCTGAAGGTTCAAAAGGGATATCATATATCTCAGCCAAAGGTGCGCTAGTCTTTGCAGCCTCTGCTCGGATGGGTCTCGCTACCGTGCTGATAGCCAGCTTTGTCATCCTATCCACAGATAGGCCTCTTGCGTTCAATTCTTGGTCCATTCGACTCAAAGCTGTATCAACCACACTTTTATCAGATACCGCACTTAGGGTGTGGTACCCACTAAAGTGCTCCTCGCTCCCTTCAACACCTTTGCCTTTCGTCGTATGAGCAATGACCATAGTCGGCTTTTTGATATCTTGCAGGGTATCATATGCTTCAAGTATTTGGTTGATATCATGCCCGTCGTGAATGGTAAGTACATCCCATCCGTACCCTTTCCACACCATCTCGAGGTCAACTTCAGCATCAGTATAAGATGTCGGGCGAGATAATTGTTTGCCGTTTTTATCTAAGATGCAAATCAAGTTATCTAGCCCCAAGCCAGAAGCATGTCGAGCAGCCTCGCTAACATTCCCTTCCTGCTCTTCTCCATCCCCCAAAAAGACTATCGTTCGATTATCCTTCTGTTCGTGCTTAGCTGCCAGTGCAGCACCTACGCCATACGAGAGTAGCATACCTAAAGAACCGCTAGGTGTAATATCGACGCCAGGTGTAAAGTGCATATCCTCATGACCCTGAAGACGGGAACCTAACTTTCTGTAGGTACCTAGCTCGTCCCTATCGATATAACCAAGTAAAGAAAATATTGGATACCGTATGGGTCCTTCGTGACCTCTGATTAATATCTTATCCCTATTAGGGTTGTATGGATCATCTGGGTCAAACTGGAATCTACCACCGAAGTACATTGCAGTCAGAAGCTCCACAGATGAGAGACTGCCACCTATATGTCCGTTATTTGCCTGTTTGATAACTTCGAGCGCCTCATGGCGTAAAAATAATGACAAATCCTCCAAATCTTTCACTTGTTTAAGGCGAGTAGTCTCTGGGGTGTTTTTTACTTCAAATTCAGACATATAGCATCTCTTTCTCTCTAATTATGAACGATTCAGACCCACCCCCGGGTTCGATGTACACATCTCCGTCCTCTAAAAGAACAACCTTACGGCCCTCCCTCTGCATAAATCGTATGTAATCTTGTACAGCAGCAGCCCAAGGTTCAGTGCTACTGCAGTGGGTAGCAAAATAAAAATCTACCATCGATAGTCCAGATGTCGTATCTAGTGACGCATCATATCCGTCCGGACTCTCAAAAGGATCGTCTACAAGATGAGATCCATACAGATCAGGTGCAGTAACGATGACACCTGCACTGTAACCTGCGTATACGAGTTCATCACGAAGAATCGAGGGCAAAACCGCTTGATCAAACCCGGACTGTACCATAGCCTTACGGAGGGTGAAGACGTTTCCGCCTCTAACCCAAATCATATCGTACTTTACTATAGCTTCACGGAGCTCACTTGCTTTACCAAAAAACTTACGAAGATCTAACTCATCAGAGGTAATTCCAATGGCTTGCAACATCTTTTGCTCTTTTAAAACGCGTTCTTTGCGTAATTTTGCATCCATACCATCTATGGCATTCGCTACGATTGCAGCCCTCTTATTTTTCCCAAGCATATTATAGAGATAAGTATCTCCACTACCTACATGCTGAGATGAGAGGTAAAATTTCATTAGATGTCCTTGGGATTATAAAAAGTATTGTTAAGAAAAATTACCAAATTCATCGGGCCCGAATGCACTCGACCTCGTACCCTGAATACCCACTTTTAGTACTTTCTCAGTAACTGTTGTGTCTGGAACTTGAATCGTCTCTACTAGGGGCGTATCCGGTGTAACCGCTACCTCAGTAGTGTAATATGCATCATTCTCATTGATTGTATCCATTGCAACTCCTTTTTCATATTAAAATTTAATATCTTAAATATGTCAATAATATTTTCTTATTATTTATTTTGTTGATAGTTTTCATACCGGCCCCAGCAGCGCCGCCACCCGTCCACTCACCAACTCCGCCACCGATTCGTGACACTCTATCCGTCGTCGCACTTCCGTGGAGCTCACATTAGGAGTTGCTACAGACAACGCCACCGTACGTTGAGCCATGGGGTTGATCGCGCTTCCTTCACGCTCAATGACTAATTTGTCCAAATGTTCTAATAGCCAGTCGCCCTGTTTCCAGCTTCCCATCGTTTCCGTAGAATCCGCGCCGAATACCCAGGTCATTGTACGGTCTGGGTATAATGCCGCGAGTTCGACCGCCGTATCATATGTTTCGACCGGTACTTCGCGGTCCAGTTCCAAAGTCGTCACCCCTACGGATACGTCATGACTATCTATATCTTCAAGCATCGCTGCGACATATGCGAGTCGTCGTTCGCGGGTAACCGGAATGACTTTGTCTAAGCGGTTGCCACTTGGCATGACCCAGACATCGGCGCCACGAGGACGTGCGTAATCAACACAAGCTTGGAGTATCTGTACATGGGCGAGGGTAGGGGGGTTGAATGCACCGCCGTAAAGGATAGTTTCAGTTTTTTCCCGTTCGTTCATACGCATTCCTTACTTATTGTTGACTGCACACTAAGTATGCTATATGGTAAGTATATACCAAGTTAGTGTAAAAAGGAAGATAACTATGCATACCCCTGAACTACCCCCAGCCTACCAGCCAGCTGACGATTTCTTGCGGGTCGCTACCGCCACGCCGGAAGTATCCATCGGTGATGTCTCGGCGAATCTACGAGCTATAACCGACCTGTACGACCAGGCATCCGACTCACAAGTCTCCCTTGTCCTCTTCCCCGAACTCTCTCTCACCGGATACACTATTCAGGATCTCGTGGCAACCCCACAGCTTCTCACAGCTGCAAAAAAGGCGCTTCAGGAGTTAGCGCTTCATAGTACTGGCAAAAATACTGCCGTCGTCGTAGGCCTCCCCCTACAAGTTGGCAACGGCCTGTATAATTGTGCGGCGATCATTGCCGAAGGGGAAGTACGGGGCATCGTGCCGAAACAGCACCTGCCGACGTATAACGAATTTTACGAGAAGCGCTGGTACCAAAGCTGGGATGATAAACCGAACACATTAGTGCAGATAGGTGATGCGGCGGTACCTTTTGGTCGCGAACAACTCTTCACTATCGGCTCTCAGCACGTGGGTATCGAGATTTGCGAAGACCTGTGGGTCCCCGAGCAACCGAGCACCCATCTCGTGGCGAACGGAGCGACAATCATAGCAAACCCCTCCGCATCACCAGAAGCAGTCGCGAAAGCATCATATCGTCGCGGTCTCGTAGCGCATACTGCAGCTCGAAACATCGCCGGGTATATCTACAGTGGTGCCGACCAAACCGAATCGACTGCCGAGATCGTCATGAGCGGCCATGCCATGATCAACGAGCTCGGGACACCCCTTGCCGAACGCGCACCGTTTACTACACCTCAGCCGCTCATCGTCGCGGATATCGATACGCAGCATATTCTTCATGACCGTATGAAAACGACTAATTTTCCTAACAAAACTGATATCACTCCTATTGATACCTCCGTTCGACCAGAACAATCCGACCTAGCGCGCGCTATTGACGCCTACCCTTTCATCCCGAGGGGTTCAATAGAAGAGCGCACCGAGCGTCTTGATACCATTCTTAATATCCAAGCGACCGGCTTGGCAATGCGCCTACGAAGCGCGAACATTGAAAAAGTCGTACTCGGGTTATCAGGCGGACTCGATTCTACGCTGGCACTTATCGCCGCCATCAGGGCCGCCGCCATACTGAAGAAAGAGCCCGGTACGCTGATTCACACCCTTACCATGCCCGGTGTCGCCAGCTCAGATCGGACACAGAATAACGCCATCGAACTTGCGACGTCACTCGGTATTACGAATGAAGAAATTCCTATCGCCGAACTTGCCGACCAACAGCTCGCTGCTATACGTCACAAAGGCGATCAAGATGTCACCTTCGAAAACACTCAGGCACGTATTCGCCAAGCACTGGTATTTAATAAGGCGAACCAGTTGAACGGACTTGCCCTTGGGACGGGTGACATGAGTGAAATCGCACTCGGGTGGTGTACCTATAATGGCGACCATATGTCTCACTACAACGTGAACGCCTCGATACCTAAGACCTTGGTCCGCATGCTCGTCCGTCACGCGGCAAAGGACTTACCTCCGTACCCGGCTACAATCGTCGAAGATATCCTAGATACGCCTGTCTCCCCAGAACTTACGGGTGACGGAAAGACAATCAGCCAAGAGACAGAGGATATCGTTGGCCCGTACGAACTGCATGATTTCTTCCTTTACCATTTTCTCCGATGGAAAGAACCGAAAGCGAAGATAGGGTATCTGGCAATCCGGGCATTCGAGGGAACTAGAAGCGAGGATGAGGTAACGAAATGGCTTGACGTGTTCTTCAAGCGCTTCTACCAGAACCAATGGAAGCGCCAGGCTATGCCCGATGGCGCGAAGGTGGGCTTGAGTCTGAGCCCCAAGGGCGATTGGCGCATGGCAGCCGAAGCGGTGTACAATAGCGGGACAGTGTAGTTATGACTGAAATTTACTTAATCCGCCATCCTGAATCCGTCATCAACGCCGATCCAACATTGGTAGGCGGTCGCAGTAACCACGTCGCCGTCACCGAACGCGGTATGCGCCAAGCACAGCTATTCGCCAGGGCGTTTGCCAGCGAATATCCGTCGATCGATGTCGTATACAGTTCCCCTGCCGTACGTACGAAAACACTCGCCGAAGCATACCTCGAAGAAATCGGACGGCCGGGTGAATACATCATCGAACCTGATATCCAGGAAATGACCCATGGCCCTGCCGAAGGCCAGTTACGAACCGCCATTTACACCCCTGAAGTACTCGCCCGGATTAACGAGGAGCTATTTGACTTCAAACATCCTGAAGGCGAGTCGTTGAACGAAGTCGCCGATAGGGTATTGGCGGCCATACGGCGTGCCCATGAAGCACATCCAGGTAAAACCGTTCTCTTTTCCATGCATGGGCAAGCGATTCGTGCCGGGGTCGGGCGCTTGCTTGGATGGAATCATTTTGATACAACCCGGAACCCGGAAACGCACACCCCTAATACGGCGGTGGCGCATCTGAGCGTCAGCGATGAATCAATCACCGTGCATTCCGTTAATAAAGTGATCATTAACGAGTCCGACGATAGTCTAGGTAGGGTATACTAATTGTATGAAGTACACGACACCATACGTACCCCCAACCCTTACTGTGGATGCGGTCATCTTCCAAATTATCAGTGGTGTCTTGCATGTCGGCCTAATGCAGCGTGCTAACGAACCCTTCAAGGGTGACTGGGCGCTCCCAGGCGGCTACAGCCCGCAGGGTGAGACGACGATACAAGCACTAGAACGTATCGTGCAGTTTAAAGCCGGTATCAACATCCAGAATGATTTAAGTTACATCGAACAGCTCTATACGTTCGATACAATAGCCCGTGACCCTCGCGGCCATGCAGTCTCCGTCACCTACATGGGCTGCGGTCGTGAAATCCATTCGAACGGCGCGCACACAGTCGTTTCCTTCTTCCCTGTCGACGCTTTACCGCCGACAGCCTACGACCATGCTGACATCATCAAATATGCTCATGATCGTCTGGTTTCGAAGCTCACCTACACCAATGCAGTCTACGCATTCTTACCACAATACTTCACCCTCGCCGAATTGCAGTCCGCGTACGAAGCGATTTTCGGGTATCCGCTCGACAAGCGTAACTTCCGCAAGAAGTTCCTCAGTCTTGGACTGACCGAAGAAACAGACCAGATGCGACGCGAAGGTGCGCACCGCCCAGCCCGTCTCCACCGTTTCAAATCCGATACGCTGACCACCCTTTCGCGCAGCTTTGATTAGCACCCCAGGGCCGTATTTGCCAGTTGCTGTGAGACCCGTTTGATCATCGTCAAGCGGTCTATATTTTGATGATCGATTGGGATACGAAGTGATTCGTTCATTGCTAAGCAGCTCATCGCCGCCACGACCGAAGCCGTGCTGTCCGTGTCGCCTCCCAGGTTGACAGCTTCGAATACTGATTCGGTAAAATGGCCTCCACGAGCCACGAAAGCCCCGTATGCCATAGCGAGGGTTTGCGGTGCATAAAAGCCTTGTCCGTCCGTGTTGCTTAAAATAGTCTCGGCATTAACAGGTTGCGCCAAGTAGAGAATGCTTTGACTGAATGAGCCATCCGTTCCGAGCGTTGCTTCGTGCGTGCGAGCGGAGGTGACGAGTCGTTCGTAAAACCCCTCCTGCGTGTACTGCGCTTCCATCAAGTAGGCCAACATATCTCCGTGTACCCTGGTCGTGAGACGCGCGATATCGCTATCATGCGTCATCGATGTCAAGCTGTCGTATTGGCCATAGCGCTCTGCCACGTCGACAGACCGGCTCACCTGCCAATACACAAGCGGCGCCATTTTCATAAGGACGCCATTCCCTGCGCCTCCTTCAACCCCAGACGCCTCTGGGGAAACGCCATCCTTCAGTTGCCGTATCGACTTCAGTGTCGATTTTCCCCACCCCCGCTTTACCGTCACACCTTTCCATTCCATATCGGGTGTTTCATCGTAGGCGGCAATGTGTTCCCTAGCCTGGTCGGTAAGAGAAAAACCACCAGTATTAACCAGGCTTCTCGCTACCGCCAAGCTCAACTGGGTATCATCGCTCCATTGGCCCGGGTCATATGCCCCTGCGAAAAACGGATTCTCGTTCGAAGGAAGTAACTCCGTAATCCGTCCATAGCGCTGGCGAATATAGTCCGCTGAACGCGTTTCAACAGGTAAGCCCGCTGCATCGCCGTACGCAATAGCAGGGAGGAGGGAAGCGCCTTTATGATACAAAGCTTCTGTGTCCATACTGTCAGTATAACGATGCTAATTAGTGTTTACAATACAATTACTCCGGTTTTCTTCCGATGAGCAATAAATTCGTTACTGGCTGCGGAAACTCTACGAGTCCGGTGTCAGCTTTTACGAATACCTTTGCAGCTGGTGCGAAACGGTTCTCAATAAGCCAGGGGTTCTGCTTCGCCTCGGAGCCTTCATCAATCACGAACCCTACCTCCTCAAGCGCAGCGACCCAGTCACTGTATTCCCAAAAACAGAACCGCTCATGCATTTCACTATGCCAGCTGGTCACATAGTCTTTCTTTGCCAAGAAGTCGCACAAATCCGCATTACGCAGCACCGCATAGGTTTTACCCTCAATCTCTTCCCACTGATAAGCGATCTGGTCACCTTCTTCAGCTCGGAAATCACGCGCGAACCGCAAGAATCGGGCTTTCGTTGATAGGCCTCGCAGGAATACTGCCAGTGCTTCGCCTTCTACGTCAGGGTAAAGATCCTCCGGCATATCCCCGTCATCTTCCGTAAATAGCGCGTAGACCATCGCGTCCTTGTCGTTCGGCCCAAGGACATCGTAGTTTATATAGACTCCGCCAGGTGCGGTAATGTCATACATGCGCTTAATAAATGCCTTCAGCTCATCACGGCCAAGATATGACTCAATTTCATGGGTCAACGCCATAGTGATAATCGTGTCGAGCGAATTATGAGGAAACAAAGAGCTTCTCATGATATTGCGTTGGTAGAAAAATACGTTCGCATTACCAAACTCCGCATTATCCTTGCGCTGCTCGCATATCTGGTATAGCGGCCGAGCAGCTTCCACACCGTAGAAATCCGATTCGAACAGTTCTGGTTTCTGCGACAATATTTTTAACGTCTCACCAGTCGCACATCCCACATCCAAGATGCGTCCCGGTTGTACGAACTGCTCAAAATCAGCTACTTTTCGTTTTGCCCCCTCTTCAAATGCCTGCCGATAGGTGGTGTAATCGCGGGTCGTCGTAATATCCCCATCGTCACTGTCGATCAACGGGTCTTGGAAAATTTCAACGATATCATCACCCAGCCCATACCGGACGAAATACTCATAACAAGCGGGGTGTAGTTCGTCTTGGACGATGGCGTTCGAACGCCACTGCGCTCCACTGGCGATGATCTCTTCAACCACACTCCAGGGAGTAGGGTGGAGATACCGGGTAAAATCACCGTCACTCTCCGCTGGGTCGACCGCGAAACCGAGACGGGAATATTGGTCGGCAACTGATTTCGTCGAACAGACGACCATCGTATTTTCAGGGGTCAGCGCCGTCCTCCCTTTACTATCAAGACGAATACTCTCAAGTACATAGTGCGCGAATTCCGGTTTCTGGGTCATATTTGTGATCTGGTACACCTGCGAAGGAAGATTCTGATTTGTCGTAACCGACTCAATCATTCCCAGCCGACGACTCCCCGCGATAGGGTTCCGCTGTGTGCCGGCATGGTTCGCACTGGTAATAGCCCAGACTATCGTCGCATTGCGGTCGATATCATCACAGGAAAGCAATTCCTGAAGGTGATCCATCTGGAATCGCGTCAACGCTTGATGGCGCCCAGGTATGAGCACATAGCGATAGGCCATTAGGCTTCGTCCAGTAGCCGAGGGGCCAATTCAATCTGCTCTAATAGTTCGGCGCCGGTGAACCGCTGCCGTTTCGGCAGCTCTACCCATGCGCCGCCGTCCGGCGACTGCTCTACCGCATCGGGATAGATCATTCGACGCCACTGTATCTTATCGCGGACGTCTGTCGGGTCCTCCGGATTTACCCGGCTATAGTGTAAGACGCTACAATTTCGGATAGTGTAGTCGGGGTTTTTATCCATCGCTTCCCACTGTTCCGGTCGCATTCGTTCGACCCCATACCGTACGACGTTCATAAAGTCACCATGAGAGACGACGATCACCCGTGCCTCACCTTGTTCGCGGTGCAATGTGCCCTGAAAATCTCGAAATCGTCCGTATACATCCGGCATGCTTTCCCCGCCGTCAAATCGCACATACCACGGCGTCGCCTCTTGTAGTTGCGCCGTTAATGGAAACTGTGAACGTTGCTCGGCACGGGCGACCGTACCATAGACCCCCCAGCTTCGTTCAGCAACGCGGTCGTCGATTGTCCATTCACCTACTTCAGGTCCGCCCAGGTGCGCTGCCGTCTCGCGGGTGCGCAGAAAAGGGGAGACATACCGTGCATCAAACGAGTCGACGCCTCCTAGATTCGCGTCAATCCATTCCCTTGCTTTCTGCGCCTGCTGTATTCCGGTCGGCGATAATCGCTGCTTCCAGTCGGGCCGGTGATTCACCGTTTCAAGATGCGGATTTTCCGTACCTTCCTTATCAAGTTTATGCACAACATTGGCTTCAGATTGGCCGTGACGGACAAAGACAATCTCTAGGGGCATCGTCATAGAGGAACCTTTCGTTTATAGATTCCATTATACCTTTTGTTCGCATTTTGCACAATTAGTGTTGACATTACACTAAGTAAGGCATACAGTGAAAGTAGATAGTGTATTAAATACACTTATTAAGCAAAGGAGCTCACATGGAACAATTTACCGCAGATCGCATCGTAACTATCAACGTAGACGTGCAAAACGATTTTTGCCCAGGTGGCGCCTTAGCAGTCACTGATGGCGACCAGGTCGTTGCACCCCTTAATCAACTGAATACTTTTACCCGTGAGAATGGCGGTATCGTCATCGCGACTGGCGACCAACACCCTGCCACTACCCCCCACTTTGACATTTGGCCAGTACATTGCGTAGCAGGTACTGAAGGTGCCGCTTTGCGTACGGATTTGGATATCAAGACGACTGACATCATCATCGATAAAGGCATGGGACAGACAGATGGCTACTCTGGCCTCGAAGGTATTGCACACGATGGACAGACGATCGAAGCGATTATCCGCCCTAAGGGTCGTGAGCGAGTCGCCGTACTGATAGGCGGCCTTGCGACCGACTATTGTGTGCTTAATACCGCCCTTGACGCTTTGAAGGTCGATGCCGGTGAGGGTACTTTGCGTATCATGGCAATCCGCGATGCCATGCGTGCCGTAAACCTACAGCCTACCGATGGCGAAAAAGCTCTTGATACGATGGCAGAAGCCGGAGCGATCATTATCGATACCGAAGACATCCTAACACAGCGCGCACTTGAGCTGGCGAAATAATCAAGAAGGAACAAAACGATGAGTGAACTCCTTACCCAACGACCAGAATCCGAACACCCCCTCTCTGATGGACTCGATTTTTACAAGCTCACCATGGGACAAGTCGCCCTTGAGCGCTACCCCGATGCCGAAGTAACCTTCACAATGAAAAACCGCGCAGGCGACTACCCTCTCGCCCGTTACGTTGATACGGATGTCCTGCGGGCACGTTTCAAAACAATCATCGAAAAAGGGTTCCAACCCGAAGAAATCGCCTACCTTGCCGGTCTACAGACCCAACAAGGTGAAGCCCGTTTTGATGAACAGTATCTTGAGCACCTCGCCAACCTGACTTTGACCGATGTCGATATACGTATTGACGAAAGTACGAACGATCTCGCGGTATCCGCCAAAGGACCTTGGGCAAACGTCAGCCTATGGGAAACGGTTGTCATGAGCGAAGTAAATGAACACTACTACCGCGCACTTCTCAAAGAACAAGGCGTCAGTATCGACGAAGCCTGGGCCGAAGGTAACCGACGGCTTGACGAAAAAATTGCCATCCTTCACGACCGACCTGATATCAAGTTCGCCGATTTCGGTACCAGGCGCCGCTTCAGCGCCGATTGGCAGAGCCATGTTATCGGGCGCTTAAAAGAGGAACTTCCCGATAACCTGATCGGCACCAGCAACCCATGGTTCGCATATAAGTATGGTATCGCCCCTATTGGCACCTACGCGCACGAGATGCCAATGGTCTACGGGGCACTTGCCGACAAAGAGGGTAAAAATCCACTCAACGGCCACTCCCTCATGATGCGTGAATGGTTCGACCGATACGACAAGGACCTGTCTATCGCGCTGACCGATACCTTTACGAGCGACTTCTTCTTCGACGATTTCACACCCGAACAGGCGAAAGACTGGCGCGGTCTCCGTCATGACTCCGGCGATCCTTTCACATTCGGCGAGCAGGTGATCGACTTCTACGAACAGAACGAGGTCGATCCGCGTCAAAAAACCCTTATTTTCAGCGACGGCCTTGATATCGACATGATCATTCGACTCGCCGACCGTTTCATGGGGCGCATCAACGTCGTGTTCGGCTGGGGAACTTCGCTTATGAACGACCTCGGGTTCCGTGCGAACAACTTCGTCATGAAAGCGACCAACGTCGACGGTGTCGATACGGTAAAATTAAGTGACAACGAAGGAAAACATACCGGACCGCAGACGCAGGTCGAACGATATATCGCTCTGAAGGACGCCCGCCTTGGAGTCGAAAAAGCTTTCCAGGAAATGGCGACCGCATGATTCACGAACGAATGTTTGAACAAATCCGCAAGACGATCGAAAATACCGATCCGTACCCTGGCTATCCCTCTACCCGGCTGACACTTTCCGCCGAGGCGATTGATACCGGCTTACCAATCGACCTCCCCGAGGGACCATGGCAGATAAATGACACCGATCTTCCCTCGCCGGAGCAAACCGCAGCATTTGTCGAGGCAGGCTACGTAGTAGACGCCAAAGGGCGCCCTCTCCACCCTGGTTTCAGGGAAATGGTCACCGACCCGAACATCGGTGTCGTGACAGGCAAAGGGCGCTATTGGAACTGGGGTCCGAACCACACCGCCGACCCAATCGTTATTACCAAGTCCGCATCCCCACGCATCCTGTTGATCCGACGGGGTGACACGGGCGCCTGGGCACTGCCCGGGGGTTTCGTCGATGAGAATGATGCCGACGCGGCGACGGCCGCACTTCGAGAACTGCACGAGGAAGCATCGCTTGCCATAGACACCGAGCCGACAGAGGTATACGTCGGTGTCGTCGGCGACAAGCGCACCACGGCGCATGCCTGGGCGGAAACGTCGGCATACCTGTATCGTGTCGATCGTCAAGTCCCTGTCAGTGGGGCGGACGATGCGACGGATGCCCGTTGGTTTCGGCTTGATAGTCTTCAGGACACGTTATTTGGTGCTCACAGCTTCCTTATAGAGGAATCGCTCCGTCATATTGAACCGTCACCCCTTACCCCAATCAAGGATATGATAACGAAGCCGAAAGAATCGCTGGATATCGAAATCGTACAAGCGGGTCACATGGCATACGACCACCTGTTCGTCCGTGATGAAAACACGACACTCTTCATCAAGCAGCACGTTCCAGATCGGTTTAGCGACGCATCACGCGAAGCTCATTCGCGGGCGTACCTTGAAAAAGAAGCAGCGCTGTACGAATATGTCGCGCAGCGTGGATACAGCTTCATACCTGATCGTGTCGAACTCATCGACGACACGCTTCTAGCGATGGACTCATTACATCAAAATGACGGCTGGCTATGGCGTGCACCGAACGACGAGCGATTCGACGACTATGTTAGAGACACGCTTGCATCGTTTCAGCAGCTACAGCTTATTCTACCCCCTGGAACACAGGCATACGGCACTAGTATAGAGCCTACCTATACGACACTTTGGAAAGAAGGCTGGGACGCCATCGACGCAACCGCTTCCCAACACATTATTGCCAAGATTCGTCTTTTGTCAGAACAGTGGACGGATATTCAAAAGCAGCAAGCGGAAAAGCTTATCGGTGCCTTTGCCCAGCTTTTATCCGAGAGTAAAAAAGCTGACCGAACGCCAGAACTCTTCATGGCACATAATGATGCCCGTCAATCGAATATTGCCTGGCATAAGGACCAAGGGACACGACTTGTCGACTGGAGCTGGGGCGATCCAGCACCGCGCGATGCCGACGCGACGATGTTTCTAATTGACCTGGCAAAAAGCGGGTACGATATTTCAGTCTACAAGGAGCATCTAAACCTTGATCATGCGCGCACTTTGATCGGGTTTTGGCTCGCTCATAGTGTATGGGAGACACGAGACGGGAGTACCACCGTCCGTGAACAACAGGTCGCTTCAGCTGTGAGCGCGTACGCATTGCTCGCTTAGGGAACCTTACTTCTCAGTCGCTTGGACTTCGCTTTCAAGTTTTAAAACACGGGTGCCAGATGATTGTTCAATAATAAGCGCCGGATTGTCGCGAGACCCATTACGCTTGATGAGCTTCCCCTTGCTCTTTATCGATGTTGGTTCAGGGTGGACGGAAAGTATTTTTCCTTCAGCAAGGCCGGTACCCCATTTCCATGCCACATATTGGCCGCTTGTCATGGTTATCGGCCGAACGAACTCAACTTCATTGTTTTGAATTGATTCGAAGCAGGTAATTCAATGTACCATTCATCGGTACGTAATTCATCAATATAGCGCTGTCGGTATGAAGATAGCTTCTTCTGCTTGCTTTTCGTCGTTTGATGCAACTTATTGTGATGACGCGTGCGTGACATTTATCGTGCCCTCACTCTCTTGGTGAATAAGGTTGTCAAATCTTCCCACATGTATCCTCGCTGTACCTCTTGCACACGTGGTCCGTATTTTTCTCGTAGTTCAGGAAATTCCGCCATTTTCCTTTTCATAAATTGTTTGATGCGGATGTCCACCGTATGGGCCTGATGCTTCATATTGCTCCTCCACTCTTACTCATGTATCTGCTTCTACTATAGGCAGTCAAGCCGTTCGGCACTGTGGACTACTTCACGATATAGTTGTAATAATTTTCACTTTTTACTGATGTTATACTAGTGATATGCAGCCCTTGACCGAAAAGATAAAACCATTCGCCCAGCTCCGTGCCTATAAAAAGGGTGCTAATATCTTTTTTCAAGGCGAAGCTCCTCGTCGGGGAGTCATGGTGTCCGATGGTGTCGTCCGCTCCTACACCATCACTACCTCTGGCGAAGAACGGACTGTGGCTTTCTTTACAAAGGATGACATCTTGCCGTTATCTTGGCTGATGGAAACCACGTCGACTTCCCTTTTCTATTACGAAGCAGTTTCTGACGTACGTACGCTTCAATTCTCTCGTGAAGACTTCAAGCAACATATCCTTGATGATAAGCAGGCGCTTCTGTCGTTATTCGACACGCTCGGAAAAGACCATACGGCAGCGATGCTTCGCATTAACGGGCTCGCTCAATCAAGGGCGGAAGAAAAAGTAGCGTTCACTTTGTACTATCTAGTGTTCCGCTACGGAGTAAAATCATCTAGTGATGCGTTCCACACTATCAACATCACTCTCAGGCATGCCACTATCGCTGGGCTTGTCGGGTTGAGCCGTGAAAGTACCACGAAAATACTCGGCCATCTACAGAAGCAAGGCATCATAGAGTACAAATCGGGTATTTATCGTGTTAATAAAGAGCTGTTAGAAAACCACATCGGTGAGGATGCCTTCAGGGACGTAATCGTTTAACCTTTATTTCAGGATTGTACGGACGATTCGAATAAGCTCCTTAGGAGCAGCGCGAGCTTTCAATACATATCGCTGCGCACCTAATTCGTATGCCATGTCGATTTCGTTCTTCGCATCATAGTTCGAGAAAACGATGACTACGGTGTCTGGATGCTCAGGGGCATCATACTGCTTCAAGAATTCTAACCCGTCCATCACCGGCATGCGAAGGTCAAGGAAAATCACCCCAGGGTTTCCTAGCGTGTTGATTTTATCTAGAGCGACTTGCCCGTTTTCGGCGGACTGGGTATCTATTCCTTCAGATTGCAGGATCATGACATACGCGTCGCGTAGGTCGTTATCATCCTCAACGATCAATACTGTCTTTTCGTTCATCATGTCCTACTATATACGTTTTTTACTAATAATCTGTGAATTTTATTACATGATTGGTAATTCAAGGATGAATTTTGAGCCCTTGGGACGGTTCTTTTCATAGCGCAAATCACCATCATGCATCTGCGCGATCGACCGCGCCCAGTACAACCCGAGGCCGGTGCCATCAACGACGGTAGAAAGTTCGTTATCAATGCGTGAGAACTTTTTGAATAGCTTATCTGGTTTATCTACGCCGACACCTTGGTCTTCTATGGTGATTTCAACCATGATACCTTTTTTTTCGGCGACAATTCTCGTCGTTGACCCTGGCTTAGAATATTTCTTGGCATTTTCAAGAAGGTTATCTAGGACCATACGTACGGCGTTTTCATCGATATACGCCGTCAACCCTGCGTGAAAACTGGTTTCCAATATTTGGTCCGCGCTCTGGAAGATAGGACAGAACTCTTCCGCCGCCTGGTTCAATAGCGCGCTGAGGCTTACTTCCTTCCGAGCCAATTCCATACCACCCGCATCGATCTGGGCGACTTTCAGTAGCGTATTAATAATTGCTAGTTGCCGCTCATTGCTTTCGTACGCTTTTTGCAACAGCTCCTGTTGCTTCGGGCCAAGCGGGCCGGCCATGCCATCCAGAGCCATGGCTACATACTGCTTTACCGTCGTAGCCGGCGTACGCAACTGATGCGAAGCGATAGAAATAAACTCATCCTTGGTTCGGTTTAGTTCTATCAGCTGTTCGATCTTTTGTTTCTCTTGCTCCTTACGCCCAAGTGCATAATAGAGTGCCCGGGACAAGCTATCACTCGTCAGGTTTTTCTTTACTAAGTAATCAGAGGCTGCTAAATGCAGTGATTCCCGTTCGATACCCTGGTCGCTCATACCCGTCAACAGGATGAACGGTTCGTATCGCTCCGCGGCATTCACCTCTTGAAGGACATCAAGGCCTGTGAGCGCATCCAGGCGGTAATCGATGAAGTAAGCATCATGCCGGGATTCCTTTATCGTTTCAATCGCCTCGTCACTAGAACTCACCCACTCAAGCCGGGCCTCGAGGCCTTTCATAGAGGAAAACAGACGCCTGATGATCAGGTAATCTTCTTCGTCGTCGTCGACAAGAAGTACCCGGACCGGTTGCTGTGATTTACTTTGTAGTTCCATTCTTCGGCAATTCGACGATCTCAAACCAATAGCGGCCAAGGGAAGTGATGACTTCGAGAAGATTATTGAAAGTGACAGGCTTGGTGATAAACGAGTTCACCCCCAGCTGGTAAGTACGGTATACGTCCTCCTCAGCTTTTGAGGTAGTGAACACCACCACGGGGATATCCCTGAGCGACTCATGCTGTTTGATTTCTTTCAATGCTTCGCGGCCGTCTTTGCGTGGCATATTCAAGTCAAGCAAGATGATGCCCGGGCGTAACGTTTCGACGTTTTCATATTCACCCTTGTTTAGAAGGTAATCGGTCAGCTCTTCGCCATCGCTGACACGGACGAGCGTGTTCAGCAGCTTGCTTGCTTTGAGCGCCTTTTGCGTCAACAGAAAGTCATCATCATCATCGTCGGCCATCAATATTACGACGGGTTCTTTATTAATGGTCATTTAATCCTCATGTACAACTGGCAAAGTTATGATAAAAGTTGTTCCCGTGCCTAATTGACTTTCTATTTCAATTGTACCATCATAGCGCTCAACGATCTTCTTACATACCGCAAGTCCAATTCCTGTCCCGTCGAATGCCTGCTTTGTATTCAGCCTTTGGAAGACGGCGAAAACTTTTTCTTTGTACTTATCGTCAATTCCGATGCCGTTGTCCTTGATGGAAATAGCATATCTATCATCACCTTTCGATTGTCCGGTGATCTCGACAATTGGCTGCCTGTCGGAAGGGTGGAACTTCAGCGCGTTGGAAAGCAAATTCTGAAAGAGCTGCCTCATGTGCGTTTCGTCAGCCTTGACCGTAGGGAGTATCGCATTCACAAGTACCGTGCCGTTTTCACGGTCTATGCGGTCACTTAGATCTGCGATCGCGTTCTGTAAAGTATCATTAAGGTCCACGTCTACTTTGACGGACGGTTTCGTCGTTACCCTCGAGAACGTCAGCAGGTCTTCGATCAGCGTGCTCATCCTGTTCGCGGAGGCTTGTATGCGAGTAAGGTACTCTTGTCCGTCACCAAGCTTATCACCATACTCATCTACGAGCAGGTCGCCGAATGCCTGGATTTTGCGCAGGGGTTCCTGAAGGTCGTGCGAGGAGACATACGCGAACTCTTCAAGTTCACGGTTACTTCGCTGTAATTCCTCACTCGATAAGCGAAGTTTCTTTTCAACTTTCTGTCGTTTCTTTATTTCGTCGCGGAGTCCTTCGTTCGTCAGTTTAAGTTGCGATGTACGTTCAGCGACGCGCGACTCCAACCTGTCTCGTTCATCCTTAAGTTCTTTTTCGAGCTTCTTTCGCTTCTCGATCTCCTTAATCGAATCGTCGATATCGGTACAAGTTCCGTACCATTTCACTATCTCGCCCTTGTCATTCTTGAAAGGGAGTGCCCGCCCGATCACCCAGCGGTAAGAATCGGTGGCCGCATTATATAGCCTGTATTTTATTTCATACGGCTCACCCGTCTTCAGCGAATGCTGCCAGACTTTCCGAGAGCGGGCTTGGTCGGCCTTATAGAACAAATTATTCCACCCTTCGCCGTCCGTCTCACCCTCTTTCGTACCAGTGTAGGCATACCACTGCTTGTTGTAGTATTCATGGTACCCATCCGGCCGGGTGATCCATACGAGCTGCGGCATGGTATCCGCCATGAACCGAAGGCGCTCTTCGCTGTCTTTGAGTTCCTCTTCGGCTTTTTTTCGTGACGAGATGTCGATCATGACACCCGGGAATTCCTTAGGTACCCCAGATGCGTCGCGCTCTACCCGGCCGCGCGCGATGACCCACCGGATCGTCCCATTACCATCGATGGTGCGATACTCCGCCTCAAAAGTCGTACCTGATTCGACAACCTCACGTATCAAGTCGCTTACCTTAGCTCTGTCTTCTTCATATATCGAGTTCGTGAATGCCTCAAGCGGCAAGCCCTCGATCGCTTGCTCAAATGATACCCCGAACAAATTCGCCAAGCCCTTGTCAGCCTTGACGGTATCGGTCGGAATATCCCATGTCCAGGAGCCGATCAGTCCGGCCATCAAGGCATCTTCCAGTTTCAGGTTCGCTAATTTCAATTGCTCGTTAGAACGCACCAGCTCGGTAACATCGGCGGTAGATTGTAAGATACCGACAAGTTCTTTGCCATCGAATATAGGGTAGTGGGTGGCTTGCCAATAGCGGACCTGTAGTTTTCCGTTCTTGTCTGGAAGGTCATACCGGATCACCCCGGTGCTGTCCGGTTGTTTGGTCTTGATAACGTTCTCCAGAGATGTCTGAAGGTCGCCTTTTCCTGTTTTCAGTGCCTTTTCCGAGGTATCAGGAAAGACCTCAAAGAGACCATGGCCGAGCACTTCCTCTGAAGATTTACCTACGACCTCCAGATATGCATCGCTGGCAACGGTCATGATGAATGTCGGCGATATCGGTTCGAATACGACGTATCGTTCTGGAAGCGCTTGGAAAAGTGAATGAAAATCAATCGGTTGTGTCATAGGTACTTTCTTCATTTACGTTATAGCGACCGGAAGCGCTCCAAAGCAAGCTGCCGTGCTTCTTTGTGGTCTACCACCGGTGCTGGATAGTCTTTCCCTATGATACACCGATAGCTCTCTTGCGCCTCCTTTGACATTTTCCATGGCTCGCTAAGATATTCGTCAGGCACATTCTTCAGCTCGGGTACATACGTTCGAACGTATGATCCCGAGGGGTCATACGTATCACGCTGCGACGACGGGTTATACAATCTTCGAAATACCGGGGCAGGGTCAACACCGACGCTTGCGATCCACTGCCAGTTGCCGTTGTTATTAGCCATGTCACCATCAATGAGCCACTGCATGAAGTGCCGTTCGCCCTCGCGCCAGTCTATACCGAGATCCTTCGTCAGAAACGATCCGACGATTAAGCGGCCTCTGTTATGCATCCAGCCTTCGGCTTTAAGCTGGCGCATAGCCGCATCGACGACCGGATAGCCTGTTCGCCCTTCTTTCCAGGCGTTTAGAAGTTTGGCGTTCTTTCCCCAAGGATAGGCACGATAGCGCTCTTGGAATTCCCGCTCGGGGTGAGGGAAATGAAATAAGACGTAATGATAGAACTCACGCCATGCCAATTGCCGGTGCCATGCTCGCGCACCTTCCGTATCGGGTAACATAGTTTCAATCTCACACACGCTTAGACAGCCGAAGTGAAGATACGCGCTCAGCCGGGAAGTAGCGTCAGCACCCAAGGAATTATTTTCCGCTGCGTACTGCTCTATGCCGCTTTGTAAAAAATCGTGAAGCCGTTTGCGAGCGACCGTTTCCCCTCCCCGTACAGCTTGCGGTGATACCGAAGTCTGATCCGCCATCGATGAAAGTGCCGGTATAGTTCCTGTGTCGACAGAAGGAAGTTTCAGGCTCCTCGGTCGGTCTACGACATCACGCCGACCCACTTCCGACCACGTCTTCCAGAACGGAGTAAATACCTTGAAAGGCGTACCGCTCTTCGTCAATACTTTTTGCAACGAGCTTACCGCCAACCTTCCCCCGAACGCTCGAACCTGCAAGGATTTCTTTTCCAGCAGCATCTCTACACGGCGATCGCGCTTGATTGCATACGGAGTATAGTCGGCAGAATAATACACTGCCGCAGCCCCTGTTTCCTCGGCAAGCTTCTGCAACTCGTCCGCGGGTTCACCTTCACGAATCACTAAATCGGCGTCAAGTTCGCGTAACGAGCTTTTTAGATCTTCGAGGCATTCGAGTAAGAATTTCGTCCGATTGGCACTGGAGTATTCCCCTTGAACGAGAGGCTTATCGAAAATAAAGACAGGCACAACAGGTGTGCCGTCTTTACTTGCCTCCGCCAGAGCGGGGTGATCATGTACTCGTAAGTCGGACCGATACCAGACGATGACAGGGGGTTTGGTCATAAGACTATAGTAGCAGCACCCTTACGAGATATACCGTATTTCCCGACTAGCCTTAGGCAGCCGTACGACGGCGACCGGTCAACGCCTTTACGATAGCGAGAAGGATTACGGATCCTAAGATCGCAGTCAAGAATCCGCCGATGCTGAAGATTTCAGGGTCAGCGTTCAACAGCAAGTTGACAACCCATCCACCGATCAATGCACCGATAATTCCCACGACGATATTCAATAATACTCCCATTGAAGCGTCCGTCTTCATGATCTTTGAAGCGACCCATCCTGCGAGTCCTCCGATTACTATCCATGCGATGAAATTGAGCATATTCTTTTCCTTTCGTTACGTTATGTTCTGTATACACTCTAGGCGTTCGCCCTTACATTATCTGTGAAAAATTTCACCAATAGGCCACATTTTTTCGCGCGTTGCCACCAGATATCATTCCGTAGTAAAATTATCCTTAATGACTGCCGAGGGACTTCGTAACCATACCTACATGTTTGATATCTCTCAGGCTGACCCTACCCGTCTTGACGCCGAAGCCGTCTGCCAAGGAATCGTCAGTAAACTTATCGAAGCTGCCGGCATGACCGAGTTGCAAAGCCTGACTCACCGCTTTACCCCTCAGGGTGTCAGCGTCGTCACCCTGCTTGCGGAATCACATATCGCCCTGCACACATGGCCGGAACTCGGCACGGGATATATCACCCTGACAACCTGCAAGAAGCCCGGTGCATCATTCGTTCGAAAAGCGACGGAACTTGTAGAGGATGCGTTTACCGGAAAGACCGTCACGGTGAAGGAAGTATAAGGTGGGGATTTTCAAACATCGACCGAAAGCGAAGTTCAAGCTCGGGCAACTTGTACGCGGCGAAACGTTCGGCGGTCGCGCCCAAGGCTATGTCATTTACTCCGAATACGACCATGAGGACCGGAGACACTACACATGGGAAGAGTGGGAAATTACTGGCTTCAACGATTACGACAGCTGGGTGGAATACGACCACTACACCCGTAAGATAACGGCCTACGAGCCGTTTAAGATCGACGCGAACCTTGATCCGCATACTGTTACCGCCGGTACGAGTATCCAGGCACCTATCAATGGACAGACAGAGAATCTCTATGTAAAAGAGGTCGGTACTGCCAAGGTCGTACGCCGCGAAGGGACGCTTACGCATCATGTATTCGAGAACGAACCGCTCAGCTATGCGGAAATAACTTTTTCCAGCGGTGTCCTTTCCGTAGAGAAGTACAACGAGCGCGAATATGACGTGTATAAAGGTAGGGTACTGACCGTCAAAGAACAGAAGAAGATGTTCGGCCGCCGCGTCCAGCCGCTTAACCTCGCACCCGTCATACTCTTCACGATATTCGGCGGTTTCGGACTTTTCGCCATTTATCAGTCGACCCAGCCAAGCTATGAAACCTACTGTACGCCTCGGACCCTCGTCAATTCTTCCTCGACAAGCAGCGATCAAGTGGTCAGCCAAGATGAGAACCAGACCTGTTACCGAAGAGCCGTCTATGGTGGCGGGGGTGGCGGACTTGGTAAATAAACCGGGTGTGCTATAAAGAAGTATAAGAATAAAGGAGAACATATATGGATAACCCAATCGAAGCAGCAGCAAACGGACTAACGATGGAAGCGTTCCTCGCGACGCTCGTCTACTCAGCGACGGGTATCATCATCCTGATCCTTACCGTCTTGCTCATCAACGCCGTATTCCGCCTCAACCTGCACCGTGAACTCGTCAAAGAACACAACACCGCTTTCGGTATCGTCATCGCGGGTATGGCTATCGCGATCGCGATCATCATCTCCGGCACCATCACAGGCTAGCCCATGGCATCAAAGCAGCACATCGATAAGCCGACTATTTTTGCGGCTGCGTTGATCGTCGCCGTCGGTGGGCTTATTTACGAGTTGATACTCGGTACGGCAGCCTCCTATTTATTCGGGGATTCTATTGTTAGCTTCAGTATCGCGACCGGCGTCACATTGTTCGGCATGGGTATCGGATCGCTCCTCTCCACCAAGCTCGCCAAGCGCGCCGGTCTCAATTTCATCCGCAACGAGCTCCTCCTGAGTCTTATCGGCGGAAATTCCGTCCTCCTGTTATTTGCCGCTTTCAGCCTGACTGAATACTACTGGCTGGCATTCGGCGTATTAAGCCTAACAATCGGTATCTTCATAGGTACTGAGGTGCCGTTACTCGTAGGTCTGCTGAAAGAGTTCGGTAAGAAATCGAGCGTCAATTTACTGGGGAAGGTCTTAGCTGCAGATTACTTTGGTGCGCTGCTCGCTTCACTCCTCTTCCCTTTCATTCTTCTCCCGCATCTCGGCCTGATGCGCACCGCTTACGCCGTAGCTTTGATCAATGCGGCGATCGGCGTATTCATCCTGTGGCGGCTTCGGGCCGCGACGCGCACGAACACGCTTTTGAAAATCGGCGCAGGTGTCGTCGTACTTTCGCTCGTACTGTGCCTTGCGTACGCATCAAAGATCGAACGAGCACTCGATACGGCACTCTTCAAAGAGCCTGTCGTCCATTATCAGTTCACGCCCTATCAGAAGATTGTCGTTACACAGTTCAAAGACGATACGAGGTTATATCTTAGTAATAATCTTCAATTCTCCAGCAAAGATGAAGCCCGATATCATGAAACGCTGGCCCATTCTATTCTCACTTCGGTCGCCGACCCGAAGCGTGTGTTGATCCTTGGGGGCGGCGACGGCCTACTAGCACGCGAAGTACTACGATATGAAAGCGTTGATACGATCACCTTAGTCGATATTGACCCTGCGATGACGACACTCGGAAAGGACCAGCGCCTGCTGCGAGATCTTAATGATAATTCGCTCAACGACCCGAAAGTCCAAGTCGTCAATGAAGACGCATTTAAATTCGTACAAGCCAATACGCAACAGTATGATGCCATCTTAGTCGACCTCGTCGACCCATCGAATGAACGGATTGCCAAGTTATACTCGTACCAGTTCTACGCCATGCTCGCTCATCATATCGCTCCTGGCGGCGCATATATCACGCAGGCAACATCGACGTACTTTACCCCGAAAGCATTCTGGCGGATCGCCCAGACAATGCAAGCCGCCACACCTGACCGGTCAATCGTTCCGCTCTCACAGAACGTCCCTTCATTCGGTGAGTGGGGGTTCCTGATCAGCCTTGATGATGAAAAGGCTTTGTTCGCACGACAGCCGCTTGCCGAAGGCCTTCGTTACCACACTGCCGAAAGCCTTTCTCATACCCGATTTACCGAGAAAGAACCGACAAATAATACAAGGGTCTCTACCCTACTCGATCCGAATATCTATATTACGTATCAGAAAGATATGCAGAACTGGACGTACTAGTCGGCCTACTTTTTAGCGAATATCGCCCGCAATGATAGCGGCGCCTGGAATTCCAATGCACCTTTCGGGAATACTTTCACTACAAGCCACAGCACAAACAGCGCGACGACCGTCATGATGGATAAACTGATGGCCATTTCACCGGCGGTGATATTTCCGACCGTGTTGCGGACCAGGCTTGTCGTCGGAGCGGTCAGCGGGAAGTAAGTAATAAGTTGGACAATCGGATTCTTTGGGTCGGTCAGAACCAGCCCCATGAACCAGAACGGGATAAACGGCAAAATGTAAAACAAAGCCGAGAAGCTATTCGCCTGTTTCGCTGGAAGCAACGCGGCGACCAAAGCCATACAGGCCGCGAACAGCACAAACCCGACAACCAAGAAGCCGAGACCGAACAATACCGACACAGGATCAACCGGCAGACTGGTAATGTCGAAGTTTGACGGGAGGGCGATGAAGTCGGCGTTCAACGCGATAAGGAAAGCGGTCAGTGCCAATACGCCGAAGAATACTAACTGAGTCAAAGTTATAAGTACGACCGCGATCAACTTACCGATAATAAGCGTCTTTGCGCTAAGATATGTCAACGCCATCTCCATCGAGCGGTTTTCTTTTTCATCAGCGATACTAGTAAGAATATACCCTACTGAAAACATCAGAATGATAAAGAACATTGCTGCGATGATTCCCGGTACGATAAACCTACTGAACCCTACACTCTCGGTACCGTTAGCGTAGGTAGTCGTAACCGCCTCTGCACCTTGTTGAGCCAAGGTAATCCTTTCCTGTGAGCCGAGCGGCAAGTACAGGCTCGTGCTCAATAGCGACCCGGCCAATTGGCTTGCTGTGCTACTGAATGTAAAATCAACCCCTGATACATAGACGTCATGCTGACGGGTCGTCAAAATATCAGACGGATAGTAAATGAGACCTTTACGATTACCTTCCTCTACTTCCTTTCGCAGTGCTTGATACTCATCTGTCGGGTAAAGTTTCTGGCCGCTGCCGGTAACAATATCCGAATTGATCAGACCGCTCGCATCGACAACCGCCACTCCCTTCAGGTCTTCAGAAAGGCTTTCTAATGACGTATTTTCTGATCGACTCCCTATTCCCACCAACAGGAATACCACCAGGAAGATGAGCGGCATCGCGATCATGTATGCCCAGAAACCCTTTTGTTTCACGACCGTTAGGTATTCGTGACGGACGACGGCTCGTAACCTCGACATTACTTACCTCCTTTCTTTGGTGCTTCGCTGTAGATGCGAACGAATACGTCCTCGATGGAATTCGCTTTGAACTCCTTTTTCACTGCAGCGACAGTTCCGTACGCCTGAGCCTTACCATCCTTAATAATGAACAGTCGGTCAGCCAGACGCTCCACCTCTTCCATCAAGTGGGTGATATAAATAACCGCCGCACCCTGTTGTTTATGGTGTTCGACGATATCAAGCAGCAGCTTACGGTTCACCGGGTCAAGCCCTTTGGTCGGTTCGTCCAAGATCAAAAGGTCTGGGTTGCCCATGACCGCGACCCCGAGCTGCACTTTCTGCTGCTGGCCCCCAGATAGTTTCTTAAGCCTCAGGGTGGCTTTATCTTCAAGGCCAACTTCCTTCAAAAATGCCATACCCGTCTCGCGAGCCTCGACACGTGATAAGCCTTTCATCTCACCAAAGTAGATCAAGTTATCAATCGCAGAGACCCTCGTATACAAACCACGCTCTTCCGGCAGATACCCAACCGTCTTAGCATCCTTTGCCGTGTAACGACGGCCGTTGATGAGAAGTTCGCCCTTCGTCGCTTCGTACAACCCAAGCAGTGAGCGAATTGTGCTCGTTTTACCCGACCCGTTCGCACCGAGAAAGGCGAACACTTCGCCTGGTTTAACTTCAAAACTCAGCTTATGAACGATATCTTTACTTCCCAGTGTCAGCGAAAAGTCTTTGACGGATACGGTTGGTTTCATGGACCTCCTTGATTCGTTTGGCTTGGGCATTCGGGATGTATGCTGATGTTATTATAGCAAGCTTACAGATTAGGATCGATACGAAGGGAACGAAATCCGTAGTCGTCGACCACTTGCGGATGCTCAAACCTGATAGCTTCCCCGGCCCGTCGTATACGCTCACGGGACAGTGCAGCGATCGTTTCATACCCGGCCTTATATGCCTCGGACGTCTTATCAGTCTTTTCGGCTGTCTGCACCATAATCCACTTCCGCTTTCCACCATCCTTAGCATTTTGTCGCATCACTGCGTGCGCGGTCGTACCGGAACCGGCGAAGAAATCGAGGACGATATCATCACTCTCAGTTTGCAAGTAAAGCAACCGTTCAATCAGTGGCACCGGCTTCGGATTATCGAAAAGTGTTTTCCCGTCGAATAGTTCACGGAGTCGTTTTGTCGCGCTGGTCGCCGAGCCAAGCCCTTTAAGGATAGAAGAATTCACCAACTCTCGCGGTTCATTAACAAAGATTTTCACTGCCGGTACGTTACTTCCTCGCTTACCCCAATAAATACGATTATCGGCCTGTAGACGGGCAAATTCGTGACTGTCCACATGCCACTGTCTAGTCAGTACGCGGCCGCCCGGCGCGGTGACGCTGTAGTAATTCTTCCCATTTGGATTAGACTTCACTTCGCTTTTTGACATATTACCCGCTTTGTAGGGGCCGCGTGGGTCATTGTCGGGATTTCCGTAGACGTTCTTGAAACTTGGTACCTCCATACGGCGCTTGAATGTACTGTCAGATTTTCGACAGACGACGATATACTCATGGTCTATTCGGTGCCGCTTCGTGACTTTCATCTTCCCCGCTCCAGCATCGCCGTCGCCCACCTTCTCCCATATGAATTTCTCGACAAACGATTCGCCAAAAATTTCCTTACATATAAGGACGAGGTTTTCGACTTCGTTGTCGTCAATTGAAATGAATAGCACACCATCACCCCTTAATAACCTATGGGCAAGTACCAGGCGTGGATACATCATATTCAGCCAATCACCGTGAGACATCGTGTCGCGATACAAAAAGTCCTTTCCAGTGTTATACGGCGGGTCGATGTATACCATTTTTACCTTGCCGACGTATTCACCTTGAAGAATCTTCAAAGCGTCCAAACTATCCCCCTCAATGAAAAGGTTTTCAGTGGAGGTGGGGTCGATGCTTGTCTTGTTGTCCAGAATGAGGTTTTTGTGCGACGGCATGTCAGCCTCAACCAAAGCGGCGTGCTTTCCTGGCCAACTCAGGCCATACACTTCGTCGTGTTCGCCCATGATCGAACTAGAAGGTACTACTTGGGTCTTCAGGTATGAAGTTCGAGTTCATCCATACCGGCTCAAGCTGGTTACCATCGGGGTCAATCACTTCGTAACCGAACATCATATTCTCGGGCGCCCCCATTTCAACGCGGTAATAGTCGCCGCCATTTTCCTTAGCGGTATCAGCGAATGTCTGCACCGCCTCCTTCGTATCAAGCGATAAAGCGATCAACACACCACTGGTTGCTTGTGTATCAGCTACGGCTCTTTGTCTGAGGAACTTTTTGTAAAAGTCCTTAGTGAGCAGCATGATGATAATCTCGTCGGACCACATCATACTGCTCGCGTTCTCGTCTGAGAAATCATCATTCTTCGTAAAGCCGAGCGCCTCATAAAACGCTGTTGATTTTGCTAGGTCGCTTACCGGTATATTGATGAATGCCTGCTTCGCCATCTTTGCCTCCTACTTATCCTTTACGTGCAGCACAGGTGACTGGGGAATAATTATTGCCATGATGATATACGCGATGATACCCGGGAAAATCGCCGTCAAGATAACAAGTAAAACAAACCCTACTCGTAATAGTGTTGGGTCAATAGAAAAGTATTCACCGATACCGCCGAAAACTCCAGCAAGCATTTTTTCTTTATTTGAACGATAGAGCTTCTTCATAGGTATTATTTTAGCAGGTATCCTCTAGTCATATAAGCTTCACCTAATTTAGCACCATTTATGCGACCACCTTTTTGGTTCGCCGAGGGGTGCCTGATGTGACCTTCTTTTCTGTTGCATGATCGGTAGTAGGCGATTCGATAGCATCCACCGCGAAAATAATTGCGGCTTCGATAAATATAAGCGCATCGAGTAACAGCATACCGTTCCCCGCGAGCATTGCCGCACTTCCAACCACCAACACTATTGATCCCGCGCCCAGAACAGTTCGGAAATATACACTTCGCGGAGGCGATGTAAGTAAAAGACCAATCAATAATCCGAACAAGATACACCTAATTACCTGTGCGGCTGGTTCGCCTGAAGCGAATAATTGCATAACGTTATCCTGCGCCACCCCGGTCCCTACCATGACGGCTATCAATAAGACGATCGTGCCTACGATGAGTATTCGTTTCATACTGTACCTCACTGACTGTTACTTTGTACGTATAGAAACAATAGCACCCCCGGCTAGGGTACGGCTGTAATATATTTTACAATTTTGCAATTCATAGTAATTATATAGGGGTACGTACAGTGTTTTATCGGTGCCCTCTCCACCCGTAAACCTGTTATACTTACGAACGAATGCTTAAGCGATTTCAAAAAAGAAAAACCACTTGGTATACGCCTACCGCTACGCGTGTGTCTCTATTTGCGTTCGGATTCATCGGTCTTTCGTACGAAGTACTCGCCTCAAGGGTATTCTTTGAATACTATACCGAGAGCAGTCAATCACTTTCACTCGTGCTTTCTATTTTCCTTGTCGGCTTAGCGATTGGGAGCATAGCATACGCAAAGTACGCCCGTGTTCTCAACAAATCAATCGTGTTCGTGCCTCTTCATGTCGCCATGGCAATATACCTGTGCACCGCCTTGGTACATATTGATAGTATTATTCTCTTCGTCCAGAATGGCATCGACATACATTCCGTATGGAACCAGATTATCGTCAGCGTCTTGATACTTCTACCACCTACGATCATGCTCGGTACCGTTTTCCCCCGTCTACTAGGTAAAGCAATTGAGACAGCACCGGAAAATCACACATCAATCGGAACTTCCAATGCGATCGACCTGATTGGGTCCGTTTTAGGAAGTCTGATTGCCGGTTTCCTATTCATCCCGATACTTGGCGTCACGAACAGCATCTTCGTAGTGTTCTTGGTTCATCTGCTTATCCTTACAATTTTCGTCAAACGTCGCAAAATTTTATATCTACTGGCCGTCGTATATATCGGCGTATTCGTCTACGGAAGTTTTGCCCTTCCGAAACAGACTACCGTTGATACCGATGGTACTGTCGTTTCCGAACACGGGACGACCCAAATCCTTTATGCGCAAGAATCCGCATTCGAGAAAGTTACCGTACAAAAAGTGACAAAAGACGAACAGGATACTCTTCGACTTATCGTTGGAAATCGCCAACAATGTGACACTAAAAGCATCTCTGAAAGGGATGTCAGTGAAATCCACTTTGTCGAACGTTCCCTCTCGCAGCTAGGAAATAACCTGGAAACAGCTAATATCGGCTTAGGGTGTGGCCTTACCGCAGGTGTTCTATCTTCAGACAAAAAAGTAAAGTCATTAGATATCGTTGAAATTAATCCGAAGATCCCTGCCGCGACGAAATTTTTCTCCGCGTTTAACCATAATGTCCTCAATGATCCGAAGACAAACCTCATCATTGAAGATGGCTACACTCATCTCCTCACTACGCAGCGCTCATACGACCTCATCGCCATGGACGTTGAGGAACCAACCGTCCTTCATGCTTCACGGTTATACAGCGTCGAGAATTTCCAACACGCAAGCGCCCGCCTAAAAGATGACGGTATCTTCGCTCTATGGGCGTTCAATAATTTCGATATCGCGTTCACTCAAATCGTATACAATTCCGTCGCTACGGCCTTTCCATACGTATATGTAATTCAGTCGGGTGTCTATAACGATATGTACTTCCTTGCTTCGCATCGACCACTGAACGCGCAGGAGATCGGGCAAACAAAGGAAGATTTGGAATTACAAACAACCCTTGAAGAAAGTGATAATGCAGAGACGCAGACCTTAAAGCGAAACGCCCTGGCACGATTTTGGCAGCAGTTCCAGGGTAATGACTAGCCCGTTTTACGGTTTTTCTGCCATCTCTTTGATTTTATTGAGCGCAGCAGGATAGTTGACACTCATGATCTGCTCTAATTCCACAGGGACGTCAAACTTCATTGTCAAAGTAGTGATTCCGTCATCTTCAGTAAGCTCGTAGCTTTCCGTGCCGCCCGTCCATTGATCATCCCGGCTTTTCGCGCCATCTTCCTTTGTGTCAGCTTGGTGCTTGAACAAAACATACTCATTCGATATAAGTTCCGCGACCAAACTCGTTACGCCATACCCTGAAGCCGAATTGAACTGCACTGTTGAGCCTTGCACCAATTCACCTACCATGTACGTCCCAGGGTCAACAAGATCCATCCAGACACGGAGGGTCGCGTCCTGCCAGAGGGTTGCCCATACTGTTTCTTTTGAAGCGTGTATCGTTACAACAAATTTCAGTTCTTTCATCTATGCAGCATCATATCAAAACTACTTATTATTGGTAAAGGATTTACCACCTGGTACGCTACAGGCTTCAGGACAGGCCCACTAGATGGGATTGCCCTGCCCCCAATTAAGCAAAGTTAGAATTGGCTACTCTAAGCGTGAAAGATACTCACGAACCTTCGCAAACGGTTTCATCATAGTTGCGTATGTTCGTTCGTTTTCTTCCTGTGTCATTTCGGCCCGAGTGATCGTATACCCCTCGTTGATAAAGAATTGGTCAAATCCAAACCCGTTTTCACCCGCCGGGTGCTCTGCAATTGTTCCGGGTAATTCGCTATCGAAGAACTCCATAACCTTTCCATCGAAATAACCGAACGTACACCGAATAACTGCCGAACGGTTCTCGAAGCCATCAAGCATACGACAACACGCTTCGTTCCCTGCTTTTTCAACGAACCATTTAATGTACGGACCAGGAAGTTCACCTAGCGCATTGAACACGAGACTCACGTCTTCAACTAGTACGGGCGTACCGCATACCTCATAGGCTTGCCTGAGCTTATGCTCAACGATTCTATGAAGGTCGGTAGATTGAATCTCGTCGAGATCAACACTCTTATGATCGAGTTGGATGCCGAGTTGTCGCGAGAGGTAGTCTGCTTTGCTTTGATTGCCGGTGATGAAGGTGGGGAGTTTTGACATAGTCTCATTAAAGCAAAAACACCTTCCTTTTGGAAAGTGTACCTGCTTGGCTCACCATACAGGTCACGGAACAATCACAGGGTTGGAGGCACGAGATGAGACAAATGAGACACAAAACGCATGTTTTAGGGCCTGTCTCATTTTAAAGGAGTTTAACTAACAAATTCCAGATCTTGAATCAGGTTTTATAACTAAAAGGAGGCCCTAAGGCCTCCTTTTAGGTTAGAACGCGCGACTGCTATTTCTTCTTCGACGAGATAGCAATTTTCTTTGGTTCAGGCAGTGGCGTGAGCGGGACGCTCACTTTTAGGACTCCGTCATCGAGGTGTGCCTCGATTTTGTCAGCGTCTGCTCTCTTTGGTAGTGCAATGCGTCGGTAGAAGCTACTTGAGCTTTCACGCACAACGTATTGCTTACCTTTATCTTCCTCTTTTTCGTGACGTTCGGCACTAATCACAAGTGCGCCGTTCTCCACTTCGATATTGACATCTTTCTGCTCAAAATTAGGCAGATGCGCCTCAACCACAAGGTTATTATCTTTAGTAAAGACGTCAGTCGTCGGAATGTTAACGCCTTTTAGGGGCGACATCCAGTCATCACCAAAGAATTGTTTTTGTAATGCAGAAAGTTCTGCAAACGGATCCCACTTTACAAGGTTGCTCATAATTTTCTCCTTTCATCATTGTATTAATGCTTTCCAGAGAAGCATAAAAGCTTCTATCTATAATTTAGAAAATTAGCACTCTCATGTCAAGAGTGCTAATTTACGGATAGCTGATAAATCTAGGAGCACATTGGTTTACCGATGTTTTGTGTCAAAGTGAAACACATTGTTCTTGTAATCGACCGTTACCACCGATTCCGACTGGATTGACCCGTCGATGATTCTTTTGGCAAGTTCATTGAGGATGCGCTTTTGAATGACTCGTTTTAGCGGCCGGGCGCCAAATGCCGGATCGTAGCCTTCTTCGGCAAGCGCTTTTTTGACGCTCTGCGTAAACTCGAGCTTAATGTCTTTTGACTTCTCGACTTCTTCCAGAAATGCCGCGAGTTGCATCTCGATAATATGCTGTATGTCGTTTTTGTCGATGCGATCAAATATGACGATATCATCGATACGGTTTATAAATTCGGGACGGAAATTGTGACTTAACTCCTGCTGCAGACGGCTCTCCAGACTGCTGAAATTGTTGCCGTCCCATTCCTGAATGTACTGCGAACCGATATTGCTGGTCATGATAATGATCGTATTTGAGAAATCAACCGTTCGGCCTTGACCATCCGTCAAGCGGCCGTCATCAAGTACCTGCAACAAAATATTAAATACATCCTGGTGAGCTTTTTCAATCTCATCAAGCAGCACAATACTGTACGGGCGACGACGCACTGCTTCGGTGAGTTGACCACCTTGGTCGTAACCGATGTATCCTGGCGGCGAACCTATCAGGCGCGACACGGCGTGCCGTTCCATGTATTCACTCATATCGATACGCGTAATAGCTCGCTCGTCGTCGAATAACGCGACGGCAAGACTTTTGGCTAACTCGGTTTTACCGACGCCGGTCGGGCCAAGAAAGAGAAACGAGCCAATCGGTCGGCGATAATCGCCAATACCAGCCCGCGAACGGCGAATAGCATTTGCGACCGCTTCAACGGCGCGATTTTGGCCAATCACCCGCTTGTGCAAGTCATCTTCGAGATGGGCGAGCTTTTGGGTTTCGCTTTCTTTGAGCCGATCAACCGGAATACCCGTCCATCTCGACACCACAGCGGCAATATCATCTGCCGTCACTTCATCACGGAGCAGGCGCTGGTCGGCGGGTATCATGTTGATTTGACGCCTGAGCTCGGTGAGATTTTGCTCGATTTCTGGAATCTCACCGTATTTAATACGACTGGCGGTAGAAAGGTCGCTCTCGTTTTCGGCCATATCGAGTTTGGTTCTGGCTGCTTCGAGTTTTTCACTTTCGGCATTGAGCTTGTCTATCAAATTCTTCTCTTTTTGCCATTTCGCATCTAGCTCGTCAGCTTTAGCCTGAATAGTTTTGATTTCTTGCTCGATTTCGGCTTTTCGAGCTTTGGCGCTCTCGCTTTTATCCTTTTTGAGCGCTGTCTGCTCGATCTGCAGCTGCATGATTTTGCGGTTTAACCGATCAAGCTCGATTGGCTTTGAATCAAGCTGCATCTTGAGCGCCGAAGTCGCCTCGTCAATAAGATCGACTGCTTTATCGGGCAAAAAACGCTCGGTTATGTAGCGGTCACTAAGCCGTGCCGCCGCAATAATTGCTTCGTCAAGAATTTTTACGCCATGATGCACCTCATATTTTTCTTGCAGTCCACGGAGTATCGCGACAGTATTGTCAAAGTTCGGCTCACCCACATAGACAGGCTGTAACCGGCGCTCGAGCGCAGCATCTTTTTCAATATACTGGCGATATTCGTCTAGTGTTGTGGCGCCGATTAAATGCAGTTTACCGCGCGCCATCATCGGTTTGAGCATATTGGCAGCGTCGACCGCACCTTCAGCCTTGCCGGCCCCAACAAGTGTGTGTATCTCGTCAATGAATAAAATAATTTCTCCAGCAGCTTCTTCAATTTCTTTCAGAACCGACTGTAGGCGCTCTTCAAATTGTCCACGATATCCGGCACCAGCGAGCAGACTACTGATTTCAAGACCCACGACGCGTTTGTTTTTCAGACTTTGCGGCACGTCGCCTTTGACGATACGTTGCGCCAAGCCCTCGACAATAGCCGTCTTACCGACACCTGGCTCACCGATCAGCACCGGGTTATTTTTACTCCGGCGAGACAACACCTGCATACAGCGGCGAATCTCTTCGTCGCGGCCGATGACAGGATCAAGTTTACCTTCTCGCGCGAGCGCCGTAAAATCTTGCCCAAATTGTTCGAGTGGTTTTTTCGTATTTTCCTGTGGCTGCATATACCTATACCTCCTATACATCCTAGTATAGTAAATTAGCACTCTCGGTACAAGAGTGCTAATTTAGATGATTTAGATGATTTAGTTGTTATCAAAATACCCAGTAGCGTGAATGCTCACTGGGTATACTCTAACATATGCTCTCTTAGCTCAACTTACAGGCCACAGAATTTATGCGGATTTAGTAATCATTAGAATGCCGATAAAAATAATATACGTAATTAGTGCTGAATATGCAAAAAATGCCGTTAGCTTTCTGTGCTTTTTCATGCCCCATAGATAGCTTGCTATACTTAACAAAACCCAACATAAAGAGTGTCCGTATAAAAGGACTAGTTTTTGCATACCGCTTGCTTCAAGCACTTCGCCAGGTGTTACTACGAAATATATTGCAGCGATAATCAGTGCAATTATTGCACCGACATGTCCGTATAACAGGCGGTGCTTTTCAAGATAACTTCTCATGCTCCAATTATATATTAAAAGAAGTCCAGTAGCTTAGATGGATACTGGACTTCTTGTCACATATATACTCTTGGCTCCCCGTTATAAAGGAGGTTATAACTAAAATTAAGTATGACTACACCGAAGTTGTGAGTTAACTAAGTCCCTATATCTAAACTAGATTGCCCACCATTAAAATGACTTGCATCAAATGGTTCATTGATATCAATGGGCTTAGTCGAGATAATACCAGCTTTATTTAAACTATTAGCATATTTAGCTAGCGTCGTTTTGTCGTGCGTAATGATGAAATCTATATTATTCGAAGCAGCTTGGCCCAATAGCTTAATATCGTCCATATATTTTATATTGTCTTTATCTCTATTTATCCGTTGAGTTCCACCTAGACCAAAAGCTATATCCGCTGCTCGTATTGCATCGTTCAAGTTATACGGAAGAACCTGATAATTGTCCGTTGATATAATATCAATGATTGACTGCACTTGGTGAAATTCAGTGGCTGCGATTGTAGATAGCTTCATTTGTATATTATGCTTCAGAAAGTATTTGTAATATTTTTTTGCTGTCTCGTGAGGTTGCCCCAAGTCTGGATTGGACAAGAATATAAGAAAGCTAGTATCAACTAACACTGTTAATTGTTTTTTATTTGACTTAGACATCATAGCCTCTAGTTATCTCTAACCATTGAATAGGATTTGCTATCTGACCCCAAGCTTTTCGACCATTTGCTATCAGCTTCTCGTACTTTTCCTGATTGTATTCAGAATTGTAGTTTTCATAAGACAGCAGAACGTGGTCTTTAGTTTCTCCACTCATAATATTACGTTTAGCCTTAAGTCTTAGCAGTTGCTCACGATAAATACGGTTCTCTTTGTCGCCCAGTAAAGTATTAGGATTGGTCTCGGCTTTAATGCTAGTACCGTCACTCAATTCAATATGTACATTTGATTTAGTTTTACCACCAAGGTCATAGATTCTTCCGTATACATACTCCTCGACGTCAAACCACACCTCTTTATGAAAATGAAACTTTGAACTTGAATCAATAACCATTCGAATATCGCTCTTCTTTTCGTCAGGCAGTTCCGCTTTAAGCTTATATTTCCTATCCTTATTTTTCAGAACACTTCGTTGCCATTCAATTAATATCTGCCGTCGAACAGGGTCAATCATAGAGAGGTCGTTGTTACTAGCTGCTGCTATATAGTCCTTTTTAACATCCTCCAGCTCTCCTAGCTCATCCACCACGGCAATAGCAAACGATCCCTGACGTATTTCAGTTTTCAAATTCTTCAGATTAATCTTGCTTGAGCCTTTAACGAACTGCATCACCTGCTGAACGAATTCTTCCAGCATAGGTAAAGAAATATTGTCAGGGCTTACATTTTCACCTAACAATTGGTCGTCTAACGCAAATTGCAGTTCAGTTTTCATAGTCCTCGCAGCTCCCACACCTTTTGATGTTTTTATTATAACTCGGTGTTGTCTTTTTTTCATAACATAACCTCCATCTCTTACGCTCTTTTAAGTAGTAGTTCAAAATACTCAGTACCACCAAACGGAATCTTCTGCTTAATCACAGTCTTGCCCTCAAGTGTAGTGCCCATATGTACAGTAAAAGCACCGTAGAATTCATTAATCTCATCGACAGCTTTCGTAAGCCAGTCTTTCTTCGCAATGTCTTCAAACAGATCGAGCTGACTTCTCTTCGAGGGCTCAAGCTCATAGCAATAGATTCCCATAGTAGTTACGTCCGCTCCACTTGGTCGCTGATTAAATAGTTCCATAGCCCTTCGATAGATTTCTTGGTTCGTATAGAAACTGGACTTATGCATTCGCTTACTCTGCCAGTACTCTCCATTACGGAGTGAAGCCCATACACAAATACCCCTCGCTTCAACATTTCTATAACGTACTTTCATCCCCGTAGTTTCACATAAGAAGGATAGGTACGAACGTAGCCTTTCAGTCTCGTGTGTGGGGTCTCGTAGCACCCACTGTCTACCTATCATCCCAAGTTTTGTGTCATTGTCATCAATTTCATAACCACGCAGTCTGCGATACCAATATGTACCAGTAATGCTTTTAAAGACTCTTTTCTTTAGCATATATTCATCCGCTGCTAGGAATTGAAGAGGTGTCATAATGCCATATGAGTTGAGTCGTGCTTCATTTCTTTCCGCGATGCCCGTAAGGTCAGTTAGTTTCATTTCTTTGTAATAACTAAGAAGATTTCGGTGATCAATAATGTCTAGCCCATCAGGTTTGTGCCAGCCCGCTGCTTGCTTAGCAAGAAAGATATTCGGTGCAATACCTACATTAATTTTCATCCAGTCGCCTATTTCATCCTTTACTCGCCGCTTGATTTCGTAACCAATATCTTCCAGTGTCCTCCCGTTAAGAACAGGTTCCATTCCGTGAAAATCAATGATACCCTCATCAATAGATTTCATACGGGTTTTCGGTGAATAATCTTTCATAATACGTACAAGCTTTTGATATACCTGATGATACTTAGGTGCATCGGTTTCGAGTATTATAAACTCTGGACATATCGCCTTAGCATCACTTAGTCTCATACCTACTTTTATACCTAGAGCTTTTGCTTCGTACGATGCAGCTATCACACAACATTCCTTCGATATGCGGTTTGTTACCCCCATAGCTTTCCCTCTCAATGTAGGGTGAGCTTGCTGCTCTGCGGTAGCGAACGCACTGTTGAGGTCGATGAACATTATCATAGGCTTCTCAGTGTTCAAATCTTTATACATAGTAACCTCCCAACATACTCACTAGCGTCCACGTTAGCCTTTCTGAATCAAACTCAATACGATAATCATTCACACCGTCGCTCATATCGAAAACGTGAATCATCCTCCTACCCTTAGATGTGGGATGCCGCATCCCAAACTTAGTAAATATAATTTCCTGACCTCTATACTTCATCTTCCAAGGTACGCAAACAAGTCTTTCGCTTGCTTGAGCATAGAAAATAGGCACGATGTCCACCCTCTCATTTATATCTATTGAAGGATTCATATAGCTGCCTACTTACAAAATATAAGGCGACGTGCCTTCCTTGCCCTTAAAAATACCCTCATACGCTCTTCAAGAATACTGTCGATTCTTATGGGTACTTCTGTATAACGAGGTGTTTCAATATAACTAATAAATTCAATCTGTTCGTATGTCTTCATACAATCTCCTAGGTCTTAATAAACAAAAAACAACTAAAACAAACTGCTTAGCTGTACGGTTTTTAATTTATAAGGCTAACTGGTGGAGTGTACTAACCGTTGATAGTATCCTCGCGACAGGGAGCCGATGATTGCATAAAGACTTCCAGGGACGCTTTGCTTTCGCTAGTGTGTATGTCGTCTAAGAACTATTATACTCGTATAATTTGTATTTCGTTATCACTCGTACGTTCGATTGTGCAAAGTAAACAAAAAAATATCATAGAAATGCAGTATTCTCATCAGTTAAATCATCGTATGATTCGTTTATGTTTGGCGGCTATTCCCTGCCTTACGGGCAGTAACAAATCAAAGGAACTGTGTATAAAGAACATAAAGGAAATAGTCTCTTTTTATAGACATATTGCCACCCCCCTACCCCCAGTTTCAAAAAAGATACTGTACAACACATACAGTGATTGAGTGGGTATAAGTATCGAGTTTGCGTTTGTCCCCAATCAACCCCGTCCGAAAAAATAGAAAGCCAAAACCTTTTTACTGGAAGTCTACGACTCGGTCTCGACGATACTTAATGAGATAATCCCGCTCGTCCGCAGCTTCGGCATAGAAATATGTAGCGTCATATTTAACGAGGTTAATCGGTCGCCAATGTCTAGCACTATTCGCACGTGGAGTTTGGTATTTGACAGTAATTACGTTGCCAACATGTGAAGCTAGGTACACTTCAAACTCAGCCTGATTAACTTCTCGCTCGCCTACACTAAACTCATTCTTAGAAGATGCCACCGATTTTGTAGTCGAGGGCTGAGTCGCCCTTACTGTAGTAACGTGGTCGACGACTTCGTCGGAAAAGTCAGTTACATACATTTCCTTAGATGCCTCTTCAGGGGCTACCATTTCGCTTTCAAGTTCTTTCAGAACATCCGTCTTGCTACTAGAATTGTCATCTGAGAAGTACTGCTGAATATAGTCTAGCAAAGCCTTCTTTTCAGCAGACTCATCGTTAACCCAGTCGAAATATGAAATACGGTAGAAGTTCCATCCTGCTGTCTCCAACGCACATTGCCTATCCCAATCGTCCTTTACATATACCTGACCATCTCCACCTTCAAAGTGTGACGGACCATCCATTTCAAGAGCAAGCTTCTTACCGTTACGGTATACGACAAGGTCAATCTTAAACCCAAGAGACTCGACTTGCGTTTCAAGAGTATACTTATCAGCATCTAGGGTCTGAGCAAGGGTATTGAAGACGTTTTCTTCAAAGTTGGAATCAAATTGCTGCTCGACCTTGCTGTGACGGCGGCTAATAGTGCCGTGGTTTTCAACGTATTCTAGGTATCTTTTAATCCAGATTCCCTCTGGCCATAGCTCAGGGGCAAGAGATGTGACCGTATGAACCTGTAGCCTTGCACGACTAAAGGCAACGTTAACACGTCCAGCCGCAATGTCTTTGCGGATCTCGCCGCCCTCACCTGTAAGTGCAATATATCGCTTCTTATCAGTTGGGTCTTTTATGACGAATGAGTAGATAACGATGTCTCGTTCATCACCCTGAATACCATCAATAATAGATACCTTGATATCATCGTCCTTAATAGCATTACGTATCAGTTCAGCTTGCTCGTTAAAGAAGGTGAGGACAGCAATAGACTTATCTTTGAGTACAGGGTCACTTTTTATTTCACTCACTAACTCTTGAATCTTTCGAATTTCCGCAAAGTTTGTTTTGTCGGATGTCTCTTCTTCACTATTTGTCTCGACAATATGAGTCAATAGCACACGACCGGTGTCTTTGTAAGGAACAATATTATCGTTTACCGCTTCAAGCTTTCGCCCAATCGGCTCGTAGAATGATTGGTTAGAGAATCCAATCAGTTCTTTTGGTGAACGATAGTGGTATTTAAGCGTCGCAGTCTTGAAGCCGTTAAGATGGGCTATGTCCATTACTGACTTAACCGTGTCTTCTTCCGCCTTAATTTGATAGACATCAGGAATCCTGTGCTTAGTTGCTATAGCACTCAATTGGTCATTAGATTTAAACATTATGTTATCGTCACGCATCTGCAAGGTGTCACCAAAGAAGATGGTGTGTTGAGCACGGAACATCGCAGGAAACGCATAAGCAAAGTTGCACTGAGATGCTTCGTCAATAATTACATAATCAAAGGCATTCATTTCTAGAGGTACGATACGGCTTACGTCATCTAGACTCATCATCCAGATAGGTAGCACCTGTGACATTGCACTAAAGTTTTCACTGTTATGCTTTAGCTTATCGAATGTCTTGTTCGCTTTTTTGCTTTTAGTGAGGCTGCGAGCAACTTGAGCAAGTGTCGCCTTTACGCTCTTGCTATTGTTTGCCTCACCCACTCTCGTAAGAATGCGGTTGCGTACATAGTTCGTTATGTTAGTTCTGTAAAACTTCCTAATATCTTTTATTTCACTATTAAGTTCGTTTGCGGAATATAGTGACATATCAGCAATTTGCTCAGAGATTTCATCATAACGAGATAAGTCTTGAAATACCTTCTCCTTGCCAGACTTTGAAACGATTTCTTTAAGTAAGTCATATACAGTAGCGGGCATTTCTACACTTTTGAGTAAATCCCCTAGCACCAGTTGCTTTTCGCCTACCGCCTGCTTTTCGCTGTCATACACAAAATAGTCAGACAGGCTGTTGAGTAGCTGCAGACGAGTTGACTTTGTGCTATCTGAGAAAAGAATCTTCTCAACTTCTACGTATACTTCCTGAAGTAAATTGCGTCCACGCTCCTTCAGAGCACTACGGAGTTTTACTTCATTAACCTTTGCACCTATCCAGCCAGAACGTTCAGGCATATTAACCTTGAAGTAGTCCTGAATATTTACTATGGCGTCAATCGTAGCCTGATAATCCAGTTCGAGGTTCTCAAACTTCTTGGCAGCAGCTTTAATAAACTTGTCGTGAGCCGCTTCATATTCGACCACGCTTGTTTGCAGGCTCGCTATTGTCTCCTCAAGAGCTGACGCCTTGCTGAACCATTCACTGTCAATTTCATACGGATAGATTGCATCTAGGTAACTTAGCCCTCGCCGCTCTTCATATAAGCCATAGACAGAACGTTCGTTGTTAAGGCTTTCAACGAATGTATTTGCAGATTTCGAAAGTAAAGCTAATGGCTGTTTCAGGTCACCGACTTTTCCCTTCTGAAATTCACGATTAAGAGCAAGGAGTGTATTTGCAGCACTATCTTTTTCATCTTCTTCGGTATAAAGTTTGGAGGTTTTATCAGGAATGTACCCATACAAAAACGGTATATCCAATGTTTTAAGTTTGTCTTTTACTCCTCGTATTGCTTGGTCTTTCTGACTTGCAAACAGAACACGCTTACCTGTCGCCGCTAAGTGAACAAGTAGATTGGAGATTGTTTGTGACTTACCCGTACCAGGAGGACCCTCAACAATTACCGCCTTATTACCTGTAATACCCAGGACTTTTAATTGATACTTGTCGTAATCAAATGGAAAGAATATTTCAGTACTACCGTCATCGGATACAGATTGCTCAATCGCCATATCTTCGTCGGACACCCAACTACCCAATGATGTCTCTAACAGCTCTTCGTCTTCAAATGCGGCTATTTCTTTTAGGTCTTCTGCTAAGAAGTGGTTTGTTTTACCAGCGAGTGCAACGATACTTCCATCACAATCAGGTGATTCGGAAATGTTTCGTGCATCCACACGCTCAAGTTGAACACGAATTGTCGCCCAAAGCTCATCGATAAATTCAGATGTCACGGGAAGATTGGTCTTGTCTTCTGCCTCGGAATCCGCAACGAACTTAAACACCGCATCGTAATACTGCTGAGGCAAATAGTTTTTAATTGCCCCACTAAGGACTTCTATGTAGTTGTCTGCTATATCAATAGTTACGTTCGCACCATCCGCAGTAAATCTAAAGTGCAAGGCAGTAATAGGAATCTGAATCAAAGCAGCCTCGTACTTCTCATATTCTTCACTGTAGTCTGACTCAAGATACCGCTTAGCTTCGAAAGAAATAAACCCTGTCTGTAGTACAACCCTCTTGGTATATTCGTCTGTCTTTATCTTCGTATCGATTTCTTGAAGCTTGTTGAGCAATTCTCGGTCGTAGTAGACACGCTGCTCAGCTTCCTTTTGCTCATCGCTTTTGTCTTCTTCGGGAGTGGCAGGGTCATATTGACTATCAAGAGCAGTCACCACGCTAAGTGATAGGCTGTCAGTCTCGCTTCCGAATACGAGTTCATTGATTGAAAGCTTGTCTGGTTTGATTAACTCAGTCTTAACAGGGCGACTTCTTGAGCGACTACTTGAAATAAGACTTACATAGTCGAGTCCATATTTTGCTAGCTGACTTATAGATACTGGAATTTTTGTCATAAATATAAAGCTTTTGTCTAATCAAATTATACAACAGTAGTTTATAGTACGCCTAAAACAAATACTCTTGAGGTAAATCAATGTATAAAGATAGGAAGTTTCCTGAGAAATTATGGTCAACGCCTTCAAGTACTACTACAGAGTGTCCATCGCCTTGTAGGGCTTCTGAGAGGCTCACAGAGGGATCTTTCTCACCGAAGATTACACTTACTTTGGCGTTGGTTTTGTTAAGTCCTTCTTGTATCGCATCACCGCCCAGTTTCTGAGCTGGATTAACAAGCAATATGTCCGTAATATTGTCGTATTCGTGAGCGATTCTCGCCATAATGGATGCTCCTGCCGAGTGAGCCATTACTTTAATATGAGGTGCTTTACTGTTGCCTGTTATAGAAGTGGTGTTAGTAGCAATGTAGTCCAGTATGCGGCGAGGATTACTCTCCCAGTGAAAGGAACTAATGAACGGATTAGCAATACGTACAATAGCAATGCCGTGTTTGTCCTGTATCTGCTCAGCGATACGTACGTACTTATCTTCATACCCGTTTACAGAGCCGTCTACTCCCGGAATGATTAAAAGTACCGTATCGGTATTGGCAGGGTGGACCGCCACATCGAGCGAACAGTCTACTGTAACAGTATTCATAGTTTCTTGCCAATTAATACTGTCACTTACATAGGTCATTTAATTAACTCCTTGTAAACGATAGTACTGAGCGATTGATATATGTATTACATTGATTTAGAACATACTCGGAAAGATACCGGTCGCCCACTTCCGTACAGTAGAAGCTAAAGAGTTCAGTTGGAAGTAACATACTTGTATCAGAATAGAAGTCAGTGCGACTCTTCATCCATTCATCATTACCATAAAGCGTCATAAGTTGGCTCGTGAGGTCGTGCTGTGTTTGATAGTCTAACCCCGTTTCCCAGATATGGTGTAGGTATTCGTGAGCAACGTAAGTCTTTTCGGCATTAGCATCTATACCCTTTTTAATAGTGATCGTTCCGTAAGCAAACTTGCCATTCTCATCCTGCACAGGTTGATATTCGCCCTGCTGATTCTCGTTCTCGTAACCATCAACGTACTTAATAGACACATCACTAATCAACTCTTCTTTGCCACCAATTACGCCAACTACATTCATAAGGTTAGCGTCTCTGCTAATCGGAGGTTTTGCTATTCCAGGGTTGCTCGTGAGGAGCACCATAAATGAACCTGTGAGTATAATCCCTGCCCACATATACACCCCAAGAACCTTTGCTCCAACACGAGGAAACAAACGCTTCCGTGTACGGAGCAGCCATCGAACCAATTGAATAATGACTACAATCCCTGCAACCGATAAGAATAAAGCGAGTTCTATGTAGTAAATTGCCTGAGTAGTTGAAGGATTCTCGGCGATGTTACTTACAGAAAGTCCAATAGAATTCCCTACTATAATCAAGGCAGGTATGCCTACAACTATTGGCAATCCTGCAGCCCACGCCAGTACATACAGAAGCTTCCTTAGTTTTGTTGATTTCTTTTTCGTCTCCTCTGCACTCATAATGAACCCTCCATCGTATTAATCCATAGTGTAAGCTTTCCATGTTCCGTCTTCAAGACACCTCGTATCAACAACGACCGAGCCTCCGCCCTCATCGGCAGGTACTTTAATGGTACGCATTTGCTGTCTTCCATCAGAAATGCAGGCTTGTCGAGATTCGTACTTAGCTCTATCGCACCTACCTTCAACTATCGCAGTCTCACCTACCCAATGGAAGTATGGTGATTTCGCCAGACATTCGCTCTTTGCCTGAGAAAGTTTGTCTTTCTTTTTGCTCTGCTTCACACCCGCTTCCGTGCAATAGGAATCCTTGTCGCTACTTTGAATTAGTGCTTCGCATTTAGCTTGAGGCGTTGACGCAAAGAAGGACTGTATATTACCCCAATAGATAATTGATAAAGGCACAAGAATAATTGCAACCCACACAACTATAGTTGCCGTAATCTTACTCCTATTTTGCTTTTGATTATTCATAGGCTATCTTTCTCTTGATAGTCTGTCCACTAAAACAAAAAGGACAGCCACACAAGACTGTCTAGATCTCCAGATAAGCACGGTAATGCCTAACTGTTGTGGCTGCCCTTACTGGGCACTACCACAGGTACATCAAATGGATACACTGCTGTGCAATCTGGAAATCTAGACCTCCCCATCATAACAGGTATAATTTATTTATGACAACAGATGAACAACTCGTATCAGCACTCAAGAAGATACGGAAGCTTATAGACGGCGGCTACCTCAATGAGTACGTAGGCTGGACCTACGATACCGACTCAACCCGTGAAGAAGAGAACCGCACACTTCTACGGTTAGCTGGCGACAAGGTTCTTGATACCGTATGGACGGATGAATCTGGTGATTTCTTTCCTGACAAGAACGGTGTTCTCGTTACGGGCGAGGATAATTTCGGTGCATTTGATATGACTACAGGCAACCTACATAAACACGCAATCATTGGTGGTTTTAATTCGGCTGCCTATGAACACCTCTGCCTCAGATTGGGTGTTGACCCTTACAAAGATACTCATATAGCTCGTCTAAGGTTTGAAGGGTTTGGAACTCCAGTTGTTTCAATTGGAAGCGAGCAGTATTGGTTTAATCCCTTACATAGCGGTAAGAAAAAAGAGCTTTTTATGAAGGTGGTCTCAAAGCATCCAGAAAAAGTCCTCACGCTCAACCAGCTCAAAACAGCAGCGTCATTGAAAGACGCTCTTGAAGAAGATACAAGTATCAATACGGTACTTGAAAATAGCATCTTCATCAAACAAGAACCGCTCTCACCTTTCTTTACAATCACGAAAGATACTATTGTGTATCATTCAGAAAAAGCATTGTCTGTTTCAGAGATTAACGCAATCAAATCACGGGCGAAATCTTAACTTTCCCTAACTTACTACTGGTTGAAGCTTAACTTTAAAGAACTCCAAGCGAGTTCTTTTTGCCTGTAATTAACTATACGCAGGACAGCACCTAGAACTACTAGACCCAATAGCTTGTCCCGTCTAGCGGTTCTCAGAAAAGGAGATTCTATGAATCTTTCAAAACATCTGGTTGAGCAGTTTCAACAAGCTCACTTCCTCACATTCCATAAACCAATTGAGTATACGCAAGCCGAGCAAGACCTCAAGGAACTCGCTCACCTACTGCGTATCACATTAAACGGGCGGAACACCTAATATGTCAGCTCTGTATAACTTCGAGGCAGAAGTACATATGCCCTTAAAGGAGGGGTATCGAGTCAAACTATCCGAACATAATATCGGTATGTTTATCAACGGGATGGTAGTCTTTCCACCAAACAGCAAGAGCAATGAGTGGAAGGTTTTCACGCCTTCAACCCGGTTGGGCAAGGGTTATATTCATCCTGTTGAGTTCAATGGAAAGAAATCAATGTGGCTAGAGATTAAGGAATGTTGCATCAACTCAGTCAAACAATATCTAGCCAATGGTGACAGCGAAGAAGAAAGCAAATCGTACTTCGCACCTAGCGGAGATACTGTACTTACCGATATTGATGATAAGCCTATCGACTTATCAGATATTCCTTTCTAGCAGTACATCTTTATCTATTAGAAGACCTCTATATAAAGATATATCTTAAATTAATTAATGATATCTATTATATAAAGGTTTCTTCTAAGTAAAGATTCCATCCAACAGAGGTAAATGGTACAATAAAAGAGTTGAAACATTCAGATATCGAGCAGTCGGATTTTATTTTCTGTCTCTAAAGGACGGCTGGCTACAGAAGGCGACTTGCTCGCTGAATGTTTCAACACCCAGTCGTCCTTTTAAGTTTTTTAAGGAGAAGAAAATATGATTGAACGTAATAACAAAGGCTTGCGATACAAACTGTATGCCCGCAAGTCTACCGATACAGAAGACAAACAAGTGCAGTCACTTGATGACCAAGTAAATGTAATGAAAAACATCGCCAAACTAGCGGACGCCCGTCTTATTGATGAGCCGCTTGAGGAAGCAAAGTCTGCAAAGAAGCCTTTTGTTCGCCCCCTATTCGAACAATTACTACAAGAGATTGAAGATGGTAAAGTTGATGGCATCGTTACGTGGAAGCTTGACCGCCTTTCTCGCAACCCCACCGACAGCGGACGCCTTCAACAATTGCTACAGGACGGAAAGCTCAAACACATTCTCACATCAGATAAGAGTTACTACCCCGAAGATAACGCCATCGTCTTCAGCGTAGAAGCGGGTATGTCTAATCAATACATCCGTGAACTAGCAGTTAATACAAAGCGTGGTATGGCTTCCAAAGCAGAGAAAGGTGGCAAAAATGGAGTCCCTCCTATCGGCTACCTAAACAACGTGATTGATAAAACAATCATCACCGACCCAGACCGCTTTGAATTAGTACGAATCCTGTGGGACAAGATGCTGACAGGTACTTATTCAATTTCCCAACTAACACGATACGCAGACGAAGAACTTAACCTTACAATTCACAAGCGGGGCAAGACTGGCGGTAAGGCTATGGCATACTCAAGTGTCTGTGCTATGTTCAAGAATCCTTTTTACTATGGAGTGATTCGCTTTAATAATCAGCTATACCAAGGCACTCACACGCCTATGATTACTGAAGCGGAGTTTGAAAAGGTGCAGCAAATCATCGACCCATCTCATACCACCCGTCCGAAAGACCCTGATACTAACTTTATGCTTCGCAATCTATTCAAGTGTGGAGAGTGCGGCTTTGCTATTACCGCTGAACGTAAGTACAAAACTATCAAGACAACAGGCGAACGCAAGTCGTACATTTACTATCACTGCACAGGCAAGAACAAACAAGTAAAATGTACTCAGCCTCATTCACACGTAGAAGAAGCTGAACTTGTAAAGCAAATTAAAGAGAAGCTATCAAAGTTCACAATCCACCCCGACTTCTATAGGCTCGCTATCGAAACGCTTGCTCAGGAAGAAGATGAGTTTGTAGCAAAAGATGAAGCGAAGGTAGCCTCTCACGCCAAAGCGATTGAAAAAGCAGAGCAATCTATCAAAAACTTACGTCGTATGCGATACGAGGGCGAAGCGGATGACGATTCTTGGTACTACGCTGAGATGAAAAGCCTTGAAGACAGGCTTGAAACATTACAAAGCAGGCGTAACGAATCTGAATACAAGGCTCGCAACTGGCGTGAGGTTGCAGATGAAGTATTTACCTTTGCTCGCTATGCTCAAGAGGATTTTGAGAGTGACGACCTTGAGAAACAACGCACTGTCGTTGCCAAGCTTGGGTTAAATCTCACAATCAAGGATAGAACCATCGAGTTTACCCCTAATAAATACTTTGTTCCCCTAGAAAAAATGAATGAGAGCCAAATGGAGCTCTCTGAAATGGTTAGAACCGCTCAACAACAGAGGTCGAACGGTTCAAACACTAATGAATCTCTATCTTGGCTCCGCTTACAGGTCACGAACTCTTTAACCGGGGTAGAACGCTACAAATCGGACACAGTATGTATAGAATTAGATCGTAGCATTAATGAGCCAGGGGGAGGTGTAGCTATGAGCGACAATGAGCAGTTAAAGCGCGAATTTACCGACGAAGAGCGTCAGCGGTTGGTTGATTACTTTAGCTTACTAATTGAAATAGATCAACAAGAAAAAGCACGCTTTGCCAAACTCAGAGATTTCCCGAAAGGATTCGCTATGGACGGCGAAGGCCGCCAGTGCGGGCTATGTTTCAAATCGATACACGGTGATACTCCCGGCTGGTTCGATAAATGGGGCTTTAAATGTTCTAATTGCCAGGATGCAGTGAATAAGCGAAAGATACCGGGATCTTTGTGTGGAGACTATAGCCACGAGAAATCTATACCCGATACGATTCTTGCTTCGAAGCTTAATATAAGCGTGCGAACGATTCGCAAAAAGATTAAGGATGGTGAGATTGTCGGGCGAAGGATTCCGAATGGGCCGTACATGATCCTGCGGAAGGATAGTCCGAATTTGGGCGAGGCTTTAAGGAGTGTTACCTCATCTGGGCGAGCGTGACAGTACTGGCGTTTACTTCAAACTGGATTACAAGATCCATATGATTAGGTAGCTTCACTGCAGATAGCTCTTCAATAAGCTGGTGGGTTTCATCGCTGTGCTCAGATAAATTGTTTGATGCGTAAATAGCCTGATGAATGGTCTTTGATTTTCCATTTGCTTGAAGCCAGATAAATGCATCGATTTGAGCAATCAATGGTATTGTACTCTTGTACACATCTGTATTTGAAAAATCAGGGTTGCGTTTGCCATCCCTCTGCACGACTCCTCCTCGCAATGCGTCCGTAAATGTGCCCCAATGAAGCTGCGCATGTGACGAGGTGAAAACTAGCACCCATGGCATCTTGTGCCCTTCATCTTGCTCGGTAAACTGTTTGGTCGCTTTATGTATATGGTCAAGAATCTTAGTATGTGATGTCTTGAATTTATATAACTGAGCTTGGACGTCAAAATTCAGTATCGGTGACTTGATCTCTCCTAAGTAGGACCTGCCTCCCCTTTCTATAAGAACATCTGGCGTCTTTTCATTGCCTTCTGCGATTGGTGTGACACTATATCCACGGTCCTTCATAAAAGCATTAAACATTACTTTGATGTTAGGCTCTGAGATATCATCTCGCTTAGATTGAGTATTAGTGGCCCACTCAAATTCACGTATCACTTGAGCGGCCACGGCCTCGTCCCATTCCTTGCCAGATCGCTTCTTAACTTCGTTATCAAACATGTCATGGAACTGCTCGTTGGGACTATTGCGTGAGTCGCGATTAGCAAGCAGTATTTCCTTGATGCGTATGTGAAATTCTTTGGGGCTCATGACTTCTTGGGAGGCTTTTTCTTTTTATTTTGCTCGGCGATCATTTTATCTGTATAGGCTTTAATCTTTTCAAAACGGCCGCGTAAACTCTCAAGTCGCCTGGCCTCGTTACTCTCTGCCTCAAACAACCCCTCCTTCTCAATAATCAATATCTGTGCGAGTACTTTTTCTAATTCTATCGGGTTCCTGAGCCATGGATACACAAGGCCTAAAATGAAAATTGTCTCATCATCTTGCTTGTCTATCTCTTCTCGGTATGCTTTGAGGCGCTCTGCTTCGTCATCAATCCAGTATCCCGTACCACCTAGTGCGTTAAATAAGCCAAAATCTCTTCGTCTACTGACATGGCCTCGGATTTGTCCATGCAGGCTATCCTCCCCATCTTCAAGTCCCCAGCCACTGTTATAGAATGTTACTATATCAAACCAGAAAGATACATTAATATTTGGCAAGATGTATTCAGTAATATCATCGGCAACTTGTGCTTCGTGTCTCGTAAGATCAGTGTCAAGGCGCGTATGGTTACCTATGGACGACATGTAGGCATTAAGTAGTGCAATTGTTTTATCCCAGGAGGATTCATCTGAGAGAAGCTCCTTGGTTACAACCCAGTCGCTGAGTTCTTGCCATAATGTTTTAGCATCGTAATCTTCGTTGCCCCTAACAATATTTATATAACTAGGCAAGAACTCTCGTGCGAAGCTAGCCTCATCTACATCACTACGTGCAACGTATTTCTTGACAGAGTTAAAATAGAGATAATCGAAAATATTATTTATCTTCTTATCAAGAGCCAGCTTAAGCAGGTTTAACGCCAATTCCATCTGATAATGTGATGGGTACGAAACCCTATCATCTTTCTTTTCCGTGGTCTTATTCGCATTTCTTGCATTCCGCATATCTGCAAAATATGTAATTGAGAAAGTGACAAGGTCTTCGTAGGAATTAACATCGGAAAAATCAATCTTGGCTACGTTCCTGCTCATAAGACCCAAGAGATTTGACCTCGGATACCTGTTATTGCCATCCTTAAGACTCTTAACCGCAACTATAAATTCATTAACAATGCCGCGTTGATTTTTCTCCATGAGGTTTTCGTCATTCAAGATAATCGCCCAAGTATCAACCTTTTCCGTTTCATTTTTTATTGATCTGATAAACTTCAGGCGCATATCTTGTTTGTATGTGGTTTTATATTTCAGCACTTCTACTGCAGTCATCCATTTATAAACCCTAATCAGGACTATAACCACCGCAATAAGTAGCAACATACAGAGCAGAGCAGCAAGAATTGACGAGTCAAACACCAATGCAATTGAAGCGAGGATGACCAACGGAATGGAAATCCTTGCGATAATTATCTTGTCTAGGATTACATTCTTATCAAAACCGTACAGATCCTGTCTCTCCATCAGAAAGAAAGTGATTGGTATTAATAATGCTACAAAAAGCGCAGGTATTGCTATCAGCGCGTCATGAGCAACATGTGCATCCATCCAGCTCTCAAGATTTATTACAAATTGCCACACAAGCTACTTCTCCGCTGATAGCTTTAGCTTATAAAATATCTCAACCATCGCTAGGGTATCAAGCCCGCAGTACTCTAGTAGATCGGCGAGGATCTTCTCTTTTTCGCTTGCGCGCGTTCCATCAAGTACGGCCTCCATCCAAAGCCGCTGCGCAGAGCCGCCTTCTTGAATGCCGAGTGTTTTGTAAGACAGTTCCGGGCACAGTACCGGCAAGACCTTCTTGATGCTCGCACCACCTTCAAAGCGTGAGTCGTCATACCATTTCTGCTTGAATGGAACGATCAAATCAACCACCCTGTCGTTGATAGCCTCCATGGCGTCTTTATACTGCGGGAACATGTCACCCAGTTCAGTATTGCGGGCTTTCTCGAAGCCTTCGTACCATACGATCACCGAACCTTCCGTGCCGATGTCTTTGATGAGCTGTTCGGTAAGCGGCAAGGCTGGGTCGGAATTGTCGCGATGCAAGAATTCTTTGTGTTCAAGTTCCGCATCCGGTGCTCGCAAAATATGCAGTGAATATTGCATCGGTACTTGCTGGTACGGGCGGTGACCATCGAAGCGTGGAATGAGGCTCGACATTGTTTCGTAGTCCAAGAAGTAAAGCGGGTACTTCAAGCTATCAAGAAAGCTTTTAATCTCCCGGGTGTTAATTACGGGCTTCGTGTCCTCTGGCCATACTTTTGGCTCTGGTGGAAAGATGTTTTCATAAATCTTCAGCCAATCTTTTTTTGAACCAAGTTTCGCAAGCTCTGGATTTGGGTCCGGCATGTGGCTACTATTTGCGACAGCCAGCGACACTGGCATATACTTTGAGGTTATATCGCCTCTTTTACGGACTTTATCCGTAATGTCGGTAATGGCAGTTATTTTATCCGCCTCTATTTCACCACGGCGAACATACTGATTGTTAACATGAATGACCGAGATGTTTCGCACGGTTAAGCCAGATCCTTCAAGCACGGCCGTCTGAAAAGCAAGGTCAAACTCATGCTCAGTCTTGGCGCTAGTGCTGGCTTTTATTTCATATAGGTCGACTAAGTTTTCGCCAACAAAGCTGACGATATCGCAGATACAGGTGAATTCTTGCCATTCGAAGCGAGGTTGAAATAGCACTTTATCGCCGCGAGCAATAGCGTCGCGAGTTCGCTGCGGCAATGAGCGGTATTCATCATAATCACTAAAACCGAGCGTGATGCCTTCTGGAAATAACGATTCAGCATATGATTCAAATTGATGACCAGCATCAAACATCGCCTGAGTCTTTTCGTCAACTGGCGGGATCTTTGACTTGTCGTGCTTTTCAATCCAAAGCCAGGCTGGGTGACGGAGAAAGTTCATGTAGTTGGATTTGGAGATTTGCATTAGCTTGGTATATCCCTAAACTCATCAACTTCATCGCGAGTTGTAACTGCCGAGTTACTTGCATATAGCTGGGTGTCAACGATTGGTGTTGATGTTATTAAGTTAATTGCGTCTTGATTGAGCCATTCATTGTTCCATATACCAATTGGGTTGCCTCCATGTAAGACGGGGACCCGTGCCAAAGGCTCTTTGAATTCTAGCGATTGATCATATTTATACACGGCACGCTGTAACCAGAGGTCTAATAGCCCTGTATTTGGCAAAGACTGCAGTCGGTCGTGTACCACTTTTGCAGTTATAATCTTATCGGTATCAGAAAGTTGTGAAAGAAGCAGGCTGATTATCGCCGCAATAATGTTATAGAATCGTGGATTTTTCGTACACATATCAACCAAGATACTAATCATAACCTTAGGCTTTTCGAAGTCCCTCAGACCCTTAACGACCCCGCCAGCCAACTTATTAAACATATCATCGTGTAACATATTCAGCATTCGAGAGACCTGTCCAGAGTTTGGGTATTTTTCAGAGAACTGGTGAATCTGCATCAGATGCTTTGCGTAGTTATTCTCTATCTTTGGGATAAATAAACCTTCGAGCTTGTCGGCCTTGAAAGATGCGTCAATTAGAGCCCGGCCAGATACAGTTTTAGTAGCGTTAAGTCGAAGACCGAAGTCAACCAACGTATCACTAATGATTCGAAGGATCTTCTTTCCGTCAGCTGGACTCTTCGTGAATATTTTGTAATCGTCACGAAACCGAATAATCCTATATTCTTTAATGCCCTCTTTATCGATCTCGTCATATAGTAACGTATCGATATACCCCAACACCAACTCGGCAATAAAGTCATACATAGCACTTCCCTGAGGAATACCGTTCGTCTGTCGATGATGCATTGCCATCAAGATATCATCTACCTTATTGCCAAGAAGTTCCTTGCTGCGTTGCTGTTTGAAAGCCTCATCTCGCCCATGGATCGCCCAAGCAACAGAGTGGGTATACGTCGAACTATAGCAATCAGATATATCCGTTTCGCTGATGTAACTGTACTCTAGACCTAGCTCAACACTTCGCTGTTCGCTCCTGTCCCACCACTTCTTAATTTGCTCGGCTTTATTAGTCTTCTTGTCGAAAGACTTTCCGGGTGGAATGCTTGCAACCTCAATAGTGTCACGCCTAAAACTATTGAAACGTTCAGTAAGAATCTTCCAGTTCGCTTCATTTGTAAATAAATGAGCCAGCGCTACATACAGCACAGGGTGCGTAAGCTCAAGTGGTCGCCATGACAAGTTCGAGTTTTTATTAACTACGATTCGGTGATTCACGCCGAACCTATAGCCTGGCCAAAGTTCTTTGCCGGCTTCATCTTTTGCAACGTGTGCCTGCCAACCATCGGACTCAATATACTTAGATACAGCGTTTAGTAGTGGACTGAAGTTAAAATAATTTGGAAGATCAAAATTAATGTAGCTATCACTCTTCAGGAAGACTTTTAGAGCTTCGGCTGCCGACATATCTACGAGCGTCACATGAGCCATATACTACCCACCCGCCGCCTCGTATATATTGACGGTAGAATTCTCGTAACTTTCGTAGAAGTGCTCGTACAGTACCCCACGTTTATTGCTCTGCCAATCGCTGTCATATTCAGACGGCAGCTCCGCACTCAATACATCTCGAATGGTACGCTGTACGATAGCCCTGTTTTGCTGACTCTTCTTCCAGTCTAGTACAAGTTTTTGATGTTTTAGACTGAGTAAAAGATCGCGTGCCACTTTCTTCACCTGCTTGACCTCTGCCTGCTTCAATTCTGGGCCAGGGCGCAGAATAAGGTCGAAGACAACGAGCTCTTCTTCGCTCATCTCTTCTCGCACCGCACGCTGCTCCTCAGCGTCGAGCTCCTGGGCGAGCTCCACTAGTTCATTGAAGAACTCCTCGATATTTTTCGAACCGGCATTGTACTCATCGATGAGACGATGAAATTTATCCGCAAGATCAACGCGTGTTTTGTTTAATTCTAGTAAATGCTTCAGTCGTGTATCCACCTCGTTCTTCAGCTTCTCGGTTTCGATGTTTTTTGGCTTGAAACCAAATTTATTCTGAAGTTTTTCGAAGTCTACCCGCGAAAGATCAATTACCTCATCAGCCTGGAGCTCCTTGATCGTATAGCTACCAGCTTCGATAGACTCATCAAGCAGCTGCTCGATATTCTTCGTAACGTGATCAATTGTGACTTCGCCATTCAACAGTCGAATCTGTCCCTGAATTGTGCGCAGAAGTTGATAGGTAGGGAGATATTTATTACCAGAAGGGTCGGGAAGAATGGCCTTGAATAATTTATCAAATGAATACGCCAAAGAACCAAACTCTTTCTTAAGCTCCGGAGTAGCAACGATACCATCTACCAGACGCTCAATCGCGGCGACCCTCTCAAATCCTGTCTGGTTTTCTATGAATTCGAGCGATTGGCCACGTGCACCAATATATTCTTTTATCTCGCCCAGAATTCCGTCCAGCTCCGCCAACATCTCGCTTTTTTCGCGCACCGGCATGTCCCCGCCTGCACCTTCACCATAAATAGACAGGGCTTTTTGCAGGTCACGGAATACACCAATATAGTCAACTATCAACCCGTTTGTCTTGCCAGCGAAAACACGGTTCGCGCGGGCGATTGTCTGCATAAGCGTATGTCCGCGCATCGGCTTATCTAGATACACCGTGCTAACGGATTGCGCATCAAAGCCAGTAATCCACATGGCACACACAAACACGATTCGCAGTGGATTGTCCGGCTTTTTAAATTGCTCCTCTAGATCTTCATTTACCATACGCTCGCGATGAGGCAGGATGTCGAGACCTTTTTGACGAAAATCGTCAACTTCGTTTTGTGACTGACTTACGATAACAGCCATATCCGTTGAGCGCATATATTCAAGCTGCGATTCAAGTCGTGCTCGCATATCAGGCATGGGGTTGTTTTCTAGCATTGCAACAACTGAGTCCATGACGGACTTCCAATGTTTCCGTACTTTGTCGTACGTTCGGACGGCCGTTACCTTGTCAATTGAAACGACCATCGCCTTACCTTGATACCCGCGATTCAAGAAATGCTCTACTATATCCTGCGCAACTCGCTCAAGGCGATCATCTCGTGTTACCAAGTGATACTGTCGGGCGAACTGTCTCTCAAGCAGCTTCTCCTGCTCTTCGTCAAGCTCTGCGTCCTCGATAAGTTTTTCCATATCCTTATCGAAGTCCTCATTTGTAAGCTGAAGCTCCGGAATGCGATTTTCGTAGAACAACGGTACGGTTGCACCGTCATCAACTGCTTCTTTAAAGTTGTATTTACTTACATAATCACCAAATACTTCTTTTGTCTTTTCGCTCGCTCCAGCAATCAGCGGTGTGCCCGTAAATCCAATGAATCGCGCGTTTGGTAGGGCCCTACGCATATTTAGCGCTAATGTTGCGTACTGCGTGCGATGCGCTTCGTCTGTCATGACGATAATATTATCGCGATCAGACACCATTGGCATTTCGCTACCATCCGATGTTTGGAACTTATGAATGAGCGTAAATACATATCGATGGTCTGCAGCCAGCTTCAGCTGCAGGTCACCGCTTGTTTCGGCGCGAACCTGCTCTTCCGGCTCCGTAACAGCACCAGCGCGGGCAAAATTCTTGTAAATCTGCGAATCGAGATCAAGACGGTCAGTAATAACAACAAAGGTCCAGTTACCTGGCATTTTTCTCAGTACTTTTTGCGCAAAAAATACCATCGAATAGCTCTTACCAGACCCCTGTGTATGCCAGAACACACCGAGGCGCCCGTCACTACCATTACGCAAACTTTCGACAGCGTTATTCACGCCAATATATTGGTGGTTTTTCGCAACAAGCTTCGCGATCTTACCGTCACTGCCTACGCTGAACAATATGAAGTTCTCGATAATATCCATTGCCCGGGTTGGCTCACATGTCGCGCGGATTGTCGTATCAAGACTTACGATGCCAACTTCACCTTCGTCGTTAATACGCTTCCACTCAGCAAAATGTTCGAGTGGGGCCGTCATACTACCAACGCGCGTATCAGTGCCATTACTGATAATAATCAATTGGTTATACCAAAATAATTGCGGAATCGTATCACGATAATCGCGCAGGTTATCTGTATAAGCATCACTCACCTTCTTGTCGGGTGCCTTAAGCTCAATATGTACGAGCGGCAGACCATTCACAAACCCTATGACGTCCGGGCGGCGCTTATACAATCGACCTAAAATCCAAAATTGACTGACGGCAACATATGAGTTATTAGTTGGAGTCATCATGTCGACAATATAAATTGTGATTGGCTCATCATTGTCGTCCATGATGTTGGTTTTGTAACCTTCTTTCAGAAGTTTGTAGACTTCCTGATTCGCAGCGACCGGAGTCATAGCGGATCTATCCCGTTGCAGTTCAGTAATAGTAGCGTCAATGGCTTCGCGAGGAGCGCCCGGGTTAAGTTTTTCTAGCGCTGGGCGCAGGTATTTTACAAGTATCACCTCATCGAGCGCCTCGCGGCCAGAAAGTTCAGCAAGCGGGCCATCTGTCTCGGCAAATGCGTCCATGATTTCCCAGCCTAGACTTTGCAGCAAGTCTAGAACTGGCTTTTCGGTTGTTGCATCCTCAGAATTTAGGTTCATACTTTAATCTCTCCGGACATCAGACGTGGCAGCAGTAGGTCTCGAGCCTGTGCTAATTTGCGATTCTTTTCATCAATGTTCCCGATTAGTTCGTGAATTGGCTTAAGTTTTTCTTCTAACTCTTGCTGTAAATCAACTGGGAAGTAGGGCAATCCTATATTTTGCATGTCCTTTTTTGTCACGGACGCGAAAATAGTGCCACTACCTATCATATCTTTTTGTGTAAATTTCGCTTTTAGCTGCTCCCACAATAAAGACTGTCGGCCATCTTTATGTCTAATGGCAGATAGACCCCGACCTAATATTATCTTATCCTTTGATAAGTTCATCTGTCCGACCGGCGCCCTGACACTAAACAGAATATCACCCGGCTCTGCTGTCCTTGCGCCACTTGTACTATACGTTTTATGCGTTATGAAGCGTACTCCAAAATTTGTTACACCCTGATGAAATGGCAGCCCGTCACCGGTGGTATTATAGAACTCTGATTTTGGCGATTGACCCATGGTTAGCGAGGCAACATCCTTCAGCGCCCTTTCCTCCCATCTGGCGGTTTCAGGGGCGTCAAGGTAGTGGCGATAGAGCAAGCGAGCCATAGCTTCGAGCTTTTCAATACGCTTAGAATTGTTTTCTATTAGGTCGTCATATGCACCTAAAATCCTCGCAATCTTCTGCTGGTCACCTAGTGACATATCGCCTATGTCCAGATCCTGGACCGCTTCAATCTGCGCTCGCTGGCGACCAGATGCGCCGACCATGCTCTTTTCGGCTGGTTTGCGTAAAATGTCTGATTTTGCAAGATAGTACACAAAGGCCGCATCAGACACTCCGTCTTTTGCCCTTAAAATCCAGTACTCGGTAGAACCAAAAGCTGGCTCGGCGCTATCGGATATAAATTGTGATATCTTGCCGTTTTCAAGACAAGGAGTAATGCGCGCAAATAGCGTGTCGCCACTTACAAACTTGGTTCCACCAGAATACGCTTTTTTGGGATATGTGCGTACATAGCGGCGCTGCGGGTTCAGTGCTTCCATTGGTACAAACTCGGCAACTGTACCCTTTGGCAAAGATGTTCGTGGATTTATATCAACGAAATCACTCAACTTCATCTAATATGCTTTCTACGTTTGTTTCAATCAGCTCTTCCAGCTCGTGGGCCTCGGCATTTAGGATGCTCAGGTCTTCGCTGAGCTTTTCAAACTCTGCAACAAAGTCTACATCTTCCACTTCGCCAGCTTTTACACCCACATAACGGCCGGGGTTGAGCGTCCAGTCTTGGGCTTCTATTTCGTCTAGCGCCGCAACCTTACATAGACCCAAAGCGTCTTCGTACCTGTCGACAGGTAGGTTGTGCTCGGCGAAAAGTTCTTCGCTACCGTGCTTAAACTCCGGCTCTTCGCCGCGATACAAGTTTACAATATTGGCAATAAACTCAATCTGAGCAGGAGTGAAGTCTCGGTGTGCACGGTCTATCTGGCGGAATATGTGGCGCACATCGAGGAACAACACCTTATCTGCGCGATCGGTGTCTTTCTTTCCCTTATCAAAGAACCATAGCTGACATGGCAATGTTACGTTGTAGAACATATTTGGGCCCACCGCCACCATGACATCAACTGCCTTGTCTTGAATAAGCTTCTTACGTATCTCTAACTCACTACTGCGTGCATCGCTAGCACTGTTTGCCATAACAAATCCCGCACGCCCCGAATCGTTAAGAGCTTTGTAGAAGTGCTGTATCCACAAATAGTTGGCGTTATCCGTGCTTGGCACTCCGAGTGTATATCGAGGGTCATTCTTGATACGATCCTTGTCTACACCGCTTACATTAAATGGAGGATTTGCCATAACGTAATCAAACTTACCAACAGAATCGTGAATATCCTCGTAGAACGTATTACCTTGACGAATATCTCCATACAGGCCATGCACTGCCATGTTCATCTTGCCAAGCTTGACGGTGGCTGCTGTTTTTTCTTGCCCATACACTGAGAGAGACGTATTGGCTGATCGGTGATGCGCTTGCACGAAATCTGCGCTCTGGACAAACATGCCACCGCTTCCGCAGGCTGGGTCATAGATCTTGCCCTCGTACGGCTCGATGATTTCAACAATGAGCTTTACGAGAGATGTTGGCGTGAAGAACTCTCCACCACCCTGACCTTCTGCGAGTGCAAACTTGCCAAGGAAATATTCATACACTTGGCCAAAAACATCTCCTTCGGAGAAGTCGATAGAATTAAAGTTCTTTAGCAGGTCTACCAGAAATGGATTACTGATAATTGTGTAGTTTTTGGGTAAGATACCACGCAAATCTTCATTTTCGGCTTCAATTGCCTTCATGGCATCATTAACGGCCTTGCCGATATCCGCACCCTCCGGCAGGTTCAAGATGGTCTCGTAACGAGCTTCAGTCGGCAAATACATGACACCCTCGGCCTGTACATCGAGCTTGTCAGGACTCTCAACACCAAGCTTGTCCGCCAGTGCGGTAAATTTGTAGTCTGCGTATTTCAGAAAGATGAGTCCGAGTACCGGTGTCGAGTATTCGTGCGCGCTAAGTTCAGTGTTTCCGTGAAGGCTATCGGCAGCGCTCCATAGTCTCGTTTCGAGGGTTTGTAGTTTTGTTGCCATATTACACAACATTATACCTCATCCACCCCAATAAAGCAGCCTGCGGTATGTCGAGAATTGTCGAGTTTAATCCAGAATTGTCGAGAAGTGCCGAGAATGTACAAGAAAATATAATGTTGACTTGTCAATGCTATGTATTCTATACTGAAAGCAGCCACACGGCTCGCACCTTCCCGGATCACAAGTCCCAATTCATTCATTAGCTTATACGGCATAGAAAGAGTTGAAAGAAAAAGGAGGCGAACCTTTTATCTCAACAGAGGTAAATTGTTTGTGAACCCGCTTCTATCAATTAATCTATGCTCTTTTTATTTCCAGAGCATAGGGAAAGGAGGTGTCACATGACCACTTCACCCGCTCAGCTGCACGTGCAGCACGTAAATATTAATAAACTGAAAGCTAGTGAGCTAAATCCGCGGACCTGGACCGACGAGCAGCTCGCCAAACTCCGCGAAAGTATCGAAAAGTTCGGTGTTGTAGACCCGCTCATCGTCAATACGTACCCATCTCGCGCCAATATCGTGATTGGCGGCAACATGCGCCTGCAGGTTCTGCAGGAACTCGGCTACACCGAAGTTCCCATCGTTGAGCTTAATCTCACCGAGCGCAAAGAGCGTGAGCTTAACCTGCGCCTTAATAAAACAGGCGGAAGCTGGGATTACTCCCTGCTCAAATCATTCGATGAGGACTTGCTCGTCGATGTCGGTTTCGGTTCCGAGGAGCTCGACGACGTCTTTGCTATCGAAGATACCGAGGAGAAGAACTCCTTCGACCTTAAAAAAGAGCTCAAGAAGCTCGATATCAAAAAGATTACCGTCCAAAAGGGCGACATTTACCAACTCGGTGAATCCCGCTTAATGTGCGGTGATTCCACTATCGAAGCGGATTTCGATAAACTCATGAACGGCGAAAAAGCCGATATGTGCATGACGGACGAGCCATATATCCTCGACTACACTCATGCGCAGCGAGCCGGTAAGCCCGTAAAAGGATTTGGCGCCAAGCGCAATCGCATTTACCTCGAAACCGAATCATTACCAGATAACTTCATCAGCCTTTGGATGGCCAACATCGCCAAGCACGCCAAACCAGACTTTAGCATCATCTCCTACGAGAATTGGAAGAACCTGCGTGAGATGTGGAATGAAATGGAAAAGTATTGGAAGGTGAAAAACATGATTGTCTGGCATCTGCCGAATCGACACCAGGGCTTTTCGTCAAAGTACAAGTTCTTCTCGAAACATGACATCGCAGTCGTTGGTGGCTCAGGTGATGTGTCATACAATACCGACGAAGAAGAGGGTCCGCTACAGGAAATGTACGAAACCGCCCTGTTCGCCATCTCAGGCAAACCGCAATGGGAAGGCTATGAAAAAGGTAAGACCTATATGCCGACTGATTTCATCGAGTACAACACAGATGACGTCAAAAACTCTGGTCAGGGCATTATTTTCGGCACAAAGCCCCTTGATATCCTTATTCCTTACATTAAGGTTCTTACGCGCCGTGGTGACCTCGTAGTGGAACCCTTTGGCGGGTCAGGGAGCACGCTTATCGCGTCTATCAAGCTGAACCGACGCTGTTACATTATGGAAAAAGTACCAACCTACGCCGAAGTGATTATGCGGCGCTGGGAAAAAGAAACTGGCCAAAAGCGCAAGCTGATCGTACGAGGAAGCGATGACGAAGTTCAGCCGAGCGAACAGGAATAAAATCCTCGGGCTGCTTCGGGAGAACCCCAATCTTCAGCGTGCCTGCAAAAAAGCAGGCATCGCTCGGAGTACGCTGTATCGATGGATGGAAGATGATACTAGCTTTCGTGATGACGTCCGTGATGCCCAAGAAATTGGCCAAGACACCATGAACGACTACGTCGAAGCCAAGTTAATGGAAAACATCCAGAATAACATTCAGCGTTCGATCGAATTTTATCTCCGTCATAACAGCCAAAAGTACGCTTCTACCCGTGTGGAAACTGAGTACTTCGACAAGCGCGGTGCTGGGCGGATCACTCACCTACCTGTTGGCATTGACCCAATGTACTATAGCGGCGAACTCGATATGCTCGACAGGCTAGCTGAACGAATTGAGCTACGTCGACAGATGTATGAAGCGAAAATGGACACTGGTGATTATGACCCTCACCGACCAATACGTCCCGAAAAGCTGGGCAAGATGTTTGCCGAAGAGTTCTATCGGGCGTTTCCTAATGCCAAAGATATAATCGATGACCAGCTGTACGAATATGATAAGAAAAAGCGACAAGATAATCCCGATCCGGATGATTACTAGACTTAATCTCCGCTTGGCGGTATGTTGTGTTGCTGAAGAAAGGAACTACTTATGAAAATGACTCATGATGCAATGAAGATGCGAAATGGCACCAGCTTCCAGGGTCATGTAAACGCTCACTACAGTCAACTAGTCGAGATGTTTGGCGAGCCATACACCAATCCGGACAGCCATAAGACGGATGTCGAGTGGATCGTCTCAACCCCCTATGGACCAGCCACGATTTATAACTACAAAAATGGCTACTCATATTTGGGGGTCAGCGGATTAAAGCTCGATGAGATGGATGAGTGGCATGTTGGTGGCAAAAATGGCGAAAGCTATGAGTGGATCATGCAGCGATTAAGCAGCCAGTTGTAATCTGTACTATAATCAGTTCATGATTGAATTAAGCAAACTAGTCCAGATTCCCCTTCGCGATGTTTGGAGACATGAGGCACTCGACTTCACGCAGTGGCTCGCTCTCCCCGAAAACATCGAACATCTTAGTGAAACGATCGACATAAGCATTGTAGCTACGCAAACAGAAGTTGGTGTTGGCCAGTTCCACGTTGATATTCTTGCCGAGGATGATAATGGTAAGAAAATTGTCATTGAAAACCAGCTCGAGCCAACCAACCACGACCACCTTGGAAAAATCATCACCTATGCCGCTGGGCTCCAGGCCGAAGTTATCGTCTGGATCGTCGAGCGCGCCCGAGAAGAGCATGAGCAGGCCGTAAATTGGCTTAATGAAAACACCACAGAAGATGCAAACTTCTTCTTGCTACAAATAGAGGCCTGGAAGATCGGTGATTCTAAACCAGCACCACGCTTTAATATCATCGCTAAGCCAAACGACTGGGCAAAGACAGTAAAACAAAGTGCGTCAGGAAATAGCTTTAGTGACCTCAAGCTCCAGCAACAAACATTTTTCGAGCGTATGTGTGCGTATGGCGAAGAGCATGCAAAATACATTAAAAGCTGGCAGACGCCACGCCCACAACATTGGCAAACTATTCGTATCGGTTCATCGCAGGCCAAGCTAAGTGCAACCATTAACTCGCGCGAACAACAAGTTGGTATGGAACTTTATATCAATGACAGTAAAGACCTCTTCCATAAGCTCGCCAATAAAAAAGAGGAGATCGAGCAAAAGCTTGGCCTGCAACTTGACTGGCAAGAACTACCTGAACGCAAAGCCAGTCGAATCATTATCGCAAAGAACGGCGATTTCCTTAACCCGTCAGAATCAGAAGAGCTTATTGCCTGGCTTGTCGAAACTGCGGACAACTTTGCCCGTGTATTTCCAAAATATCTCTAGAATACGCTAGACTTTATCTCTGTTACGCGGTATGTTGTTGCTTGCAATGGAAACACAAGCACTCCAACTCAAATATTGCCTCTATGCCCGCAAGTCGTCTGAATCAGACGAGCGTCAGGCGATGAGCATCGATTCACAACTTGCCGAGATGCGCGCACTCGCTGAAAATGAAGGCCTGAATGTTGTCTGCGAGTTACAAGAGAGTCACTCTGCCAAAGATTCAGGCCAACGCCCCGTCTATAACCAAATGCTCGCGGGAATCATGAATGGCGAATACAATGCCATACTCACCTGGGCCCCCGACCGACTCAGCCGAAATGCCGGCGACCTTGGTGCGATTGTTGATCTAATGGACCAAAAACAGCTCCTGCATATTCGCACCTACTCGCAAACCTTCACGAACAGTCCGAACGAAAAATTCCTCCTGATGATCCTCTGCTCACAAGCAAAATTAGAGAACGACAACAAAAGCATCAACGTCAAGCGCGGCATCAAAGCAAAATGTGAAATGGGCTGGAGACCAGGTACGGCACCGCTCGGCTACATAAACCGTTCATTCGGTGGCGTTACCGACATCGTCCCCGACCCCGAGCGTGCAGACATAATCACCGAAATGTTCCACAAAGCCGCACAGGGATGGAGCGGCCGACGCCTCAAAGAATGGATCGACGGCGAAGGCATCACGACGCGTAACGGACACAAAGTGCCAGTCAGTAGCATACTCGCTATGCTCATCAACCCCTTCTACTACGGCGAATTCCAGTACCCCGAAGGCCCGGGCAACCCATGGTATAAGGGTGCGCACAAACCACTCATCTCAAAAGAACTATGGAATGAAGTGCAGCAATCTCGCGGTGTCTATAAGGGCCAGTGGGGATCAAAACAATTCGCTTTCCGCGGACTCTTGCAATGTAGCTGTGGTGCAGAGGTCACCGCACAAGACAAGATCAAACTACTAAAACGTACTGGCGCATACAAGCGATTCGTCTACTACAACTGCACCCGTAAAGTCGACCGAAACTGCAAGGAAAAGTACATTAACGAAGAGTTGTTATGCGAACTCCTCGAGCCACTCATCGAAAAAGAGGTACGCAAAATTCACGTCACCGCCAAACTGCAGGCAAAAATAGACAAACACTACACAGTCACACAAAATATCTTGAAACAATACAAGGTCGAGCAAGTGCCGGCCAAACCGCTGGTTGAATATGCCCGGTATGTACTACGAGGCGGTAGCGAAGCCGAAAAGACAGCGCTAGCGAATGGAATAGTTAATAAGGTATCAGTGAAGGATGGGGCGCTAAGCCTCGACGTCTCCTAACTGGCCCAAGAAATACTTTTCAATGAAGTCCCATCTTTCATCGTCTGTATTCAACTTTTCAAAGAAGTAACCCATAAGTTCATAAGACTCCTTGTGCTTTTCGGCGACGAGCGCAACAGTATGGCTCACGTACGATTGATTATTGTTTATCCTCTCAATAGCATACGGGTTGTTAACACGAACAAAGAACTCGGGGTGGCTACCAGATGATATCTTACACTCTGCCGCCTCGAGTAGTTCAATTATTTGCCCGAGAATCACCTGCTTATCGTCGGTTAACTTACTAGAATAGCGAACGGTCTTGGTTTTACGATCATCAGCAAGCATTATCCTGACCGTCTTCTTCAAAGAATACAAACGCTTCTCATATGAAGTGTTTTTAATAACAAACTTATTGGTAGTGGAGTTATATTCAAAGAAGTTACCGGCGTTAAACATGCTTGACGCATCTACGCGCGCCAGTAGGTGCATAAAGGAAGAGGCTACCATGTCTGCAATATGCTTTTTAGCCACACCGTGCTTGTCGATTATGCGCTGCGAAAGCTCCTCGGATGAAAAGTGCCTGCCCGCCTGTCTTAAGTCGTCAAAAATCTCCTTCATAGTATCGAAGAATCCCAGGAGTTCATGCTTCAGTTCGCTGAAAAACTTATCCCTACCATCTATCTCAAGCACGACTCTGTTTACAAGCATCCGGTTCACTCCGCTAATCCTGAAATCAAACCCAGGCAACTCGCCCATGTAAAAAGCTCGCTTAAACATACCGAATGACATATCCCTGTACCTATTTTCCCATAGAGCCTTAAAGTCTAATTGGTAGGTATCGCCAGGAGAGCGTGTCGTAATAATAGACCCCGTACGGTCAAGGTCTTCTGTCATACGAGGTAAGTCCAACTTCTTAAAGAACCTCAACAGATTATGGCTTTGTAGAACCGGAATAAATTCATCGTTAATCATGAAATAGCCGTAAGTAAACATACTACGCGGCTTAAAGATTAGCGGTACGTAGTTGAGGCTCGGATCTAGCTCGAAGTCTTTCTTGATAATAAGCAACGTCGTTTTCAATTTTGCGTCTATTTCATCAGGACGCATATCGGCAAAGATATACGAGAACTCATCAGGCGATACGAGGAAATTACGTTTGTTGTATTTGGTGTACAGCTCAAATATCTTCTGCAATACAGCTTTTACTTGGTAGTTCTTAATACTAGACATACCGTGAAGCTGCTTAATATAACGAAAGTCTTCTTTATAGAAATCCGTGCTTGCGACTCCACGTATGTCCGGCCTGCGAGCCGCACGGCCTATCTCTTGAACATAATCAGCGACGTTTCCCGTTGGAGCAAAGTGGTAAACATTCTTGATGTCGTCGATGTCGATACCCATCCCAAAGGCCTTGGTAGCAAGAACTACATTCTTCGACCCATCTTTTATAGACTTCAATGTCTCGTTTTTCTCCCCGGGGGTCATATTGCCCGCGTATTTACCTACTCGAGCCTGATCGTGCATCTTTCCGTATAGGTCAGATATATGCCGTGTGTACGGTACGTATACCAAGGTCTTTTCGAGCTCATTTTGAGCCATTGCATTTATTGCTTCGGCAGCAGTTTGCAGCTTCTCCTCTTTATATGCATGGTCCTTGATGTGACGACGAACATCAAACGAGATATCATCCCTCTTCACATTACCGATATATTTTAGTGGCGTCATCTTTAAAGATTCAATAATCTCCTGATACATATTCTCGTTACCACCAAATGTTGCCGTTGCCGTAAATGTTGCGATCGGGAACCGGTGCTCAGTCTTCGGGTCATTTCTAAGCCTATGAATAAATTCCCCAAGATACCAATAGTCCGGCCTGAAACTCTTCCCCCACGTTGCTACGATATGCGCTTCATCCACAACAACCAATCCAATTTTTCGGTCCCCGATAAGGTTTGTTATGTCCGAGTTTGAGAGAAGCGATTCGGGCGAAAGATAGAGGATTGATACCTCTCCAGACTTTACTCGATCCATCGTGTTCTCTTTTTCAATAGGTGTATAGTCCGAGTTTATAGTAGCCGCTGCGCTTGTCATGGACTTTATGTTATCGACCTGGTCATTCATTAAGCCAATGAGAGGACTCACTACTATCGTCAATAGATCGTGTTTTTCGGCAAGGTAAATGGCCGGCACCTGGAACATAACTGACTTACCTGCACCAGTTGGGGCGGTCGTAAAGACATCCCTGAATGGTTCTCCGCCTTGAGATTTGATCGCGTTTGCGACTATGTCATCCACCACTCTCACCTGATTAACGTCGGCTATCTCAGCGCCCTCGTATGGGTCACTATATACCTTTATGTCTCTGAAGTTATAAGAGCTGTTTTTTCGACGAAGAATTTCTCGATATGCTTCTGCGCGTACCTCATCGATTTCATCTTCAATATTCGCGTAGTCGCGAAGGGTAAACCGTACGCCAATAGGTAGCAAGAAGTTCTTCAGTTTTCTTATGTTGACATCTGTATCAACCTTGTCGACTAATACATTAATTTCACCAATGTTGTTATCGATGACGTCCATGACGATATTGGCATAGGCAACTGCGTCGTACTCTTCTGGCAGTTCGACCGCGCCATCTGAGAGATTGGCCGTAAAGCTACACAAGCTCGACAGCAAGACCTCCGTGTATTCAACACCAACTAGGTCGTTATAAGCAATATAGCTAAGTCCTTCGGCCACAGAGACATCGCCGTAGTATTGCTGGACTATATTATCCGTATCTCTATTGAACAGCTCTTGGGTTTCATAACCCCAAGATGACGTATCGTAACCCGGATAGTAAATATAAAACGCATCGTTTTCGATAACAACAAGGTTATAGCCATGCATTTGCGGTAAGCCGCCGAGGTTCTTCTCGCCCAGCCAGGCGATGTCTTCGTGCAGGGCAAAAAATGATCTTCCAGAGGATAGCTTGCTAGATACGGCCCTAAAGTCTAACTGTGAGTCAAGTATCGGCCGTCGCCCGAACAAGAACTCCCCGTTAATAGAATCAACCCATCGATTAAAGCCCTTCAGGACATAGACAGTATGGTCGTCGCGAAGACCTGAAAGCGTTTCAATTATTCCTTCTTGAATTGTAGCCATCTTGATTGCATTATATCAGCATTCTTAAAGATTAGGAGTGGCAGCCTCCCGGTCAAGGAACCAGGTCAGCATGTCGGCTGTCCAGTCGCCCTAGGAGCAACCAGTCAATTTCAGGACTAAACATCAGGGGTAAGCACGAAAAAACCGCCCTTTCGGACGGTTCCATCGGTTTTGTACCTTTTGGTGACAATTGGTACTTTTGTCTGACTCAAGGGGTAAATCTGACTTTTGGTCAGGGAACCCGGTCTGGGTATTTACCTGCTGAGTCTGGCTCCGGCGGCTGGGTTCGAACCAGCGACCTTGTCGTTAACAGCGACCTGCTCTACCGCTGAGCTACGCCGGAATACTTGGCGTATTATAGCGGTTTCTATAGGGGTAGTCAAGGGGGTAAAAGGCTGCGCGACCCCTTGTCATAATCACGACTTAACGGCGAGTAACTTCCGCCAATCTCGCACGCATCGCTTCATACGCGCCGTCGAATCCGAGCACCTTCAGGGCTCCGACTAAGACGTAGAGCTCATCAAGTAATTGCGGCGCGGGTTTATCAGTATATTGGCCAAACCGTTCTTTGATTGCATCAACCATCCACTTTTCCTTAGCGCTGTCCGGTGCGGCTTTCTTCGCTTCACTTAATGAGCCATAGTTAGAGGTCACCACCTCAAGGGAACGGGCTGAGTTATCCCGTTTTCGCAGGTATCCCTTTCCAATCAGCCCGTCGATATGGATAGCGACCGTAGAAACGGATTTATAGCCGAGTCCGCTCATGATTTCCCGGTAGCTTGGGCCGTACCCATGCTCTTTGATGAACTGGTCGACGAAGTCTAAGAGTTCCTTTTGTCGCTTCGTGGAACGTTCGCCTGCCATGCTATACCCTCTTCGTGTATACGAGCACTCGGTGGTCGTACGTCTTCTTATCTGGTAACCAGTCACCAGTACAGGTAATCAGGTTGAGACCTTCTTTTGCACCACCATAAGGTGTAAGAAGCTTGTCCATATCCACATCGTCGAGCGCCACCGTTTCCATGTATGTGACCGCGTAGGTGAAGCTTTGGCCATCTCCCCGCTCAATAGAAATCTTATCACCTACCGCGAGGGTATCAAGATAGGCAAAAAGCCCTTCGCGGGTGGCACCGCTGGCGTGCGCATCAATGACGGTTGCTCCGGGGGTACCTGGTTTCGCACTTCCGCCGTACCAGCCGCTATCGAAGATATTGACCGGTGCTTGCATCGCACCGTCAGCATTCACGCTCATAGGCAATACACGAGCGCGGACATTGATTTTATCAATTGTCAGTACTCGTGGAAGGTCACCGGCGACGCGGTAATTATCAATCGCATTCGGCAACACTTCGGTTTCGTCTTCACCTTCGCCTAAGATAACGCCGTTAGATTGTGATTCCTGCTTCTCTGCGACCACCTGCTTCACTTCACTGTTCGTGATCCAGGTATCGATACTGACGTAGCCTGTTAACGCCAATACAAACATCGCTGCGACGGCAGCCATGCCATAGCGGAGCCAATCAGTTCGTCCTCGAAACTTCTTCAAAAGGTTATCTGTTGGAACGGTCGGACGAGCAATGGTAGCTGCACCCGAAGCGTCAGGGAGTGCTGCCTTACCGGACGTTGGTAGTTCGGATTCGATTGCGGCAATTTTTACGAACACTTCATCCACTTCGAATGAGCGATATGCACCGCTTTCCGAAATAGTCGTCGTAATCGTATCGGTATGTACGACCTGGACGGTCTGCGCCGGACGAGGACGGATATCTTGCATAGGAGCCATCGGGCGAGGTTGCTGGGATATACTGGCTGTAGACGTAACAGGCTGTGGCTGTGGTTGTGGCACTACAGGCGCAGGGGCGACAGGAGACGAAGAAGCGGTCGGGCGAGGTTGCACGAGATCCGACATGCTGATCACTCGCTTAGCATAAAGCACCGCTTCATCAGGACGATGATTCACCACCGAGCTTGCCCGGGGTGCGCGAGGATTGCGAATGAAATTATCTACCATGTCTGTGTTGTTTGTTTTTTATTTTTTGTTTTGGAAGAAAGGTGCTACTGCAAGGTGTCACATGACGCAGTGTTTGGGGTTGTCCTTAGTATAACAGGAAGCGAGGTATCACGGCTAGATTGCTTGATGAATATAAGTCGTGTCGTCTGGTCCTGGGTAGTCGCTCGGCACGATGAAGGCTCCAGCGCATCGATGACATAGGCATCTTTTCCGTCTATTTTCTCTATGCCGGCAGCGGTAATACGGTTCCCGCTGAAGAGTGACAGTTTCAATGCAACGACCGTATCATTGTTCCAATCGACATCCTGAGCGTAGAAAATATCTCGCTCCTGTACCGCTCCGACACCGCTACTTCCCGTATTTGTCTGAATGTAGCGTACATATGCATCATTAGTGTCAATAAGGTGCGGACGGACATCAAGCGTATTTGTCGTTGCCTGCTGCTCTTTCTCGGACGCCTCGTCCGGCTGAGCGATCAGTGACTGCACAAGCCAGACTCCAGCAAGGAGGATAAGCGCACCACCGACGAGCCAGTAGGGCCACCATCGTTTTTTGTGTTGCGCCATACCCTACCCCCTTCTTAGCGAGTCCTTCGCTTTAATACTGCAAGGACGATTGATACAGCGACAATCAATCCCAGAACCGCTACGGCGATACCGCGGGTGCCAAGGCCTTCTACGAGGCTTTGTGCGCCGGTGTTCGGTGTGCCAGGAGCGTCAGTTGCACCAGCAGGTGCGGAACCGAAGCTTGCCACTGCCGCGGTAGAGATGGCTCCAAGCGAGTCTACCGCTCGTACTTCTGCGGTATACGCGATGTCTGTACTGAGGTTTTCAAAAGTATAGGTCGTCGTCGTGTTAGGAAGTGCTGCGACTTGTTGTCCATTCAAGTACACTCGGTATTCCTGAATTCCATCAGAGTCGGTGCTTGCCGCCCAGCTGAGGACGAACGTGCGAGCTGCCTTATCGAAGTTCTGTGTAGTGATAGCAGGTGCAGTCGGTGCAGGGTTGGTCGTGAAGTTACGCGTTTGGTTTACGCTGTCACCGTACGCGTTCACACAGGTGAGGGTGTAGCTTGCAGCGCCAGGCACTGAACGGGAGATCGATCCACTATTAATCGTTACCTGTCCAATACCGTTGTTAAGTGAACAACTAGTAGCGTTCGCGACCGTTGCGGTCAAGGTAATTGCCTGCCCTTCATTTACCGTACCTGACGGTCCGTTGAATGCAGAGATAGTTGGGTACGGTGATTGAGCAAGCGCGTCGTCGACGTTAATCTTCGGCTTTGCACCTACGGTATAGCCGGAGCGGTTATCGGTAATTGGCGTTCCGGTTGCTTGCAGAAGGTTCGTCAAAGAGTCTACAGAAGCATTTGGGTGCTTTTCACGCAGGACCGCATATGCACCGGCGGTAAACGGTGTTGAGAATGAAGTACCGTTCGCACCCGTGTAGCTGTTTGTACCATTTTCAGGAAGCCAGACATAGGTATCGTAGTCGACTCCGTTGCCATCACCACCCGGTGCTAGCAGTGTCGTGAACTGGCTGTTGTTTGAGTAGCTCGAAATCTGAGTACCCGGAACGTTGGTGGCACCTACGGTGATCGCACCGGCACAAGCTGGAATACGAGTTTTATTGTAATACGCCGCTTGATCACCAGAGTTTCCAGCAGAAGATACCCAGGCGATTCCTCGCGCTTTAAGGGCGGTACCGGCATCACGGAATGCTTGGCTGAGCGGGTGGGCGGAACACTCGGATGCAGAACCTGCGAAGCCGAAGCCGAGGCTTGTGTTCACCGCAGCGATCGGACGGGAAACAGACAGTGTTGTAGCATAGTCCATCGCAGCGATGACACCTGATGAGCTTAAGATAGCACAGGTGTTGTTAGGGTCGGTAGGGCACGCGGCAGCGCCGACTGCTTGGGCGGTTGTCTTAATTGCTACGATGCGGGCGTCCTTAGCGGAGCCGACGACCGTGTCGTTCGTAGACCCATCGTTATCAAGGTCAAGGTTCGCAGGGCTCATCGCTACCGCACCGGCGACCATCGTTCCGTGGCCACAGGCCCCAGGTAGCGTACAATCTTGGCCGGAACCAGTCGCAGTAGATGAGGTCGCGCCACCTGGACAAAGGCTGGTGACTGTCGCGTCGGAATATACATGGTTCTCACTGAAACATGCCTCGGCGATGACCTTACCAGAAAGCGCAGGGTGGTTCTTGTCCACACCACTGTCGATCACGACTACGGCATACCCGTTACCGGTATAGTTAGTCGACCCGTCGCTGAAGTTTCCGGAAGGCGTACCACCGATGGCCGGAACCGGAAGGTCCGCGTCCACCTCCATGCGTACGTCATCGAAGACGACGCTGATGTCCGGGTTTTCCTTAAGCTTCGCTTCGCCTTCGGGGTCGACCGCGTACACGGCGTAAGGAAGGTTCTCGAAAGTGCGGGTAAGCTCTTTGTATCCGGTCGTCGTCAAAGCACCTTCCTGTACTTTGTCTGCAGCGGCTTCGATGGAGCTTTTTTGCGCCTCACCGAGGCTACCTGACGCAGTAACCGGCTTCGCATCCTTGAACCGGACGATGACACTCTTTACATCACCTGTCGGCGTGTCCGCCGTAATCGTCGGCTTATTACCAAATGTCGCGCCCGCAAACGCAATCCCACCAAGTACGAATACTGCGACAAGGGCGAGCCCAAGCGACCGGATCTTACTCTTTTTCCTCACTTTTACCATTGTTCCATCCTGTGTTTGTTTAATTTTTAGATAGATTTATGGCCTAATAATAGCACGGATTGCATAAGCACCATAGAGCTTTCGTTGTGTTATATTCAACGAACGTCTTTTCTAGGCTGAACCGACGCCGGCATTACTGCCGCTATCGCGATACCAGCCAGCCCCCACCACACAATAGCGACTGTATCATCGACCCATACCGGCAGTACGAGCCCCACGACACATAGCCCTACACCACTAGCAAATACGCCCAAAGCAAACCACTGCTGCCTATTCCGCCATAGCATTTTCAGGATGTAAAACGATATATACAAGAAGAGTACCAGCCCGACCCAACCCACCTCATGGGCCACGAAAAGGTATTGGTTCTCGATAATAACAGGCGTATCCGATAACAGCGAGGCTGAGCCTGTACTTCCTATTCCTCCCCCGAACGGCTGTTGTGCCATGCGAGTGATTCCATCTAGAAGCGACTCTGCATGCCCGTCATTAGAATTTGTATCGTTACCCTCTAAAGGATCTTCGTGCAAGATTACCTGGGATACGAACTGTGTTTCCCGAAACGCTACAATACTGCCGCAGAGTGCCAGACCGACGATTGCGATTGCAATCCATGCGGGACGAGTAATCTTCCTTCCGAACGCCACCATCATAACGATGCCGATAGCAATCGCAGCACCGAGAGCAGCACTACGCGAATAACTCGCGAGTAACGTGATAGTCGCACCGGCACCAACCAGGACTATACCCCATAATTCCCACCTCTGAAGCTTCCGAGGCCCCTTGAACCATGCCGCCAGCAGCACCGCGATAACAATGAGCGCGTAAGCACCGAGGGGGTTCGGCCCTCGTAACGTGCTATTAATACGAACGTAGTCCATATTTTCGTCGACCGTCAGATACGGAACGATGGTTTCCGGACCATAGCCGATATGTTTCAAGATATCATGCGGCAATACCGTCGTCTGAAGTACCGCGAACCCAACGACGAGTGCTGCACCTGCTATGAACGTCGTAATAAAGGCCTTGTAAAGCTGCGGGTAGAGCCTGACAGCTGCATACACCAGGACAAAGAAAAAGAGATACCGAAGGTTTATAAGTAACCCGGCGAAGGTCGCTTCGATACCGCTGAAGTACACAGGTATCAATACTATATTCAGCGCGGCAAACGCAACGAGTGCCGTGAATAAGCGCGAAGCGAAGATCCTCCAGGCCGCTCGCCTGGTCAGAATTACGACGAGCAGCAGGCCGGCGACCCCCATCGCGATTTCTTTCCAAGACTTTATGAACAAGTCTTGAGCCGGGAAAAGAACCGCAAGCCCAACCGATAACGGCGCATGGAGTACGATACCGCCGAATATCACCAACAATAATCCGACATAAAACTTATCAAGCCAACCCATACGATCAGCTGTCATAGGTGATTTTGCGTGTTTCTTCGTGGTCATGTATATCCAGTGTATCACCCTCACACGCGCACCCCTGTCGTGCTATAATAGCAGTCACACATGACCCGCCAAAACTCAAAGCTCTATAGCCTTATCCTGATGCTGGTCGACGCCCTAGTTTTGATCGGCGCCTTCGTTCTTGCGTATATCGCCCGCGTGCAATACGACCCTCGCCCGCTCCTCCATAACATATACGCCTACGACTATCTTTTCGCCTTCCTTCTGATCGTTCCGTTCTGGATCGCCGTGTTCGGTCTGATCGGTCTGTATCAACCGAAAACCTACAACCGACGCCTGATCGAATGGAGCAAGATTGCCATCGGGTCGTTCATCGGCATTTTATTAGTAATCGGCTGGGAGTATGTCAGCGAAAAGCAAATATTTCCCGCCCGACTCGTAGCCGCATACGCTCTCGTCGGCTCCTTTGTGCTGATTGTCATCGTCCGTGAATTTATGCGGTTCGTACGGACCATGAGCTTCCGCTACGGCAAAGGCGTGAAACGCGTCTTACTGATCGGATCTACGGACGCCGTAAATGATATCGCCCGTAGCCTTTCCGACACCAAGCGGAGCGGCCATCAGATCGTCGCGATAGCCGGTCCTAAACACGTCGCTGCGAATAGTGCGCCGGCACTCCACTTCTCTACACCGGAAGCAGCTTTGAAAGAAATTGAGACCCTCGCAATAACAAGCATCATCCAGACCGAACTCTATGAAAACCCAGAACGCAACCAGCGGATCCTTTCGGCCGCCCAAGCTAATCACATCGACTATAGCTTCATTCCCGGTGAATCCGAATTCTACTCCGGCAAGAATACCGTCGATGTCTTCCTAGGGTATCCTATGATCACCGTGTATCAGACACCGTTGATTGGCTGGGGCTCGATTGTCAAACGTATCTTCGACTTCATCGTCAGCTTGCTTCTCATCATCGTCTTGTCACCGCTCTTCCTGGTCATTTTCCTGATTAAGAAGCTCTCCGATCGTGGACCGGCCTTTTATATCAGTAAGCGATTAAGTCGCTTCTCGCAGCCTATCGGCCTGATAAAGTTCCGCAGTATGGCTGCCCGCTATGGAACGAGGGATGCCGCTGAAGAATTCAGAGAAATGGGTCGCCAAGACCTTGCTGAAGAATACGAGACGAACCGAAAAGTTGAAAATGACCCACGCATCACCCGTTTCGGTCGCTGGCTCCGGGCAACCTCCATCGATGAGCTTCCTCAACTGTTCAACGTCTTGAAGGGCGATATCAGCCTCGTCGGACCACGGCCAATCCTCCCACAGGAACTCAAGCTCGCAAAAGGTCGCACTTCCCTGCTACATAGCGTAAAGTCCGGTATGACCGGGTTATGGCAAGTATCAGGCCGAAGTGAACTTACCTTCGATGACCGTATCGAACTGGAACTGTTCTACGCACAGAACTGGACCTTCTGGCTTGATATAAAAATTCTATTCAAAACCTTCTGGGTCGTCGTCCGAAAACGAGGAGCAAAATAACACGTGACGAACAAACCGAAAGTCGCTATCGTTCACGATTGGCTCACGAACATGGGTGGGGCCGAACCGCTCGTCCTCGAAATACACAAGCTCTTTCCTAACGCGCCTATTTACACCTCTGTGTATGATGCCGAAAAGATGCCCGCATTCAAGGATATTGACGTACGTACCACAAGCCTTCAATCACGGCTTCCAAAGGCGCTTCGTTATAAGCATGTACTATGGCCAACCTTCCGTGCCAAAGCATTTCGTGAGCTTGATCTTTCTGAATTCGATATCATCATCAGCAGCTCTAGCGCGGAAGCAAAATCCGTGCGCAAGACCCGCCCCGGACAGATACATATCGCCTATATACATACCCCTCCGCGCTATTACTGGAGCCACTATGAGGAATTTCGAAAAGAGTTTACCTTCGGTGCTTTGACTCCGCTCATCCGGCCAGTAATTCCGTTTTTCGTGAAGCGCATGCGTAAGCTTGATCTGGAGTCGACGAAAGATATCGACGTGTTCATCGCTAACTCGACCGTCACCCAAGAACGTATCAAACGATACTACGGAAAACCAAGCACGGTCATCTACCCGCCTGTCGACGTCAGCCGCTTCACCCCGCCGCCGAAAGGCGAACGTGCTGGCTATGTCCTGTGGGGTCGCCATGTACCGTATAAAAGGTTCGACCTTGCTATACAGGCGGCAAACGAGCTCAACGTACCCCTAACTGTCATTGGCTCCGGCCCGGATACAGATCGATTGAAATCCCTTGCGGGGCCGACTATTACCTTCACCGGTCGCATCAGCGATGAGGAACTCGTGCATCGTGCGCAATCCGCCAAAGCCTTCCTCTTCCCTAACGAAGAAGACTTCGGTATTTCCGCTGTCGAGGCACTAGCCGCCGGAACACCCGTGATTGCCTATAAAAAAGGCGGTGCGCTCGATATAGTGCAAGACGGCGAAACGGGTATATTCTTCGAGGAACAGACTGTAAAAAGCTTAACATCGGCAATGCGACGATTTGAAACGATGAGCTTCCTGCCTGCGACTTTGCATAGGAAGGCGAAGCGGTTTGAAAAAAGCTTGTTCGCGACGAAACTACACAAGGTCGTGGGTGATGCTATACAAAGCCTGTCGTCCAAGGTATAGTTACAGGCAATATGGCCAAACAGCGTATCTCTTATATCCTCCCGGTCTACAATGAAGAAGCGAACCTCAAGGCGTTTCATACTGAATTGAAAAAAGTGACAAAGTCACTATCGAAGCAGTACACTTTTGAATTACTTTTCATAAACGACGGCAGCAAAGATGCTTCACT
>JBIISZ010000013.1:0-24029 GCA_044340745.1 Saccharimonadales bacterium (SeqCode)
GCAAATTTGAATCAGAACGCTTAAAGAAATTACGGGATACAATGCAAGACCGACTGGTAGAGGCGTTTCCTCAGGCGGTCGTTTCCGGGCATCCGCGACACCGCCTCGCGGGGCATTTGCACATATCGTTCCCGCATCTCGATGCCGAGCGAGTGTTATTTTCCTTGGAATCCCAAGGTGTGTTAGTCGCTACGGGAAGTGCTTGTGCCGCAAATAAGGGGACGCGTTCTCACGTACTGACGGCAATCGGGCTAGCACCCGAAGTCGCCGATGGAAGCTTACGTATAACGTTAGGGCATTTATCGAACGAAGAGAATATTCCGAAAGCGACGAATCTGATCATTGAAACGATTCGTCGTGAGTACGAGCGAGGTGCGGCAGTATGAAGTGGCTCTTTATCATTCCGGTAGTCTTAGCCGGCCTCATCGTTGGGGCGAGTATCTATTTGCAACCGAATGATTTTATAGGGTGCGCTGAAAAGCCTGTCGAAGGGACGGAGTGCAGTAAGGCCGACGCAGTCGTCGTGGTGAGTGGCGGGGACACGGTCGCTCGTACCGAAGCGGGCATCTCGTTAGTACGGAATGGATGGAGTGACACGCTGGTGTTGTCTGGCGCTGCCCTTGATAAGACTGGTCCAAGTAACGCGGCCGCTATGGAGCGGCAGGCAATAGAAGCTGGTATTCCGGCATCAAGTATTATCATCGACGAAGAAGCGGCGAACACCCAGCAAAACGCCGAAAATACGCAGACTATCCTGAAAGACCAGGATTTCCACGATGTGATACTTGTCACATCTGGCTATCATCAGCGCCGTGCCAGCCTTGAGTTTAATAGGCTTGCTGACGATGTCGTGATACGAAATTATCCTGTCACCGTCGACAATGACTGGAACTGGTATTGGTGGCTGACACCTCGCGGCTGGTGGCTTGCTGGTGGAGAAGTCGTAAAAATCGGTGCATTTTACCTAGGGGCATCCTCATGACGAAAGTATATGTAGGCATGAGTGGTGGTGTGGATTCTTCGCTGACAGCAGCGCTGCTTGTCGAGCAGGGCTACGATGTGACGGGAGTGTATATGAAGAACTGGACTCAGGACCTTCCCGGTATGCGGTGCCCATGGGCAGACGACCTAGCTGACGCGAAGCGGGTCGCTGTGCATCTTGGTATTGATTTCAAGGTCTTTGATTTTGAAAATGAATATCGTCACAAGGTCGTTGAATATATGATTGAAGAATACCGCCACGGGCGAACGCCAAACCCGGATATCATGTGTAACCAAGAAGTGAAATTCAAGCTGTTCCTTGAAGCTGCGATTGAAGACGGTGCCGAGCTGATTGCAACCGGCCATTACGCCCGGGTTGAAAATGGGCAATTACTGCAAGCTGCGGACACGAATAAAGACCAAACCTATTTCCTCTACCGTGTTACGGAAGCGGCGCTCCGAAAGACGCTCTTTCCGCTGGGCGGGTTCACGAAGCCAGAGGTGCGGGAAATGGCAAAGGCACGTGGGCTGTATACGGCAGGTAAAAAAGATAGCCAGGGGATCTGTTTCGTCGGTCAGATCGGTATCCGTGAATTCCTTAGCCAATACGTCGAGCAGACTGCCGGCTCAATCATCGATAAGCAGACCGGTAAGGTGCTGGGCCAGCATGACGGAGCGATCTTTTACACGATTGGTCAACGCCACGGCCTCGATATTGGGGGAGGGTTACCATATTACGTCGTAGGGAAAGACATGGATAAGAACGAGGTATATGTCACGACTAATTTGAATGACGACGCCTTGTGGCTCCCTGAACTCACGGTCACTTCGGCGCACTGGATCAATACCCGTCCCGAAGCTGGTACGTATCAGATCCGAGTCCGCCACCGCGCTCCACTTGTCGACGCGCAGCTTTCAATCAACGAAGCGGGCGAGGTCCAGCTGCGGCTTGAAAACCCTGAACGAGCAGTCGCGCCTGGCCAATCTGTCGTCATATATGATGGCGAGCGGTGTATCGGCGGTGGTATCGTCGCTTAAGTATTCTTTCAGCTGAGCACGTTACAATAAAAGTGTTAACAACTAAGCAAAGGAGGGATCTTATGGGATTCATAGACGATGCGAAGACCAACGTTAACACGACTGTTTTGGGGATACAAGACATGTCGCAAGATATGGGCAATGACGCGCGACATCGCGCCGACGGCCTAAAGCAAAAGGTATCATCCCTGACTGAACATGCGAGGGATACCTTACGCGAAAAGAGTGACGAGCTCAGACATACATCCCATACGCTAAAGGGCAAGACCCCCTAACCACGTTAGAAGGCACCTGTGGGGTTACTCGTAGGTCCTTTAGCACTCACAAGCCACCTCGTGCCCACCCCGAGGTGGCTTTTTGGTCGTCATTTTCTTATGCTATACTGAACCTAATGCAAAGTGGGCACAAACAAACAGGGTTTACGATTGTCGAACTCCTCATCGTCATTGTCGTCATCGCGATCCTCGCCGCCATCACTATCGTTGCCTATAACGGCATCCAAAACCGGGCGAAAGACTCTGCGGTAAACACGGCAGCTTCCCAAGCTGGCAAGAAACTCCTTGCCTACGCCCCGACCAACACTGACCGCTACCCGACCGAAGCAAACTTCGCCGATGCCACCTTCCGCAGCACCACCCTCTCTCTTCCTGCTGACACCACTACTGCTACCTACGACTATTACGCCTCCGATGACCAAAAGTCCTTCTGTCTCTCCGTCACCAACACCACCACTGACCCTCTCACGGCTTACGCTATGACCCAATCCGGCCAAGTAGTGCAGGGGAGGTGTGTGAAGAATCTACTCCCGAACCCTAGTTTTACAGTCGATCTGACCGGGTGGAGCCAATACCAAAGCACCAGAAATCGCATATCAGGCGGTCCACAGGGCGATGGCTCGCTTTCCATACAGCGAACAGCTGCTGCGACTGATGGTATGGCCGCGCAGAACCCAGGCGCCTCTTCTATAAGGCCGAACACGACCTATACGTTCTCTGTATGGGCGTGGGCGGATGCCCCACGGACGCTCCTTTCGTATACAGGAATTCAGGAAAACGGTACCCCGTGGCGTATGCTTGCTGCTCGGGTAAGCCAAACGGTCACGACGACCCCGACCCGCTATTCGGTAACAGGAACAACGCCAGCTGATACGATTGCAAACACCCGGGTGACACTTCGACCGCCCAATGTCGATGCCGGAATTAGTTATTTCGACGGAGTCATGATTACAGAAGGGGCGACCCTCTACGCGTATGGCGACGGCGAGTCACCAAACTGGTCGTGGACAGGCGTTCGCTATAACTCGACATCGTTCGGCCCGGCATTACCGAATTAGCCCTTGCTTCAGAGGAGTTGAGCGTAGCGAAACATGTCACAATCTGGTACAATAACCCCTAATGAACGCTCAACAAATCCGCAACTCATACCTTGAGTTCTTCGAACAACGTGGCCACAAAATCGTTAAACGTGCGCCGCTTGTATTGAAGGATGACCCATCAACCTTATTTACCGGCTCTGGTATGCAGCCGATGATTCCGTATCTTCTTGGGCAACCGCACCCGGATGGACAGCGTATCACTGACAGCCAGACTTGTCTTCGTGCTCAAGATATTGATGACATTGGTGACAACCGTCACACGACATTCTTTGAAATGCTTGGAAACTGGAGCATGGGTGACTATTTCAAGGAACAGCAGATTGAATGGATGTTCGAGTGGCTATCAGAGGTAGTTGAGCTTGATATGAGCCGATTGTATATCACCGCGTTTATCGGCGCTCCTGAATACGGCATTGAAAAAGACACCGAAGCAGCGGCTGTATGGAAGCGCCTTTTCGAAGCTCGGGGCCTCAGCGCTGGTGAAGCGGAAATCGGTTCCGAAGAAGAAGGGTACGCCCGTGGTATCAAAGAAGGTGAGCGAATCTTCTATTACGATGGCAGCAAAAACTGGTGGAGCCGTAACGGAAAGCCAGAAACGACTCCCGTCGGTGACCCATGTGGCCCTGACAGCGAAATGTTCTACGATTTTGGCACCCCGCACGACCCAGCGTACGGAGAGTTCTGCCACCCGAACTGTGACTGCGGTCGCTTTATGGAAATCGGTAATAATGTCTTTATGGCCTACCGTAAAGTTGCTGAAGGCAAGTTCGAACCACTTGAGAAGCCGAATATTGACCACGGCTCAGGCCTTGAGCGCATCGCGGCTGCGAAGATCGATAACCCGGACGTGTTCCGTATCAGCCTGATGTGGCCAATCATTGAAAAGCTCCAGAAGCTCAGCGGTAAAAGCTATGAAAGCACGACCGCTAGTATGCGCGTCATCGCCGATCACCTCCGCGCCGCAACGTTCCTGGCGGTAGACGGGTGTGTACCGGCGAACAAAGAGCAAGGCTATGTCATGCGCCGTCTCCTTCGTCGTGCGATCCGATTCGCGTTCGATCTCGGTATCGAACAGAACTTCTTCGAAGAAATCGTTCCGGTTATCGCCGACCTGTACGCAGAAGATTACCCTGAAGTAGCGGAGAGTCGCGACACCATCATTGCTGTACTTGTGAAGGAAGAGAAAGTCTTCCGTCAGACGCTGCGTAAGGGTCTGCAGCAGCTTGGCAAATTCGCGGCGGACGGAGTGACTGGCGTTGAACTCTTTACCCTCTATGATACCTACGGGTTCCCTGTCGAGCTTTCGACGGAAGAAGCGTTCAAGCAAAATATTCCTCTTTCAGAAAACTGGCGCGAGGAATTTGACGCCAAGATGGAAGAGCAGCGCAACCGTTCTCGTACGGCAACGAAGGGCGAATTCAAGGGTGGCCTTGGTGGTCAGGACCTTATTCACCTGAAGTACCATACCGCGACCCACCTTCTCCAATCAGCGCTTCGTGAAGTGATCGGCCCCGTATTCCAGCAGCACGGAAGCAATATTACCGAAGAGCGCCTTCGTTTCGATTTCAACTTCGACCGCAAAGTCACCCGTGAAGAGCTTGATAAAGCAGAAGAATTGGTTAACGGCTGGATTGCCGAAGACTTACCGGTAAAGTTCACACTTTACCCGACACAACAAGCGTTTGATATGGGTGCGATCGGTCCTTTCGGTGAACGGTACGACGAGCAAGTGAAAGTGTATCAAATGGGCCCTGATGATCATATCGTCAGTCTTGAGATTTGCGGCGGACCCCACGTCGACCATACTGGTCAGCTTGGTGAAGAGGGCAAGCGCTTCAAGATTACGAAGGAAGAGGCCTCAAGTGCCGGTATTCGACGTATCAAAGCGGTCCTTGCTTAAGTAGCGAGGCTGTCTACACTCAATACGGGCGCTGGCTTAGAACGCTGAGCGCCTTATTGATTACCTTGCCAGAAGGTATCCCAAGGCGAGGCTCAAGGTGTACTTTTTCGTAGAGCATCGTACCAGTACCGAGCTTGCCGTGGTAAGCGCCGACGAATTTCCATTTACTTTCGTCTTCGGTCCGTTCAAAACGGAGTGCATTACGAAAACGATCCTGTGGAGGAAGATAAAGAGTATCATCTTCGGCTTGAGGGGAGACGTCTAGATGGTCGATGTTGAGGCAGAGTTCTTGAACGACTTGTCGGTTGCCGTCGATATCGTCGGCAATACGCGCGTCATGGACGATTTCTAACGAACTGAACGGGTCGACAGGGGTCGATATCTTCCTCGTCATCAGGACATTTTTGGCGGAATGCAAATCTTCAAGAAGTTCCCGATTTGAAATACCCCATATGCTATCTGGTAGGCCGATAGTGTTCAGTACGCTGGCCATTTCACTTCGTTCGAGTACCAACGAGCGGAGCGTCTTACCTGATTTAGTGTCGTCCACAAGCAGTAATGGCAGGGAATTGATGATAGAAAGCCGGGTGACTTTGTCGTCAGTCCAGTCAAGCCCTACGGCAATGGGGTTGTCAGACTCTGGGTTCAAAGGGAACTGGAATGAAAAGTCGACCGAACGAAGCTCTCGATACGGCGAGCCGACATCTTTCATGTACGTGTTTTTGATACGGCGTATCCCTAGCGGGGTTTGTCCGGTAATGAGATCTGGTGAGAATCCTTCTACTTTAACGCGGAAGGGGGTGCCATCCAGGTATTCCTCTGCACGCTCGTTCACCAGTTTCTCAACATCTTCGACGAGATATTTGAGTTCGGGTGATACGTTCGTTTCGCGCTCGTATTGACGGCGCTCTCGAGAATTCATAGTCATTATATAATTATACCACAAAAACTAATAAAATACAACTTATAGAAAGTACGGTAAGCGTAATCACAATCGTTGCCGCTAGTGGTATAATAGAATCCAATTATGGTATTAGATAAGCTACGAAAAGCGCGCAAGGTATCGGACGAAGATTACCTGGTCGCCCTCGACATTGGTACTGAATTTGTTAAAGCACTTATTGCAAAGCTTGACGGCGAAGAATTGCAAATCATCGGCGTCGGTCGCGCACGACAGGATGTCAGCGATATGCATTCTGGGGCAATCGCCGACATCGCAGGTGTCGTACGAAACTGTGAAGAAGCCTTGGCCCAAGCTGAAGAGCAAGCGGGACTTCAAGCGAAGCGCGTCGTCATCGGTATCGCCGGTGAGCTCGTGAAGGGTGTAACGGATACAATCCGATACCGACGTCCTCAGCCGGATCGTCCGCTTGACGATGCCGAAATGGAATTCATTATCGAAAAGGTGCAAGAACGCGCCCAATTAAAAGCACAGAAGCAAATTGCACTTGAGACGGGCAATGATGAAGTCGAAGTTAAGCTCGTGAACAGCGCTTTAGTCGGTATTCATATCGATGGCTACAAAGTCAGCAACCCAATCGGCTTCCAGGGTCGCGATGTCGCGGTGCAGATATATACCGCTTTTGCCCCTATGGTACACATTGGTGCGCTGGAACGTGTTGCCGACGAACTTTCGCTGGAGTTGCTTGCAGTCGCCGCCGAACCGTTCGCGGTAAGCCGTAGTGTACTGGGAAGTGATGCGAGCAGCAACTTCACTGCCATCCTAGCTGACGTGGGTGGTGGTACAACCGACATCGCCGTCGTCAACGATGGTGGCGTCGAAGGTACGAAGATGTTTGGCATCGGTGGACGAAGCTTCACGCAAACGATTGCTGGTGATCTTAATCTATCGTACAAAGATGCTGAAAAGCTCAAGGTAAATATCGGGCATTCCCAGATCAAGCCGACCGTCAAGAAAGAGGTCGAAGAAGCCCTAGATAAGACACTTGAGGTTTGGATCGCAGGTGTTGAGCTCGCATTGAGCGAATTTGATTCCGTTGACCATTTGCCGAACCGAATCTTGTTGTGTGGCGGTGGTTCGAGCCTTGAAAAGCTCGTCGATATATTACAAGGTGCCGAATGGCATAAGGAACTCCCGTTCACTAAGAAGCCGACAGTCCACCATATCGACCCACAAGAAGTTATCGGTGTCAAAGACGCTACTGGTGACGTGACCGACCATACCTTCATCACAGCCATGGGGCTGCTGCGCGTCGGGTATGATACACTAGTAGGGAGTGGTGAGGGAGATTCCATCCGAGATAAATTTAATCGGCTCCTAAAGATCTAATATGAATAAAGACGTTATCTACATCGATGTTGACGACGACGTTACGGCCATCATTGGCAAAATAAAAAAAGCTAACGAAAAAATCGTCGCACTCGTACCGCCAAAACGGGCCGGTACGCTTCAGAGCGCTGTAAACCTGCGGCTTCTTGACCGTATGGCGAAGACTGAGAAAAAGCACCTGGTGCTCATTACGAACAACCAGGCTTTGGTCGCATTAGCGGCGAACGCGAAAATACCAGTCGCTAAGAACCTACAAAGCAAACCGGAAATCGCGGACGTTCCTGCGTTAGTCGTCGATGACGGCGATGATATTATCGATGGCTCTGAACTGCCAGTCGGCGACCACGCGAAAACGGTCAAAGTAAAAGATGGCACCCGAACGAGCGACGACACCCGAAGCGACGCGATTGATGATTTGAATATCGATGGTGAAGATGTAGCGGTGGGTGCAACGGCAGTTGCTGCGGCGAGCCGTGGTACGAAAGAGGTGGCGAAGAAGGGAAAGAATCGCCCTAAGATTCCTAACTTCGATTCCTTCCGTAAGAAGTTGTTCTTCGGCATCGCCGGCGGTGTCGCATTGATCGCACTTTTGGTGTGGATGTTCGTATTCGCACCAGCTGCGACAGTTATCATCACGGCAAGCACGAGTCCGCAGCCAGTCAGTGGCTCGGTCCGCCTTGGTGGCACTGCTGCGACAAACTTCTCACAGGGCGTCGTCAGTTCGATTGCTCAAGAGGAGAAAAAAGATGTTTCGGTTGAGTTTACGGCCACGGGGCAGAAAGATGTCGGGCAAAAGGCGACCGGTACGATGCAGATGACGAGAACTTCGGTTTCAAGTAACCCTATCACCGTACCGGCAGGCACGAGTTTCTCGGCGAGCGGACTTACTTTCGTGAGTACCGAATCGGCGACGCTTGATGGAACGACTATCGGCCCAGGCGGTATCGTACAAGATTCAGCGACTGTCGGTGTCGTCGCTACGAGCGCAGGGGACCAGTACAACCTCTCCTCACGCTCATACCAGTCTTCAGTGGGCGGGTTTAGCTCACAGGGAAGCTCGATGACCGGCGGTACAAGCAAGATCGCTAAGGTCGTTTCGGCTGATGACATCGAACGCGCCCAGGGCCAGCTCATCGGTCAATCAACTGACCAAGAGAAAGCTGCACTGAAAAAGAAATTTACCAATGGCGAGATCGTGATCGACAGTAGTTTCACGGTTGACCGTGGCGGCGCGGTCTCTTCGCCGGCAGTCGACCAAGAAGCGGCCGACGGGAAGGCGAAGCTGACGATTCCGACTACCTTTACGATTCAAGCGGTCACTAAATCCGGCCTCGACACGTACCTAAAGGCCTCTATCGAATCTAACATCGATAAGCAGACCCAGAAGATCTATAGCACGGGTGCCGATAAAGCGACATTGAGTAATTTCCGTAAGGATGGTGATACGATGATTGCGACCGTGAACGCGACTGGTCGTGTCGGCCCACAGATTAAAGATGATGAAGTCAAAGAAGAAGTAAAGGGCAAGATTTACGGCGAAGTCCAGCAGACGCTGGAAGCACAGAACGGTATTACGGCCGTGGACGTCCAGTTCTCGTATTTCTGGGTCCGTACGGTCCCTAATGACACCAATAAGATACAGATTGAATTCAAAGTAGAGGATGAGTAACCGTACGCTGATTGGCCTGGATGTGGGCGAGAAGCGCATCGGCGTCGCTGTTGCTGACTTAGGGGTACGTATCGCGGTTCCGTTCACAACTATCGAGGTCGATGGTTCTGAAATCGAAGCGATCAACGAGATCATCGTAAAAGAGAACGCAGATACGCTCGTCGTCGGGTACCCTCGCAATCAGTTAGGCGAAGCGACGACACAGACCGATTACGTCGAGAAGTTTGCGAAGTTGCTTGAAAATAGTGTCGCCACTATCGTGTTTCAAGATGAATCATTGACGAGCGTGATAGCCGAGCAGCGTCTCACCGCGCACAAAAAACCGTATAGCAAGGGCGATATCGACGCTCAAGCAGCAAGTATCATCCTGCAAGACTACCTGGAGGCCCATCATGGATGACTTTCGCCGACGCCCTGTGAACAAGGTGCAGCAACCAAACCCTGCGCTACAACCGCCGCAGTCTGTGCCACAACAAGGCCAGCCAGGGAGCACACAGGTTCAACAGCCATTTCCTCAAACTCAGTCTTTAGAGAGCACTGATACCTCTTCTCCAGTTCAATCACTCCCTCCGACGCAATCTGATGTTCCTGTAAAGAAACGAAGAATCAGCAAGGCGAAGCTTGCCCTGATCATCATCGGTCCACTGCTCTCATTGGCAGGGGCGGCCTTCGCGGCGACATGGTTTTGGTATACTGCCCAACTTGCACCGGTCGACGAAGCGAACACGGATAAGGTAGTCGTCTCGATCGAATCCGGAAGTACGCCTTCGACGATCGCCGATACCTTGAAGGAAAGCGGGGTTATCAGGGACCAGACTGCATTCTTGTGGTACACCCGTTTCGAGGGGGTGCAAAATAACCTTCAGGCAGGTGCGTATCGTCTGTCGCCATCAGAATCGACACGTGAGATCGTCAACCATCTGGTGAGCGGCAAGGTAGATATGTTCAACGTCACTTTGTACCCTGGCGCGACCCTTGTAGATGCGACTGATACCGCCGATGATAAAAAATTAGATGTCACCTCGGCGCTGAAAAGGGCGGGGTACACCCAGGAGGAAATAGCGGCCGGCTTGGCGGCGGATTATTCCGACTATGCGAACACCCTTTTCCAGGACCGGCCAGCGACGGCTGATCTAGAAGGGTATATTTTCGGGGAAACCTACCGTATGCCAAGCGACGCGACGGTCGAGGATATCCTGCGGGCAAGCTTCGACCAATTTTGGAGCGTGATCGAGGAAAATGATTTGGTAGCGAAGTTTGAAGCCCAAGGACTGAACTTATATCAAGGTATCACGATGGCGTCTATTATTCAGCGTGAATCAGGGGGTGATGACAAAGAGGAAATCGCCCAAGTATTCTATACCCGTTACAGGGGCGGCCAGCAGCTAGGGTCCGATGTCACCTATCAATATATTGCTGACAAGCTTGGTGAAAATCGCGATATTAATTTCGACTCGCCTTATAACACACGTCGATACGCAGGACTGCCTCCTGGCCCGATTTCTGCCCCAGGCGAGAACGCCTTAATTGCGACAGGTACCCCTGCAAATACCGACTATGTCTTCTTCCTAAGTGGCGATGACGACGTGACCTACTTTGCCCGCACACTAGAAGAGCATGAAGCGAATATTCGCAACCATTGTCAGCAAAAGTGCCAAATTATTTAAGGTATCACACCTGTTCGCTTGACAAATTACTATAGTTATAAAATAAATTGACATAAAAAGCTATAGTTGCTACAATAGATAAAGCACATCGAGTGCTTCACATCTACTAGTGTTCCTTCCGGCCGTTTCAGCCGAAAACACCTGCGAGTGGGGAAGTGAGGACTTGATGCGCCTATCAGAACGGTCGCACGGATACCAGAAACTATAATAAATAAACACTGGTCGACATGTATCCCTTTCCTTGTAAGTGCAAGGAAGCAAAGTCCAATTACGGTAGACGCCCTCGAGAGAAATCCGAGCGGCAGGAGAACGATAATTCGTAATGATTTTACGAGCGGTAGCGTACGCGCTACCCAGGGTGGGGCAACTGTTGCGCGTCCTTTGGATGTGCCAGCTAAGCCAAAAACCAAACGAGCGGCCAAAGGTCGCATCAAATCGTCAACCGTCGCTATTTATACCGGTGTATTCGCACTTCTTGTTGCGGTTATTGCTATTGGCTACCGCACACCACAAGAGTCAAGTGCGACCGCATCTGCGGCACCGGCTACTGCTACCGCTGAAGCGGGGCAGCCTGCGGTCAATGAAGTTGTCGCTACAGACATCGCCGCTTCGGTGGCTGCTGCTACCGAATTGGCAGTTGCACCAAACGTCGCTGAACGTGCCATCTCAACCCGTATTCAAAGCGAGTACGCGGCAACGAGTAGCGCTTCAACTATTAGCAAGCCAGTGATTGTCGAGCCTTCAGAGGCAAGTCGAAACATCACTAACTATACCGTCGTCGAAGGTGACACCGTAAACTCTGTCGCAGACAAATTCGGTATTACTACTGATACGGTCAAGTGGGCAAACAACCTGACCTCCGATTCATTGATCGTCGGGACAAAGCTGGAAATTCTTCCACGTAACGGTATCGTCTATACCGTCAAGGAAGGTGATACTATCGAGTCTATCGCGAATAAGTACAAGGCCGACGCATCACTCCTTACCACGTATAACGACCTCGAGCTTAACGGCGTTGTCGCAGGTCTTAAGATCGTCGTACCGAACGGTGAACTTCCTGAAACCGAGCGTCCTGGATATAGGGCTCCTGTGGCTGTATCTCGTTCAACCACTGCCGGCAATGGCGTCGCCTACTCAGGTTTCCGTGCTGGTTCAGTAGGTAACCGCTACGCCTTCGGTAACTGTACATGGTACGCATACGAACGTCGTGCAGCAATCGGACGCCCTGTAGGAAGCTTCTGGGGTAACGGTGGCTCATGGGCTTACAGTGGTGCGGCATCTGGATTTACCGTAAACAATACGCCTGCCGCTGGTGCGGTATTCGTAGAAGCGGGAAGCCCAGGTCACGCCGGTATCGTTGAGTCGGTTAACCCTGACGGTTCGATCGTCGTCAGCGAGATGAACAACGCTGCATACGGTGGGTTCAACATTGTTAACAGCCGTACAATTTCGGCCGGCCAAGCAGCCGTCTACCGATACGTTCATTAGGCATAAAACGACATAATAAATCACCCCTGTCAATTCAGGGGTGATTTTGATATAATAGGGATATATGTTTGTAGATACCGCCAAAGTGTTTGTGCAGGCTGGACGCGGCGGTGATGGTGCCGTCAGTTTTCGCCATGAAATTTATGTTGATAAAGGCGGCCCTGATGGCGGCGATGGCGGCAAGGGTGGCGATGTCGTCTTCGTTGCCAGCGAAAACCTTAATACGCTGATCGACTTCCGATACAAACCAGAACTCAAAGGCGAGTCAGGCCAGGCGGGCGCTAAGCGTGACCGCCACGGTAAATCCGGAAACACGAATTTCATTAAGGTACCCGTAGGGACAATCGTTCGCCGTGACGGCGAAGTTATCGCTGACTTCACCCAAGATGGCCAACAGGTAGTCGTCGCAAGGGGTGGAGATGGTGGGTTCGGGAACGCCCACTTTAAGTCATCTGTTCGACAAGCTCCACGGGTAGCTGAAAAGGGCGAGCCAGGCGATGAATTCGAAGCTGAATTGGAGCTCAAACTACTGGCCGACGTCGGTCTGGTTGGGTTTCCTAACGCTGGCAAGTCGACGTTCTTAAGCGTGGTCTCGAACGCCCGCCCGGAAATTGCCGACTATGCCTTTACAACGTTAACACCGAACCTCGGCGTTGCTGACATCGACGACGGGAGTTTGCTTATCGCTGATATCCCGGGGCTTATTGAGGGCGCGAGCGAGGGGAAGGGCCTTGGTGACGCATTTCTGCGTCACGTAGAGCGTACTGCAGTCATCTTGCACCTTATCGACGCGTACGCTGACGATATCGCAAAAGCCTATACGACGATCCGTCACGAGCTTTCCGCATATAGTGCCGAGCTCGCTACTCGGCCTGAAGTGATTGCCCTGACAAAGATCGAGGGCTTGGATGATGAGCTGATTCAGATGCAAGTCGATGCGCTAAAGGAAGTCGCTGGTGAAAGCCCTGTCTTCGCGATTTCTTCGCAGGCCCACGTCGGTCTGACTGACGCACTGCGTGCTCTGCGTAGTAAGGTAGAAGCTGTACGCGAAGCTGAAAAAGAGGCGGCAGAAGATACCGAAGATGACGGCGTCGCGGTTATCTCGCTGAATGCGGACGTCAAAGCGCTCGCTTGGCATGTCAAAAAGGTTGAAGAAGGTGAGCGTACGATATTCATCGTCAAGGGGCATAAAATCGAGAAGTTTGCCCGTCGAACGCACTTCGATACGTATGAAGGGCTTAACCGTCTGCGCGACATTATGAAGAAGATGGGTATTACCCATGCTTTGATCCGTGAAGGAGCGGAAGGCGATTCGATCATCCGTATTAACGGGGACGAAATGACGCTGGTTGAGCAATAGTAGCTACAATACTATTGACAAAAAGTAAATAATTTGCTATAATACCATTCAAGCTGATTAAGCGAATGCTTATCGCGCACATTGAAATCGCTAAGACCTTGCCATGGATATATCTTCACGCCTACTACGAGCGTGGTGGTATACCCGTGGCAAGAGCTGCTATGGGATCGATGAGAGGACACCACCATGAAGTGCACGATGAAGGCCACCACCGACATCTGAACGACCCTCGCCGACGCGACCGACACCCCCCCTGTCATCGCGGCAACTCGACCCTCGTCCAGCAGAAAGGAAATGATGCGACTCAGACCCTAGCAGGGTTCCGCTACGCGTAGCAAAACACGTGGCTCCTGCGCCTCCGTCTCGCACTGACAACGGGTATGGCGACAGACCAGTACCAGGGATCCCCGGTACATCTGCTCGGCCTTGGACATGATGTCCCCTGACGCAGCGTATGTAAGGCGAGAAATCGCGCGACTGCCTGCATGTCATCATTTTCGCGTGTGGGGGCGGACCGTATCGTCCGCCCCCACGCAAGAATCCTTAGCTTTTTCTGTGTTCCGGCGCCCTTTTGGGCGCCACTTTTCTTTTCAGGCTATAATAAGTGAATGAGCCAAACATTTTTCTTTTACGACCTTGAGACCTCGGGCCTTAACCCAAGGCAAGACCGAATCATGCAGTTTGCCGGGCAGCGCACGACGCTTGATTTCGAACCGATAGGCGAACCATATAACATTTTGGTGAAGCTGAACGACGATACACTGCCTTCACCAGAGGCATTGCTCGTGACGGGTATTACCCCGCAACAAACGCAGGCGGACGGCTATACCGAGGCGGAGTTCGCCAAGCTTCTGGCTGAAGAGATCTTTACCGCCGATACGATTACTGTCGGCTTCAACAATATCCGGTTCGACGACGAATTCATCCGTACGTTATTCTGGCGTACTTTCACCGACCCGTATGAGTGGGCGTGGCGGGATGGCCGCTCACGCTGGGATATGCTCGATGTCGTCCGTATGACGAGGGCGTTACGCCCAGATGGCATCCAATGGCCGGTCGTTGATGGCAGGGAAGTTAATAAGCTCGAGTTGATCACTAAGGAAAACGGTATTGACCACTTCAAGGCGCACGATGCCCTAAGTGACGTCGAGGCACTGATCGCAGTGACGAAACTTATCAAACAGAAGCAGCCCCAGCTGTACGAACATTTATTGACGTACCGGGATAAGAAGAAGGTCGCAGAATTGGTAAACCTTGAAAACAAGCGTCCTTTCGTCTATGTCAGTGGGCGATATGATGCGGAATTTCATAAAGCGACAGTCGCATTTCCTTTGACATCTGGGCGTAATAGCAATGTCATCGTGTATGACCTTCGCTACGACCCTACACCTTTCTTAGACAAATCACCATCAGAGCTGGCGAAGCTATTATTTGCAACTTGGGAAGAGCGTCAAGCGGAGGGGTTCCAGAAGCTTCCAGTAAAAGAACTGCAACTCAACCGCGCACCAGCTGTGGCGCCGATTGGTGTGCTTGAGCGCGAAGGCGGTTGGGAGCGGATTTCACTTTCCGAAGAAGTCATCACGAAACACCGCAATTTGTTACTATCGACGCCAGCATTCGCGGAAAACGTCCGCTCCTTGTTCGAAGGAAGGGCAGAATTTCCGAAAGATCCAAACGCCGAGGGGCAGTTATACGACGGGTTCGTTCCAGATGTTGATAAATTACGGATCGAGAAAGTGCGCACTGCTTCCGTAGACCAGCTCGCCGATCTTCACCCGGAATTTACCGATGAACGCTTGAACGACTTACTGCTGCGGTATAAGGCACGCAATTACCCAAGCAGTTTGGCTGAGGATGAAATGGCAGCCTGGGAGCAATGGCGCGCCGACAGGGTTCGTGCCCAACTCCCTGGGTTCGTACAATCTTTGCAGAAACTTGCAACCGTCCATAGCGGTGACGATTCCAAGGAATTCATTCTACAAGAGTTACAGCTCTGGGCGGAGAGCATTGTTCCGTTTGATGAGTAGATAGCTAGGCTCGAGTCGCCTGAACCGAAGCTTTCGGCTCAAGGCTACGGCTGACGAGTTGGCGGAAAGGCTTGGATACCAGGCGCGACAGGGTGAGTCCTGCGAATAATGCGACGATTTGTAGCATTGTCGTCGCGCTGACGACGATATCGGTGCCTGGTACGATACCAACGAGCAAGAACATGACCAAAGCATGCCCGGCGTTGAAGCTATCCATGACCATGAGGCTGGATAAGGTGAGGCAAGTGATGATAATAAACTTCTTCATAATAGCGTACCTGAGTTTGGATAGAATATACGCCGTAAGGGGTGGGAATGCAAGCATGAGCACGTCTCCTTTCGCGTGACTGGAAAAAAGCTGTGAAAAAGTGTATAATTAGGCAGATATGTCAGAGGTGATACGGGTTACAGGTGCGCGTGAGCACAACTTGAAAAATGTCAGCGTGGAAATACCGCGCGATAAGTTAGTCGTTATTACGGGCCTGAGTGGCTCCGGAAAGTCGAGCCTCGCGTTCGACACCATTTACGCCGAGGGCCAGCGGCGATATGTTGAAAGCCTTTCCAGCTACGCCCGACAATTCTTAGGACTGATGGAAAAACCTGATGTCGACCAGATTGACGGCTTAAGCCCGGCTATTAGTATTGACCAGAAATCAACCAGTCGAAACCCTCGTTCTACCGTTGCGACGGTAACAGAGATCTACGATTATCTTCGTCTATTGTACGCCCGTATCGGCGTACCGCACTGTCCTATCTGTGGTAAGGCGGTCTCACGCCGTACGCCGCAGGATATCATCGATGAGGTGATGAAGCTTGCTGAAGGGTCACGCCTGATGATCTTGGCGCCTATCGTAAAGGCAAAGAAGGGTGAGTTTGCCCACATACCGGAGCAATACCGCCGTTTAGGTTTCGCCCGTGCCCGGGTTGACGGCGTCGTTTATTCCCTTGATGAATTCCCTGAACTCGATAAGAAATATAAGCACAGCATCGAAATCGTCGTCGACCGTATCGCGCTGTCCGGTGAAATGCAGTCGCGTGTTTCGCAGTCTGTCGAACAAGCATTGGAAATTGCCGATGGCGTTGTTGAAGTGCTTGATGTCGATGGCGAGGAATCATATGTCTACAGCCAACGCTACGCCTGTGTTGATCACCCGAACGAAGAGATTCCTGAGCTCGAGCCACGACTCTTCAGCTTCAACGCACCACAAGGTGCCTGCCCGGTATGTACAGGGCTTGGGAGCCGCCTCGAGGTTGACCCTGATCTTGTGTTCAACCCGAATCTGACGATCGCCGAAGGGGCAATCCGTCCGTATAACCGTGTCAACAGCGACGCCTGGTATATGAAGCGGCTTTCAGCTGTTGCCGATGCACACGGGTTCAACTTACGGGTACCCGTGAAAGAACTCAGCCCTGATGCAGTGCAAAAAGTACTGTATGGAACGGGTGATCAAAAGTACCGTATTTCACTTGGTGATGGCCGTGCATACGACTCTACCTATGAAGGGGTGATTCCAAACCTCGAGCGCCGCTACAAGGAAACGGACAGCGACTTCATGCGCAAAGATATTGAACGGTTTATGCGTGACCGTGAGTGCCACGCGTGTCATGGTGCGCGTCTGAAGCCGGTCGTATTGGCAGTCACTATCCACGGTTTGAATATTATGGATATCTGTACGCTTGGCGTCGAAGATGCACTCGACCTCTTTAATGGCAAGTTGACACTTACTGAGCAAGAAGCGTTTATCGCCACCCAGATTCTCAAAGAGATCAAGGCGCGCCTTGGGTTTATGAACGACGTCGGTCTGAGCTACCTCGAGCTTTCCCGCGCCGCAAATACCCTTTCTGGTGGTGAAGCGCAGCGTATTCGTTTGGCTACCCAGATCGGTTCGGGCCTGCAAGGGGTATTGTATGTACTTGACGAACCTTCTATCGGTTTGCACCAACGCGACAACGATCGTCTGATCGCAACCCTACAGCACCTCCGCGACCTAGGTAACACGGTTCTGGTGGTCGAACATGACGAAGATACTATCCGCCAAGCCGACTACTTGCTCGATATCGGCCCGGGTGCCGGGGTAAACGGCGGTAATGTCGTCGCGCATGGTACGCCGCAAGAAGTAGCCGATGACCCGAATAGTATTACAGGGCGCTTCCTGAGCGGTACTGAAAAAATCGACGTACCGAAGAAGCGTCGGAAGATTCAAAAAGACCGAGCATTGGTGATTAAGGGTGCCCGCGAGAACAACCTGAAAAATATCGACGTCCGCCTGCCATTGGGTGTGATGACTGTGGTCAGTGGTGTAAGTGGAAGTGGTAAGTCGACACTTGTGAACGATATTCTTGCCAAGGAATTGTCTGCTCGCCTCCACCGAGCTCATGAAGTGCCTGGTGCGCATGATAACATCGAAGGTATTGACCAGCTCGACAAGGTAATTGTGATCGACCAGTCTGCGATCGGACGCACGCCACGTTCTAACCCTGCAACGTACACCGGAGTGTTCACAGCGATTCGTGAATTGTTCGCCGGCACGCCTGAAGCGAATATTCGCGGTTACAAAGCTGGCCGTTTCAGTTTCAACGTGAAGGGTGGTCGCTGTGAAAACTGTCAGGGTGACGGAGTGATCAAAATCGAGATGCACTTCCTGCCAGACGTATACGTTACCTGTGACGTATGTCATGGTAAACGCTATAACCGCGAAGCTTTGGAAATAAAGTACAAGGATGCAACGATTAGCGATGTACTCGAAATGACCGTCGAGCAAGGCGCGAAATTCTTTGAGAATATTCCTGCCATTGCACGTAAGCTTGACACGCTTGTCGATGTAGGTCTCGGGTATATTCGTCTTGGGCAGCCGGCTACGACATTTAGTGGTGGTGAGGCTCAGCGTATCAAGCTGGCGACGGAATTATCGCGCCGTTCGACAGGAAAGACGCTGTACATCCTTGATGAGCCAACAACCGGTTTGCATAGCGCTGACGTCAAGCGTCTGCTGGGTATTTTGCAGCAACTAGTAGAGGGCGGTAATAGCATGGTGATTATAGAACACAACCTCGACGTCATCAAGACAGCTGACCATATCGTTGATATGGGCCCAGAAGGCGGGCTTGGCGGGGGAACTGTCGTCGCGAACGGTACGCCGGAAGATATCGTTAAGGTAGCCGACTCATTCACCGGTAAATACTTAAAGCCGCTCCTTACATAAGGGGTGCGTCGATTGAAGCGATAAGCATGCTGAAGGCGGAGAGGGCGACGGTTGTGTCGCCTTCCTTGTTCGTCGTGGCTACTTCGAACTTCGTTTCGTGAAAATCGGTGCTATATCCTTTCCAGCTGCTATTGAAACGGACACGCCATTCGCCAGCTATCGGTAGTGTAAGTTCGTAATCAGTATAGTGGTTAGCCCCGAAATTGACGATGACGATCGTATCGTCGAGCGGTCCGCCTTTGTCTTTTCGGTGGTAGGCGATGATGTTATTGGTGTCGTCCCGGTGGAACATATTCGTGTACTGCCCAAGGAGCCCGCGCGTATTATCGAAACGGTTAAGGCGAAGGTTGATAAGGTGTTGATGGGCAAGGACGATCCCAGCGAACTGAGTGGTTTTGTCCCAGTCTAACATCTGCCAGTCGTTGAACGACCCTTCTTGCATGAATTCTTGACCTTGCAATAACATCGGAACACCCGGTGCGGTAAGGGTGACGGCACTTGCAAGTAGCACTCGTTGCCTTGCTGAGACGCTCTCCGCGTTACCCGGCGTAACAGCTTCGTTTAATCGAACGGAGCCATTTGCTGCCGTGTCGTGGGAATCACTGAAGATGACTTTATCGAATGCATCGCCGCGGTAGGTATGCTGTAACTCGTACTCGATACCGGCAAGCCTCGGCTGGTCCGGATTCTGCGTGATTCCTAGGCTGTCACGGATGACATGAGGAAAGCCGACTTCCCACTGAGCATTAAAGCCCGCGCCATGTTCGGCCGTACTGGTAACCAGCCCATCGTTCGATGAATTATCTTCGGCAATCATCAGTGCTTTGGGGTTGATCTTATGAACCAGGTCGTTGATTTCACCGAGGAGGCTCCAGGCATCGGCAATGTCGTGCTCGTGATCATCATTGTTGCCCTCGGTGTTTCGCATATATATGGTCGAGTCGAGGCGCAGGCCGTCGATCTTATATTCCGTCAGCCACATCGCGACGTTGTCGAGGATGAACTGGCGTACTTCCGGTCGGCCGTAATCGGGTCTGCCACCCCAAGGGGTATCACCGCGTTCGTCATTGTAAAAATAAATACCCCCGCGGTCGTTCTCGCTCCAGCCATCGAATTGCCATAAGTCTGTCTCGTTAAAGAAGTGATTGTAGACGACGTCTAAAATCACCCCGATGCCTCGTTCGTGGCAGGCTTTCACGAAGTCAAGAAGCCCTCTCCGTCCGCCGTAGGCGTTTTCGATAGAGAAAATATAATTCGGCGCGTACCCCCAGCCATGGCTGGTTGCCATGCTGGTGACAGGCATCAGCTCTACGTAGTTCACGCCGAGGCATTCAAGATAATCGAGTTTCTCAATAGCTGTATAAAAAGTTCCAGGGGTAGATGCATCAGGCCGGTGAAAAGTACCGACGTGCAGCTCGTAAATGATTGCTTTGTCATGACTGACGCCTTCGAAGTGTTCGACGTCCTCCCATTCGTAGTCACCGGCAACTATGACCGATGCACCGACGTCCGAATCGGTGAGTTGCCGTGCGTACGGGTCGTTACGCTTCAGCGTTTCACCCTTCTCTGTGACGATGTGGTATTTGTATGATTGGCCGGGTTGGGCATCAATATCCTCTACGTGCCAATACCCCCTCCCGTCACTTTGCATAGGGTATTCTTTGGCGTCGAATTCGACCGTCAAAGCAAGGGCGACGCTTTTTGCGAAAGGTGCCCAGACCGCAAAATCGACTCCGTCATCGTGGACGGTAGCGCCGAGATGTTTGCTGATTTGATGCCCCATAGGTGATTATAGTATGGAGCCATAAGCGGTTTTTTACAAGCGCTATAAAGGGTTATTTAGAGCGCTTTTTAAAGATAAGGCTCAGTTGCTTCTTAGTAGTTAGCCAAATAGCAGCGCGGTTCTTTTTATCCTTGAGGATATGGATCGCAGGCGGGAGTACGGAAATGATGACAATTAGAAGGATGATTGGCAAGATGACGCTGTCGATGTCTATACCTGCGGCGATCAGCGCCCGGCCTGCAAAGTAACCGAGATAGGTGATACCGAACGTCCATAGGAAGCCACCGATAAGGTTATAAGAGAGAAACTTTCGATATTCCATTTTTCCGACACCGGCTACGACAGGTGCGAATGTACGGACAATAGGGACGAACCGTGCCATGATAATCGTCTTACCACCGTGCTTCTCATAGAATGCCTGGGCGTTCTGAATGTGCGCTTGCTTAAAGATGCGTGCGTCCGGCTTCTTGAAAATACGGGGACCTGCTTTACGGCCGAACCAGTACCCGACACTGTCACCAAGCACAGCTGCGATAAAGAGAAGGAGGACGAACAGATGGATGTTCACTGGCACGCTTCCCGGGAGTACCCCAGCTGCGTATAATGCGCCAGCGGTAAAAAGAAGGCTGTCTCCAGGAAGGAAGAACCCGATGAGTAACCCTGATTCAGCAAAAATGACGACGAGGACGGCAAAAATGCCGAGGCCTATGATGATATCTACGAGGTCGAAACCAGGAATGGCCCCGAAATAAGTAAGGTGAGTCAGAAAAGTTGTAAGCATAACGTTCATTTTAGCACGGACAACGTTTGAGGGGTACCTCGCTTTCCTTTCAGCAAAATTTCAACTAATCTACTATAATAGAAACAAGGCTATTAACTGAAAGGGAAAATATGCACGATATTTCATTGAAACTTCAAAAACGTGAGGCGCACGGTAAAAAGGTGGGCGTACTACGGCAGGAAGGCTTCGTTCCGAGTGTCGTGTATGGGGGTCATGATGATCCTATTTCCACTCAATCACCTGACGGGGAGACTGCTAAGGTTGTCCACGAAGCGGGGAAGCACACCCCAGTACACCTTACGATCGACGGAAAAAAGAAACTCGCTATTATCAAGGCAATTGAAGTTGATCCTGTAAAACACCATATTCGCCACATCGCTTTCCACGCGATTAAGCAGAACGATGTTATTACGACTGAAGTACCGATTGTCTTGAACGGTATTGGTGAAAGTGCCGCTGAAAAGGTCGGGCTTATCATCTTACAGGCGCTTGAAAGTGTCGAAGTGAAAGCCAAGCCTGCTGACCTTCCGGAGTCACTCGAGCTTTCGGTACTCGACCTGACGACAGATGAAGACAAGCTGACGCTTGCTGACATCACGCTTCCAGAAGGAGTCGAATACGCCGATGTTGATCAGGACCTCGACTTAGTAATTGCCAATGTATACGAACCGGCCGCACTTGAGGCCGCAAACGAAGCAGCTGCGGGTGATGCTGTCGACGAAACCGAAGTCACCGAAGACGAAGCTGCTAATGAAGAAGCTGACGATGGTAGCGCCGAAGGCGAGAAGCCAGAGCAGAAGTAATGTCTGCCGTTGAAGTAGAGAAGAAATTCTTACTAGACGATGTGCAGAAACAGCGCTTGTTGGAAGGCGCCGAACCAACAGGGAGTAAAGTCATCACTGACAGCTACCTAGATAGTGCGGATTACCAATTGACCAAGGCAGATTATTGGCTGCGGGTACGTGATGGGGCTTTCGAATTGAAGGCCCCTTTCGTCTCTGGTTCTGGTTCGTACGAAGGTACGAACCGCTACCGTGAGCTGACTGATACGGAAGATATTCTTACGGAGCTCAAACTTCCTACGGAAGCAGGGATTGAATCAGCACTTGCGACTGCCGGGATTACCGCTTTTTGCATATGTCAAACCGAGCGACAAAGCTATCAGAAAGAAGGCTTCACGATCGACATCGACAGCGCGACCTACCCAGGAAGTGATTTCACGTATGCTGTGGCTGAAATCGAACTGCTTGTCGATGACGAATCCCAAGCTGACGCGGTAGAAGAACGGATACTTGCCTTCGCTAATAAGCATGATTTATCGATGAGTGGAATTGTACTCGGGAAAATCGCGGCATTTTTGCAAGTCGAAGCGCTAGATCACTACCGACAACTCGTTGAAGTTGGCGTACTGAAATAACTTATTCTTCGATAAAGCCGCCAGATTGGTGGGCCCATAGTTTCGCGTAAGTGCCGTTATGCGCAATCAGTTGGTCGTGGCTTCCGTCTTCGATGATCGCCCCGTTATCCATAACGATGATCCGGTCGAGCTTTGCAATGGTAGAGAGCCGATGGGCGATAACGATGCTTGTCCGGCCCTTCATGAGCTCTTGAAGCGCGTCCTGAATCAATTTCTCACTCTCGCTATCGAGTGCGCTGGTTGCTTCATCGAGGATAAGAATCGGCGCATCTTTAAGGATGGCACGGGCGATAGCGATTCGCTGGCGTTGGCCACCTGAAAGCTTTACGCCGCGCTCACCGACAAGCGTATCAAACCCTTCCGGCAGGTTTGCGATGAAGTCCAGGGCATTCGCTTTGCGTGCGGCTTCGACAATTTCTTCTTCAGTCGCATCCGGTTTTCCGTAGCCTATATTTTCACGAAGCGAACGGTGAAATAGAAGCGGTTCTTGAGGGACGTAGGCGATCGCTTTGCGGAGACTTTCTTGGGTGACGGCTTGGATGGATTGGCCGTCAAGCGCGATCGTACCGGATTCGATATCAGCGAATCGTAGGATCAGCTTCGTCAACGTCGTCTTACCAGAACCTGACTGCCCGACGAGACCGACGCGCTGCCCGGCGGGGATGGAGAGGTCGAACTGCTTGAAGAGCGCCTTGTTATTGCGGGAACCAGTGTGTCTGAATGTCATGTCTTCGATCGTGATAGTACTTTTTTTCACGGCAAGCGGTTTCGCATCAGGTGCATCTTTGACGATCTGCTTAGTATTCAGGATCATGCTCATATCACGGGCGTCGCCGAAAATACGGTTGAGCTGGCGAAGCATGCCATTGAATCCCCACAGGTTTCCGAGGATCTGGGAGCTGTACGTCACGGCAAGGAGTAGTGTCCCGACCTGTACGCCGAACCAGGCGTTCCCGAAGATGAGCGTAATGAATGAAGTGGTTGTGATCAACGTGATGATACCTCCGAACCAGATATCACGCAGTACTACTGCGTTTCGAATCTTAAATG